>NC_017094.1:959826-1279769 GCF_000284315.1 Leptospirillum ferrooxidans C2-3 | reverse complement strand
ATAATGATTGAAAAATTTTCCATCGTTGGATTTCCGGATCTGGACAGCATCCGATGAATACTTTTACTGGATTTATGGATGTCCGTCGCTAAACCTTCAAATCCTATTGTTGCATTCACCAAGTCTCGCAGGACAAGCCTAGCGATGTCTGGTTCACCGTTCAGAAAAAGGTTCACGGCCTCATCGAGCAGAGCTTGCGCAAAAGCAGGATCACTCTTAACGCGAGCGACAACGGTTTCTTTAAAATCTCTGGTTAAAGCCATGTTCACGGACTCCTTTTTATTCCTTTTGCCTTTCGTTTCTTATAGTTTTCCCATAATTGGACCGCTTGTATGATATCTTTCTGCTGCCCCTTTTTTGTTCCTCCGCCAAGCAGGGTAATGATTTTCTCCCCCTCTTTAGCCAGATGGATTCGATAGCCAGGCCCCCAATCTATTCTGTATTCTCCAATCCCTTGGAACCATTTGACATTCGATAGATTGCCTTGTTCCATTCTGATCTTAGCTACGGCGATTTTCGCCGCAGCCGTCGGATCAAGCGATTGGAACCAATCGGCATAGGGGCTTGATCCATTTTCTTCCATCAATTCTTGTACTTGGAAGGACATATTTGATAGTAACTCATATGTTACCATAATGCAAATCGAAACTTCCCATGATTCTTGCTACACATTTCAGAAAAGCCTATGTGGATTCAATTCCCATCACTCCACAGCTTTCCTTTGTCGACAGAGCGCTGAACGTCACGGCAGTTGGTATGCCAAGTACTGTCGTCCCGTGACCTTGGTGTGTGATATATCCAGGGTAAACTCATATTGTTCAACGTTGAGCCGAACGTCTTCATTGATTGGTCCTTTGGCAACGTCATACCCAGCCTTGTCGATCCATGTCCAACCTCCATTTACGACAATCGGGGTAACGTACACTTGATGGTATCGGTAAATATCCCGTTCCCTTGTCAATCGGACCAGTTGCTCAAAATCAACAGGCTCCCTTAAGGTACGCTGACTAGGTCGAGTTTCCTGAGCCCAAACGCGAATGGCGCGTGGATCTAGCAAATCATTCGCATAGGTTTTAGCAGGCCTGGAATCATAGTATTCTTGAGCTTTTTGTTCTGCCTCACCTCTTGTCTTAGTATCGCCTCGGGCCAGAAGGAACGCGGCAACGGGCTCCAGCGTACCCCAAGTGAATAGTTCCTTCATCCAAAAAGCAATCCATGGTAGGCCAGCTCTGGGCCAATCATCGATATTCATCGGTCTTATGGGAGCAAAATCGTTATCGTTTAAGACAACGGCAATCAAACTGCCTAGCCCCCACGAGCTCTGATAGATAAAATTCTTTGACACATAGTCAAACCATTTCGTGATTTCTTTGGGAGACGGATGCTCCTCCAGTGTGTTTTTGCACATCCACCATTGAAGAAGACGTCGCCAATCTGTGAAATCTCTGTTATATGGGCTGAAGTCTTCCGGTCAGACCCCGGTAAGCTCTGCCGCTCACGCCGGGGAGAGGTCACCATCCTCATGGAAATAGGCTCGTGACAAAACTCATCCAGTATTTTGAAGAGAAAAAACTTTGGAACAGCCTGCTCTTATCGCTGAAGGGTGCCGCTTCCGAAGTAGTACCAGAGAGAAAAGTTCGGAGTCGTGGCCAGATATTCGTTGTTTCCCCAAGCGGGAAGAAGAACACCAACCGAAAGGGCGAGTTTGGGTGTGATGTTTACCTCGAAAGTTGGCTGCACCGCGATCAGATTGAAACTTCTGGGGGTGGTATTGACCGGTAGTCCATCGGCCGAAAACGGAAGCTCCGAAAGACCCACCATTTCCAGGATGAATCCCAGTCCGTGCTTTTCGTTGACCACATCTTCAACTGCCATCTTGTACTGGACTAGATCACCAAACTGGGCAAAGATTGGTGAATCGGCCGCAGTGAGCGATTCCATGCCGGGAAATCCGTAGGTGTAATAAAGTCCGCCGTAGAAACGGAGCGGACGAATGTTCTTTCGAAGAAGAAATGTCGTGGTAATGGATGGGCTTCCAAAATGGGTGGCGGGGAGAACCGAAATGGGAGGAAGCCCTCCCTTTGGAACGGGTGTCCCAAGCCAGGAAGTGGTCGGGAGCGTCAAAAAAAGAAACGTCGCGAAGGACGGACGGGCCGAGTTCGGGTCCTGGATAATCCACCGGTGCTTGATTCCGATACTGAAATCATTCAGTCCCCATCCGTTTATCGATGATCCTCCGATCGATGAATCCGTTCCGATAAGAGAAGGAAGAATCGCAAGTTCCGTATTGGATCCGAGGCCAAAATACATGGCTTCCAGGGCGAGCATCTGTGTTTCATAGAAGCCCGGTGGAAGTCCCGTGATTCCCCCGCTGTTGGTGTATTGGGCCTGGGTGAACCGGCTGTAAAAAAAGAACCGGGCATTGAAAACCCCCTCGGGAAGAGTGTCGGCATAGGAGACCATGTTCGGTCCCGCCGTGAGTGGGTTCCAGGAGTGTTTGTAAGCGGAGAGGGCGTCGGGACCATTGAATGAAAGCGGGGTCGTGTCAGTAGAATCCGATATTCGGGAAGAGACGGGAGGGAGAGAGGAAGAGTTTTTAGGGACAGGAATCGCAGGTTGAGGGGAGGGTCCTGGCGGATCGGCCCAAGCGTCTGTGAACAAGAAGAAAATGGTGATGCTTGGGAGAAAAAAAGCAATTTTACCCACAAGAGTTCCTTTCATTCGGAAAGTGTCCGGATTTTCTGGGACGGGTTTATTAAGGGATGGGTTTCCTCGGCACCCAGAGCGACCCAGAGTCCGGAGAGGATCAAAAGTCCGGAGGTGACCCAAAATGTCAATATCACTTCCTGTCTCCACTGGGCGATGGCGCCAAGAAGAAGAGCTCCGATGGCATACCCCGTGTCCCGCCAGTAGCGGTAGGTGCCCAGTGCTTTTCCTCGCCAAGCCGGAGGAGAAATATCCGCTACAGCGGCCACAAGATTCGGATAGAGAAGTGCCATTCCAACCCCCATCACCGTCGCCGAGAAAAGCCGGAATGGCTGGTTTTCGGAGAGCGCCATGGCTAAAATTCCTCCGGCAAGACACCAGAGTCCTGACACAATGGGGATCTTTCGCCCGATCCGGTCTGAGATCCTGCCCGTGACGATCTGCGAAACGCCCCACACCATGGCATAGAGTCCGGTCACCCAGCCGGTCGCGGTGAGAGTGACTCCCCGTCCCAGAAGAAAAACGGGAAGAAGGCCCCAGACCAGCGTGTCGGCGATCTTGTTGGCGATCCCGGCCTGGGAAAGGGCGCGGAATGTGGGGTGGCGAAAGGACACGAGAAGGAAGATTTCTCTGGCTCCGGGGTGTTCGGAGACCCCTTCAGGAAATCGTGGCGGGGGGCCCGAAAAGGTATTATTCCGGTGTTCGGCATGCTCCGCCTTGGCCCATGGGAGTGTTTCCCGGATGAAGCCGATGGCCAGGACGAGGGCGATGGTGACGACCGAGAGGCCGAACCAGAAGAGTGTCTCCCGGGAACCGTAGCGTACGGAAAGATATCCGGTGACGATGCCGGAGATCCCTACTGCGAAATACCCCGCACTTTCGTTTATGCCGGTCGCCATCCCCCTCTCTTCGGGCAATGTAATGTCCACCTTGCTCGTGACGGTCATTGACCAGGCAAATCCCTGGTTGATTCCCAGAAAGACATTGGCCAGAACGATCCACCACCAGTTGGGGGCCATGAGAATAAGAAACGGAATGGGGAGTCCGGCGATCCACCCCATGACCAGAACCCGTTTTCGTCCGATCCGGTCGGAGAGGGATCCTGCGATGAAGTTCAGGATCCCCTTGACCAGTCCGAAGGAGAACAGGAAAGAGAGAAGGAACAGGAAGGACCCCTTTGCGACGCCGAAATCTTTCTGGGCCAGACCTGGCAGGGCCGTGCGTTCCATGCCGATCATGAGTCCCACGAAAAAGACCTGGAGGATTTGCTGGAGAAACTGGTTCAGATTGGGGCGAATGCCTCGCTGGAAAGAATCCGCAGCGGTCATGCCTTCTCTTTCTTCTCCCGGACGAATGGGGTGACGTTCGCTAGACTTTTTCTTTTCTCTGAAGTGGTTTCCATTTGCTCAAGAATCATCTGACGAATGAGATCACAGATTTCGAGAACCTTGGAGCTGGTCAGCCGGTAGCGGCAGGCCGTTCCTGATTTCTCGCAGACAACAAGCCCTCGTGCTTTTAGAACATTCAGATGTTGGGAGACATTGGCTTTCGAGAGGTGTGTCAGTTCAGCAAGCTCACCCGAGCCCCGGTTCGATAGTCCTATATGACTGATGATTTCGAGACGCTTTGGATGAGACATGGCAGAAAACATCTCCGATACGAGAACAAAACGAACGGTATCCATGATTTTCAGGCTCTCCTCAATAATGAATCGTTCAAGACTTTTCATACGCAGTTGGCAGCGACGATTCTCTCAAATTCCGCCGGCTTTTCCGGAATCTCGGCGGTCAGGGCGGAAACGAAAACGGCAGGATCCTTGAGCGCAAGAAAGGGATTGAAGCGTTTTTCAAATCCGACCGTCGAGGAGGGTTTTCCGGAGATGCCCGCACCACAAACACTTCCGGAGGTATGGCCGGGATAGATTTCCACTTCGTCGGGAAGAGAAAGGATTTTGTCGCGGAGACTGTAAAAGATCTCTCCAGCCAGAATTTCCGGTTTCCCTCCCAGGTCCGGTCGTCCGACTGACCCGACGAACAAGGTGTCTCCGGTCAGGACGAACCATGGATCCTCTCCGCGGCGGAGATCAGAGACCAGAAGACAGATACTGTCCGGGGTGTGTCCCGGCGTATGGAGGATTTTCGTCAGGACATTCCCCGTTTCGAGAATCTCGCCATCTTTCAGAAAATGGAAAGGAGATCGTACGATCTTCCCGGCATTTTCGTGAAGGCAGAACTCTGCTCCGGTCCTTTCTGCGAGCCGGCGCCCTCCCGAGACATGGTCGGCATGAACATGGGTATCGACGACATAGGCAATGCGGACACCGGCTTTTTCAGCTTCCAAAACAAACCAGTCCTCATCGCCCAGGACGACATCAACCGCTATGGCTTTGCCCAGTCCTCCACATCCATAAAAATAGGACAGTGTCGCTTCCTGAGTCGCAAATTGTTTGAAAAACATGGGTACCTCTTTGTGTTAGAATTATTTAATTTTAGAAAGATTGCAACTATGAAAACTTTTGACTAGGATAGGCAGGGGTGGAGCATCCTGTCAAGTCTCAATGCAGTCAAAGTCAATGCAGTCAAACTGCAAAGCGCAGGATTCAGGAGCTTTCTGATCCACTTTCTTTCCATCTCCAGGAAAAGACTCTGGAGTCCTCCAGAGATCAAGAAAATGGAGTTCCCTTTATAAGGAGACATCGATGGAGAATACGGAAAAAGCACCAAACGGGGTCAATCTGGAGGCATTGATCGGAACCGTTACAGCGGTCAAGTCTGATCCCTCCCTTGCACGCTTCAGGTTCCGGGCCCATAACAGATGGGTTGCCGGGGCACATTCCAAAACGACAATCCAGGGGTTTTACGGAACGGGAAAAGAAGATTCTTCCAGAAAGAATCCTTTTGTTCTGGAAGGCGATGAACCGCCGGTCCTTCTTGGAGGCGATGCCGGGCCAAATGCCGTGGAGGCAGTTCTTCACGCTCTGGCGTCTTGTCTGGTTGTCGGATTGGTCTACAATGCCACGGCACGCGGAATCGGAATCGATTCCATGGAGCTCGAACTGGAAGGCGATCTTGACTTGCAGGGATTTCTGGGACTCTCAAAAAGCGTCCGTCCGGGATACGAAGGTATCCGAGTGATCTGCCGGGTCAAAAGCAGCGCGACGGATGCAGAGCTCCAGGATCTGTGGACCACATCGCAGGAGATCTCTCCAGTTCTGGATATTATCAGAAACCCGGTGCCGGTTTTTTCTGAGCTGAAAAAAGTCTGAAAAACATCGGCAAAAAATCATTCGAAGAGGATGTCTGAAAAATGGAAAAGTCTCTTCCGGAAGGAGCAGGCTCGTCCTGGCTTCTTTCCTTCCTGAAATTCTGGCTCGTGATACTGGATCATGGTCCAAGCCTTTTACTGGTCGTCCTGATGATTGTTGCTGGGGCGATCGGAACCGCAGGCTGTCCTTTTACGATTCCGACCATGCTGGGGATTGCCGGTACTTCCGGGGCCGAAGACGTCTCTTCCGGAAGAAGAAAGGGCCTCTGGCTGGGATCGGCTTTTGCTGGCGGAATGTGGCTTGGAATGATTCTTCTGGGAGCAGTCGCCGGAAGTGTATCGTTGATGGTTGGCGGGGAAATGCGGCGAATATGGAGCCTCGCCATGGTGGGGCTGGCCCTTTTTGTGGGAATCTGGATTCTCCGGAGAAAATCGCCTGGACATCCCGTATTCAAGTCCAATACTCCGGCAACCATCCCATGGGCTTTTTTTGTCGGGCTGGTCTATAGTCTCGGCGCTCCACTGATTTCTCTCATGGTTCTTTTCGGCCTGGGGATGCCTCACATGACGCCTGCATATGGCGCTTTGCTGGGATTTTCCTTTGGTCTTGGCAGGAGTGCCCCCTTTATTCTGGCTGGGGTTGCATCCGACCGGGTCCTGGAGGCAGGATGCCGGATCAACGGAATCAGCTGGGTGCGCTATGCAAGCGCCACGCTCATGTTTCTCGTGGCCGGCTATTATTTATGGCTGGCAAAAGTGTTTCCGGCTCAGACTTGACCAGATGATTGGAGGGTAAAAAATGCCATGGATGAACGGTATGTGGGCGATGGGCTGGATGTGGATTTTTCCGTTTCTTTTTCTGGCGGGACTCGGAGTTTTCCTGATGGTCTTCATGAGAAGAATGGGAGGGGATTCTTGCGGGAATTCCTCTCCTCCGCGCAAGGAGGAAACTCCGAAAGAAGTGCTGGACCAACGTTACGCAAAAGGCGAGATCACCCGCGAGCAATATCTTGAAATGCGAAAGGATCTGGACTGATTCGGCCGGTCTATCTCGATTACAATGCCACGACTCCCGTAGATCCGGAGGTTGTGGACGCCATGATGCCCTGGTTCCGGGAACGCTTCGGCAACCCGTCCTCCGATCATTTCTTTGGGCGGGAAGCCAAGGAACAGCTGGAATTCTCACGGGCAGAGGTGGCGACTCTGATCGGGGCGAAAGCGGACGAGATTGTCTTGACCGGTTCCGCTTCCGAGGCCAACAATCTGGCGATATTGGGCACCACTCAGGAACTGGGAAGAAGCAACCCCTCCCTTGTGATTTCAGCCGTCGAACATCCGTCGGTATTGCAACCATCTTTACGCCGGAAGGAGGAGGGTTGGGGGTCTGCTTCTTCTCCCGGTCGATTCCTTCGGTCGTGTCGACCTTCGGGAGGCTGAAAGAGCGTTCGGCAAGAACACAGCGCTGGTATCGGTCATGCTCGCCAACAATGAGACCGGAACGATCCAGCCAGTGCGTGAAATTGCGAACCTTGCCCACACCTGTGGTGCATTGTTCCATGTTGATGCGGCTCAGGCGATTGGCAAGATCTCCGTCGATGTGAATACGATCGGAGCCGATCTTCTGACCGTTGCCGGCCACAAATTCTATGCTCCCAAAGGGATTGGGGCCCTGTATGTACGTGAGGGAATATCGCTCTCTCCGATCATGTCAGGTGCGGGCCATGAAAGAGGGCTTCGTCCCGGGACCGAAAACGTCCCTTATATCGCGGCCTTGGGCACGGCCGCCCGACTGGCGCGGGAGAATCTCCGGGAGGAGCCGGCCAGAATACAGAGGCTTCGGGAGAAACTTCACGGAAGACTCTCCGCCGCCATCCCCGGACTCCGTCTTAATGGGCATCCTGAGGATCGGCTTCCCAATACGCTGAACCTCTCTTTTCCCAAGGTAAAGGGATGGGATCTTCTCTCCGCCACCCCCGGGATTGCGGCCTCCACGGGAAGCGCCTGCCATGGGGGAATCCATGCGGCGAGTCCGGTCCTTCTCGCGATGCATCTCGAAAAAAGTCGGGCCTTGGGTGCAGTCCGGCTGACTCTCGGCCGTTTCACGACCGAGTCGGAAATCGATTTTTCAGCGAATCTCCTGATCACCGCATGGCGGGAGCGAACCTCCTGATGGATGCCGCTTCCTACGATGGCTGGTATGAATCTCCGAGAGGGGTTTGGGTTGGAGAAACCGAATATCGCCTGATTTCCCGATCGCTCGATCATCAGGCGGGAGACTCTCTCCTGGATATCGGGTGCGGGACGGGATGGTTCACGCGACGGTTCTTTCGAAATGATCTTCATATAACCGGCCTCGATCCGGATCCTTTCGCGATTGCCTTTGCCAAAAGGAAAGGCCCGGACACGATTCGCTGGATCCGGGGAGACGCCCGGTCACTCCCTTTTCCTGACCGAAGTTTCGATCGGGTCTTTTCTATAGCGGCTCTTTGTTTCATCGACGACGAACTGCGGGCCACAAGCGAAATCGTGCGCGTAACGAAACGCCGGTTTGCCATCGGATGGCTCAACCGGGACAGCCTCCTTTACCGGAATAAGGGTCGGGAAGGGGGAACCGGGGCTTATCAGGGAGCCCGATGGCATCATCGGCAGGAAATTTCCAGCTTTTTTGCTGATTTGCCAGTTCAGAAGCTCAGGATGCATTCCGCTGTTTTTCTGCCTTCAGGAACGACATGGGCCAGGGTGCTTGAGACCGTTACACCAAACAGCTGCCTTTTTGGATCACTTCTCATGGTTTCTGGAGAGAGACTGTGACCGGTCCGGATAAAGACTGATTTCTGCCCGGGTGCCTGTCCTGTCTTCCCCCGCTCGAAACAGGTGATCAGTCCGTATCCCGATCAAAAAATCTCAGGTGGAAAAAGTGGGCGCTCATCCACGGAAGGAGCAGGATCAAAAGACTTCCGGCGACAGCCGCCCAGAATAGTCCTTTTCGTACCCGATCGCTCCGAATCCCTGGACCATCATTCGGTTTACACAAGGACTTCTGTCCCCGTTCCGTGTAACGTCGGATGCCCCACCCAAGTGAAAGAAGAGAAAAAACGATAAGAAGAGGACGAGCCCGGTCCAGAAATTCAAGCCGGCTGGCCCAGGCACCACCCAATCCGAGAGAAATCAGAACCACCGGAATAGCACAGCACCCCACGGATAAAACAGAGGTCAGGAATCCGAAGATCAGTCCAATACTTCCTTTCTCCTCTTCTGGCTCTTTGTTTACCCTTTCTGGTTCCATCACGATTCCGTACAGGTTTCAACGCATTGGCATGCGCCGGTACCATTTGAGGAAGTGAACAGGGACTCTGGCGCACGGTCCTGCACATAACGGCTTCCGGAAAATAGGGAAGCCTCAGCCCGGGCCAGTTCCTGCCCAAGATAGGCGGCATGGTCCAGCCGGGAAACCAAACGATATTTGATTGCCGTTGTGGCGATTTCAGCCGGATCCATCCCTGTGATCACTTTGTTCAGCCGGCCATTGTTCTGATAGTGTTCAACAACAAGTTTTTTTCGGGCAGGATCCGGGTAGACGACAAAATATCCTGCCGGATCGGGAACCATCCGTGCCGGGAGATCCCCCGTCAAAACCTCGATTGTCGGGAGCGATGGAAAAGGATCGGATCGCCCCGGGTTTCTGGTCGTGCACTCCCGGATCCGTGCCAGAATTTCGTCTTGATTTTCCACACCCTGCATATCGAGCAATGTGATCACGTTCCGGAAATGTTCAACGGCATCCCGACCGATGTTTTTAAGTATCGGCCGTTTCCCCAACGCTCCATTTATTTTTCCCTTTTCGTCGAGCCCTGCTGACATCAGGGAGACCAGCGATTGTCCTGGCAAATGTCCAACAGACTGCCTTGAATCCGCTCCGCAAACGATCAGAAATCGGATATGGGGATTGCCCAGAACGTTGGTGATGATCCGTTCGATGCCGAGGTTTTCTGTATGGAGGGTTCCGATAATGGAAAGTCCCGTCTCGACACTTTTAGAAAGTGTTTCGAATAACCGGACATCGCTCAGAGTGCATACCGCGACCGGTGCCTGGTAACGAAGGACCCGGTAGTCCCCAGGAAGAGGTGGCCATCCTTCCTGTGCTTTTGGGAGATCCGTCGGGCAAGGTTCAAGCGACACAGCACCCCCCTCCTCGCTTAACGCATTCAACGCCAGTGCGGGATAGCATACCTCGCACCCCAGACAGTCATAGCGGCGTTCAGTGAGTTTTTCTGTCCCGCCGCGGATCGCATCCGAAAGAACCACCGGCCACCCCGATTCAGGAAGAGATGTGTCAAGAGAACGTAATGCGTCGTGGAAGCATCCGCATGGCCAGCATTTTCTGGCCAAAGAGGCTTCTAGCAAGTGCCCGGCCGCCACATTTGAGGCCGTCGGGATTGCCGGTTCATTCTTCATAGGTGGGGACCCCCTCAGATATCTTGAGCACAGAGGGACTCTTTTGAGGAAGGTCTTCGACGAGGCACAGCCCCTTGTCTAGTAAACTCACAACACAAGGATCCACGATCCGGTAATGAATTTTCAGCCCACTTCGCCTGGAAACAAGGATTCCCTTGTCGGCAAGACGCTGAAGCTGGTTGGAAACGGCCTGAGGCTTCATTCCTATGGCTTCTGCAATCTCCCCGACGCACAGATCCGGGTGGCGAACGAGCGCGTGGAGCAGTCGAAGTCTGGTGTGGTTTCCCAGGATTTTAAAAACGGACTCAAGGCCCTTTGCGAGAGGAGAGTCTATAAGCGGTCTCGTCTCAATCTCGGGCGTCTGGGAAGAAACAAACTTTGATGAAGGGGAAGGAATCGTCATGATCTCTCCTAAGACATAATTACACTGATCAGTGTAATTATGTCTTAGGGCTCTGACGATGTCAATTCGCCAGTCTGAAGAGATCAGAAGACTTCAGGATTATTGGCCGGGCATGGAGTCCACGCTCATCTGCCCCCCATAAATTGAACAAAATCAATCGATCCTTTAGAATTCCAAAAGAAGCGCTATCCGCCATTTTCATCATTCCGGATAGGCAAGTGACCTTTCTGTGACTCCTTTCTTCTATTATCCATCCTCGCTTATGGCCCATTTCGATCAGCCACAGTAGAGAGGGTTATTGTGACAACTGGCGACAGCGATTCTTATATGCATCCCGATCCTGAAGAGGATAAGGATTTCCTGAAAGACAGGATCCGGTTCCTCTATATTTCGGGAACGATCGGAATTGCCTCTTCCGCCATCATGGCATTCATCGAATTTCACAGAGATGAATTTTTTCGGGTTATCCCTTCCACTCTTTTCTCGATCATTGCCCCATTTCTTCTTTTCTCTCTCTATCGTGACAGAAAAAGCTACAGAAACGTGTTGACGGGGTTTGCGGGGTTGATCCTTTTCCAGCAGATTCTTGGCGCCTTTTTGTCATTCAATGAAGTTCTCATGATCATTTGGTATCCGGTCTTCCCATTAACCTACTTTTTTTTGCTCGGATACCAAAAGGCACTTCTCTGGAATGCCGCGGCGGTCATCGGGATTATCGCTGGATACCTCTCTTTTCCATTTTTGAACCACATTCCACCGGTTTCATTTCCGATCTTCCTGAGCTCCCTTTTCGCCTATCTTGTCGCAGTGATACTGGCCTGGTACCACTATGGGGTGATCCATACCTATCAAAATCGCCTGAAAAAAGAAGCTCTCGTGGACAGCCTCACAGGAGCGATGGTCCGAAAGGCAGGTCTTGGACACTTATCCACCCTGATGACCCAAAACGATAGAAACCCGGAGATGACGGTGTTCGTTGTTCTCATGGACATCGACAACTTCAAAGCCATCAATGATCAGGATGGACATCAGACGGGTGACCAGGTTCTTATTCAGGTCGCTGCCTCCATACACCGATCCATCGGAAAATCGGATTCTTTTATCCGGCTTGGAGGGGAAGAATTTCTCCTCCTGATTCCCGGACAATCTTTTGACACCGCCCATTCCCTCACGGAAAAGATCCGCAAACAGATCGAAGGGGATGTCAAACGCTCTGATGGTTCCGGGGTCACCGTAAGCATTGGACTGACACAATACAGGGTGGGAGAGACGCTGAGCAGTCTTTTGCACAGGGCGGACAACCTGATGTATAGCGCAAAAAAAATGGGAAAAAACAGGATTTGCTGGGAAACACCCAAAAAAGGGGGAAATTTTTCAGCCGAACCTTCTCCCTTCCCACAACCTGAAATCTGCTGAGGAGGTTTTGCTTTCCTGCTCCGGCTGATTGTTCAGGAGATCCCCATAAAAACGCAAAGGATCAGAGAGGAGGGCATCCTCCTCTCCAGACTCATCGGGGCAAAAAGAATCCTCTTCCTTACTTCTCTGTAATCAACTCAATCGAAAGGGGAATCGGATTCGTCAGACAATAAACCGCCGGACACTGTTCCCGGGAATGAACTTCAATTTCCTTCAAGAGGCTCTCGTTTGCCTTGCTCTTGACCGTCAACGAAATCCTGACTCCGTCCGTTAAAGGATTTTGAGAGATGCCAAGAGGTCTTGTCATATCGACCGTGTTTTTGACCTGGATGGAAAGCTTATCGATCACCACCCCCTTCTGGGTCGCGACCATCACATACGTGGATGCAAAACATGAGGCCATTCCAAAAAGACAAAACTGAAGCGGATTGGGTGCACTCCCTGTCCCGCCCATGGGCGTCGGGTTGTCCATCGTAAGGGTTGCCGATCCTTTTTCATAGGACAGGGTTGCCTTGAATTGGGGACCGGACTCCTCCATTACCCATTCTCCATTCACGACATTTTCCTTGACGGCCTTTTCCGGTTCTTTCGTGAAGACTTCGACTGTTTTCCTGATGGCATCGAGGTTGACGTGGTTCATGATGATCTCCTTCTGTTTGTAGGGGAGGGGAAGAGTATTTTTTCCGGAGAAGTTTTCATTTTCACCCGGGTGATTTCCTTGGGCGGTTCGATCTGCTCTATTGAACAGAAATAGGGAACTTCACTGTCTTAGCCCATTGATCCTTATTTTGGGGAATGGTGTCAAGGGGAAAGATTAATCATCGGGAAATCCGTTTTGGTTTTCAGAATGCACCTATTGATGGCGGATCAACTCTCCCGATGGAGTTCAGGATTCTTTTCTCTTTTCTCCGGAGCCAGATGATGAGTCGGCCGATGATCTTCCGACCTTTCTGGGAGCCTTCCTGTTTTCTCATTTTCGTAAACCTCCTTCTCAGGCTATAAAAGTCATTGAGGCGACCAAGCCTTTCCAAAACCTCGCGGACCGTTTCAAGCTCCGGCCTGTCCGGGTGATCCCTTTTGTTTTCAGGAAAGAACTCTGAAACGTACCGAAATGTTTTCAGGGCAATCCGGAGCCGATGGGCACACTTTCTGGATGTTCCCACACGAGATCTCGAATGAACTTCCCGTCCAAGAACAAGAATCGCCCGGGCCCGGAAGGAATCGAGACTTTCATTCTCCCCAAGCTTTGAGAATTTCTCCGAGAGCAACCTGGTTTCCAGGATCATCTTCATGAATGGCTTTGAATCCAGGAGTTTATCCGCTTTTTGGGTCGAACGTTTTTGCCGGGCCCTGGAAAGAAGACAGAGGTCATATTGGTCTTCTGATGAGAAGAACCGCTTCTTGATCTTCGGAACAATCGACTGGAAAAAAATTTCCCACTCCCGGGCAGGGGCCAGATTGGCCCGCAATCGTCGGGAGAGACGCTCAAGCTCCGAGATCTTTTGAAGGAGATCCCCAGAAAGGGGAAGGTATTTTGTAAGAACCCAAAAGCTTTCAAGACGGCGCAGGGAGACCCTGACCTGATGGAGGGCATCCGGAATTTCAAACAGGACAAAAAGGGCCGCATTGACCCACATCTGCTCGACAATTTCCAACAGAACAGCAGACAGGGCCTGAGGAAGAGCAATTCCCGGAAGGAGAATGGGCGCATGGGATTTTCTGGCCTCCGGGGAATGAAAGACCGCCTGGGCCTTGTCTTGTCCCGGAAGAAAGCGGAGTTCGTCTGCATGACATTCAAAAAGTTTTGAATGTTTCATATCTCCCTCCCTGAAGGACAAAGGATCAACCGGATCAATGCCCTGTCCGTCTGCCAGTCCAAACAGGATACCAGAGCCATCCCTGAAATAGGGAAGGATAAATACTCCTATTCATATAATCTATCATAGAAATGATAACAAAAATTATTTAAAAAGATGCTAGCAATTTAAATTAAATAACTTTTTTTATTTAATAACATTTTCTCCCTCTAAATAAGGAAAAATTCATTGGTTGGCAACTGTCATTTCGGTTTGGAGGATTAAAACATTACGGTGGACCAAACGCACCCGGAGGAAACGGTCCCTTTACGATGACCACCTTTCTGGGAATTGCCTCTCCGGTCAAAACGCCTGTTATCGGAACACCCGTCGCTCCCTGATTCTTCTTTTCCGGTTGCCCGTCATCCATCGGGCAGCCGGAACTTCACCTTTCCTCCCACATCTCCCATCCATGATTGAGCTCACAAAATAGATGGGGTATCTTTTAGAGAACCATCACGATATTCCATCCGAACAACAGGTTCCTAAAAATCAGGACTCGACCTTTTAAAGAGGGGAGCGAAATGGGCGGTTTGGTGAAACGAAAACTGTCTGTTCTGGCACTTTTTGTCTTGATCTTTCTTCCGGCTTGTTCTGAAAACAAAATTTCACTGAACTACACGCCATTGGTCAATCATTCGCTCCAGATGTCCCACAAGAACCTGATCGTCACAACCCTTCAGGATCACCGCTTCCGACTTTACTCATTTGGAGCGAACTCGATGCCGGATGTCGCCGGGTGGGGGCAGGGGACAGGGACGCTCACAACGCCTCAAAGCATCCCGAAGCATGTCTCCCAAGCCATTGCCAGGCAATACCGGGATTTTGGGGCCGATGTCCGTTACCGGCCGGATATCGCATGCCACATTACAAAAGAAAAAGATGGAACATACAGGGCATCAACGTCATACCCGGGAGCGCTCCTCTGCGGCTCCATCATCGATTACCAGTTCCAGATCGATCATTCCGTTGTCGGAATCGGAACCTACATCTCAACCTTCGACATGGCTGGGGGAGCTGTTATCAAGGCGCAGGTGGCTCTCCACCTTTTTCTCGTCAAGGGCGATACCATCCTGTGGGATGGGTATGTGGGAGCAAGTGACGGGATGAGAGATGTGAAAGGCCCCCACCTGAAAGAAAAGGCGGTTGGTATTCTTGAACATACTTTAGGGCTGACGATCGAGCAGTCCGTGAAAGATGTCTCTGACGAACTGGAAAAAGTCTGAAGCACTGATCCCTGGTGCACTGCTTCTTCAGACAGGACGATTCAAACCCCGTTCGGGAAACCTGTGTTATAACATTCAAATGCCGTTATCCGGTGACACGGATCGATAGAGACCGAATCTATCCCGGAAACGCAATTCATCCCAAGAGAATGGAGTCTCTTCTAAAAAAAGGAGCGTATTTTGCAGCAAAAGAGCGATCATGTCTTTGAACGATGGCCACAGGACGGTCTGTTTTCCGAGATCAATACAAGCAAAGTTGATTTGGGAAAAGGATTGACCGGAGTTCTGGCACTTCCCGAGGAAAAAGGACCACGACCTGCTGTTATTGTCATCATGGAAGCCTTCGGTCTTAATGATTTTGTGGTGGATGTCCTTCGGCTCTTTGCGAAGGAAGGGTATGTGGCCCTCGCTCCGGACATTTATCATGGAGCCATTTATGATTACGAGAACTTTGGTCCTGCCATAGAGCATCTTTCCACGTTGAAGGATCATGAGGTTGTCTCCGAAATCGGCCTCTCCATTGATTACCTGACCCATCGTAAGGAAGTGGATCCCGAACGCCTTGCCGTATCGGGTTTTTGCATGGGGGGACGCCTGTCCTTTCTTTCCCTTGCGACCTATTCGGAGAAGCTCAAGGCCGCCGTGGCCTTTTATCCCGGATCCCTTGCGATCGAAGGAAAAGATCGACTGGGAAGGGAAGGCGTTCTTTCGAAGGGAACTCTTCTCAAATCTCCCGTTCTCTTTCTTTATGGAGCGGATGATCCCTCCATTCCTCCATCAGAGCATGCAAAGATTGTGGAAACGCTGGGTAATTGGAAAAAGGAATATGTCCTGGCAGCCTATCCTGGCGCTGGACATGGTTTTTTTAACGGCAGAAGAAACTCCTATCACCTGGAAAGCGCAAAAAAAGCCTGGGATCTTGCCAGGACTTTCCTGCACTCCTGTTTTTCCGGCACACCGTCCCATTGACGACACTGGTTAACGATCCCCCGATGGGTCCCGAAACGTTACGGGGCCCATCACCTCCCCGAGCAGCCACTCCCAGAAGATCCCGGACAGGAATCAATAGATGCTGAGGTTTTTGAAAAACCAGTTGGCCATCCGTCCTGGTTTTTCCATCGTACCCGGGGTCATACTGTCCGGGGTGGGAGGAGGAATGGCCTTTCCGGTCCTTCCGCTCGCAGCCCTGAATGCCGGTGTTTCCCTGTCCTTCATCGGCCTGATCATGGCCGCCAATCGGTTGGTCAGGATGGTCTTCGCTCCCATTGTCGGGAGCCTGGTGGACCGTTTTGGGGGAAGGGCTGTCTTTCTTTCGGGCATTCTCGTCAACATGGTTGTCATGGCCTTGTTTGCCATGGGAAGTTTGACCGGAAAAGAAGGAGCCTTCTTTTTTTCCGGTCGACTTCTTCATGGTGTCGGATCTGCCTGTGTGTTCGTCTCAGCCCAGACGCTGGCCCTCTTTGCCGGAGGGAAAGAGTCCCGGGGGAGATCCACATCCATCGTCAGGGCGGCCCAGTCCTCAGGAACACCGCTGGGATTTATCCTGGGAGGGGTTCTCGTCACCTTTCTGGGAGAGGTCACGACATTTTTGCTGGCGATGTTTGCTCTTCTCGCCGCGTTTCTGGTGGCATTCCTGACCCTTCCCAACCTGGGAAAAACGGCCCCAGAGCGGCATAAGGAGCTTTCTCCTGAAAAGCTTCACTGGAACTGGCGGTTTATCCCCTTGTTCCTGATGGTCTTTGTTTTTACTTTCTCCCTTCAGGGAGTTCTGCTTTCGACCCTCGTTCTGTGGGTTCATCATCGACATCTTTCCATCGGCCACCTGCAGTCACAGGGTACCGCCGGGATCCTTCTGGCCATTGAGGCGTTTTGCTCGGCGGGATTTTCCTTATTCTCCGGACGGATCGCTGACCGATGGGGGAAACCGGCACTTTTGGCAACGATTGGATTTTCCCTGGTTTTTTCGGGGCTTTTCCTGTTCGCAAAAGAATTGAACGGGATTTTGCTGTATGGCGCCCTGATCCTGCTGGGAATGGGAGCGGGACTGGTCTGGATCAACCTGCTTCTTTTTCTGGATACATTCATTCCTCATGAAATGAGGGGTCGGGGGATGGGGGCGATCCAGTTTGTGGGAGACTCCGGTAGCGCCATCGGAGCATTTATCGGCCCTGTTTTGATGCTAAAGGGGGTAGGGGCTCCCTATTCGATGGCTGCGCTCCTGACGACCGGAGCCGTCGCATGCGGGCTCATCCTTCTGATGGCAGAGAAAAAAATCCCCCAAAGACCATGACCATAAAAATAATGGCCTCTCAGTCTTGGTAGACATTCTCAATCCTACGGGGATAGGAGTGGTCTGAAAGCATCCGTTGGCTCTTCTGTTTTCGGAAAAACGAAACGGGTTGGGCCAGAAAAAACAGTCCGGAAACAAGAGAAACAGCGCCGAGCACTTCAAATGTCCGGGAAATTCCCAATTGACCGGTCAAGGCGGGAAGAAGAGCGGAACCCACTGAAGCCAAAAGAAGAAAGCCCGCACTCAAAAGGCTCATCACACTTCCGAGAGCCGATTTGGGGGTGAGGCAGAAGACTTTCGCATGAACGACCGGATGAATAACGGACAGCAATCCGCCGATAAAAAAGGCTTCAAAAAACGCTTCCGCATTGTTCGACGCATTTCCCAGGAAAAAGATCATTCCGCTTGAAGCCAAAAGGGCCAGAGGAGCCATTTTATCTCCCTGTTCCTTCTTTTTGAGAAGCCCCCTCGACATCAGGACCGACATCGCGAGCTGCCCCACACCAAAAGAGGTCAGCAACCCTCCGAAAGCCATTCCCCCGCTTCCGAGTCTGTCGGCGACAAGCTCGGGCAACAGTAATGTCAGGGGAATGATCAGAAAACCAAAAACAGCGTAAATGGCGAAAGATTCCATCAGCTCTCCCGACCGGAAGATCTCCCTGGCCCCCTCAACCCCCAGGAGTTTGCCAAAAGACAGAGGTTTTTTGGGGAAGACCGATGATTCTTCCGAAGCGGTCGTCCGGATTTTCCAGAGAAAAATGACCGAAAACAGGAATGTCACCGAGGCCACTCCCATCACCAAGGGTGCTGCCACTGTCGTCAAGAGGGCTCCTCCAAGCAGCGGTCCGATCAAGACCCCAGCGTTTCCGGTCGTCTGGATCGTTGAATTGGCTTTCAGGATCTCCTCAGGATTCGATTTTTCCAAAATGGAGGGGATAAATGAGTAAAGACCGGGACCGAAGGCTCCCGAGCAGACCGTTGTCAGAAGGACAATGACCTCAACGGAGGCAATGGTCAGGAAATGAAAGAGATAAAGAACCGGTATGGCCAATGAAAGGAGTGTCCTGAAGAGATCCAGGACGAGAAGGACCGAGCGTTTGTCGTGATGGTCAAAGAGGGCTCCGGTCACCGGTGAAAGCAAAAGCGGCGGAAGGTTCTGAAGAACTCCGGTGAGGGCAACCGCGCCCACCGAGTGGGTTTCCCGGTAGATATAATACAGAAGGGCGACACGGGCGATATTTTCACCCACCTGGGAGACGAATTGTCCGAGAAAAAGGTACCGCATCTTGCTGGCTGTTGTTTGTATCACTCTCAAGGGAGACCTCTTTTCCTCTATGATAGGGTTTCCAATCAAGAAGCAATTGGTGGACCAATCTGAGAGCCAAGACTCATTTCCTTGAAAAAGAAGGACTTAATTTTTTCGTAAATTTTGGAGTGTGTCCCGTTGGGAAAAATAGCGACAAGCCCTGTTTCCAAAAGAAACAGGGCCCGGATGAGAAAGACGCTAGGAGGGTTTTTCCTCAAGATTGGAAAGCTTTGAAAAAGCGTCCCGTATACCGTCGGACCATTGCCTCCTCAATTCATTGAAATAGGGGTCCGATTCAAGGATGTGCCATCTCATGTCGACTTTCAGGGAATCCTTTCTGTAGCACACGAGATCGATGGGAAGCCCGACAGATATATTGCTTCTCATGGTCGAGTCAAAAGAGACCAGAAGACATTTTGCGGCATCGGTCAAGTCCGTATCGGCCCTGATCAGCCGGTCGATGATGGGCTTCCCGTACTTGGCTTCGCCAATCTGGAAGTAGGGGGTTTCCTGGGTGGCTTCCACAAAATTTCCCTGGGCATAGACGTGAAAGAGCCGCGGCTCTTCCCCCAGAATCTGTCCTCCCACTAAAAAGGAAGCATTGCTGTCGATATAGTTCTTGATAAGGTGGGGACCATCTTTTGCCTGGACCTCCCGCAAAACCTCCCCCACCACACTCGCGACATCAAACATCGAGGGTGCGGACCATAATGTTTCACGGCCATCCCCGGAATGGGCCCTCCGGTCAAGATTGGAGAGTGTTGCCTGGGTAATGGAAAGATTTCCGGAGGTCAGGATGACAATCACCCGGTCACCTGGGCGCTCGTAGACCTTCATCTTCGAATAGATGGATATGTTGTCGACCCCGGCATTCGTCCGGGAATCAGAGCCAAAGACAAGACCCTTGTCCATCATCATTGCCGCACAATAGGTCATTGAAACCGTCCTTGCATGGTTGGGCCGCTATGGGCTTCCGGAGAGAAGTAAACCTGCTGGATCTCGTTAGAAAGAGCCTCGATCCTTTTCAGAAAATCATCAATGTATTCATGAAGCCCCACTTTAAAAATGTCCTCAATCCGGGAAAAATGCAACCTGGCATGGATTTCCCCGGCAATTCTGCGAACCTCTCCACCCGAACGTCCGCCGATCATGGAAAGTGTTCCCACAACCTGGTCGAGACAGGCATGAAGGGAGCGGGGCAGATCTTCCCTGAGAAGAAGGAACTCGGCCACCTTCATCGGGGTGATCGACTGCTGGTAGATTTTTCGAAAGGCCGTAAACGCACTGAGGGATCTCAAAAGGGCACCCCACTGGTAATAGTCCGCCGCACCTCCGATATCTTTCGGGTCCGGAAGAAGAATATGGTATTTGACATCGACGATTCGGGCTGTACTGTCGGCCCTCTCAATCGATGTTCCCAGCTGGATGAAATGGAAGCTTTCGTCTTGAAGAATGGTTCCGTGCGTAATTCCATTAAACAGGTGTGCCCTTTGTTTGACCCAGTCAAAAATCGGCCGTAAATCGGCTTCATTCTTGGCTTTCGCCTGAAAGCTTTGATAATCAAGCCATGTGTCATTGATGCTTTCCCACATTTCCGAGGTGATAGTTCCCCGGACCCCCCTCGCATTTTCCCTCGCCCGTCTGAGACTTGCATAGATACTGACCGGGTTGTCCTGATCAAAGCCCATGAACAGAAGAACATTTCTGGGTGTCACGCTTTTGTACCGGCTCAAAAAGGACTCACGGGTATCCGTGATGTTCAGGGGAGCGTTCCATTCGGTAAAGTCGGGGTTCTTTTCATGGGGTATCAAGGACATGATATACATGATGTTGAGAACCCTGGCCGTGTTCTGGGCTCTTTCCATATATCTTGCCATCCAGTAAACATTTGATGCGGTTCTGCTGAGCATCTCATTCCTCCTCCAGAATCCATGTGTCCTTTGTCCCGCCACCCTGAGAAGAATTAACAACCAGAGAGCCTTCCTTGAGGGCCACCCGGGTCAGCCCTCCCGGAATCATCGACACCCCGGTTCCCGACAGGACAAATGGCCTGAGGTCGACATGTCTTGGCGCGATCCCGGAGTTTACGAAGGTCGGACAAGTGGACAGAGAAAGAGTTGGCTGGGCAATAAAGTTGGCCGGATCCGCAAGGATTCTTTTCCGGTAGTCCTCGATCTCTTTTTTGGAGCTCGCCGGGCCGACCAGCATCCCGTACCCCCCGGATCCACCCACTTCCTTAACAACCAGCTCCGAAATATGATCAAGAACATACTGAAGATCCTCATGATTCGATAGACAATAGGTCTCGACATTCTTCAAAAGGGGCTTTTCTCCCAGATAGAAATCGATCATCTTCGGAACAAATGTATAGGTCGACTTGTCGTCTGCGACACCAGTCCCCAAAGCATTTGCAAGAAGGATGTTACCAGCCCGATAGGCATCAAGAAGACCCGCTACCCCGATCATGGAGTCTTTCCTGAAATATTTCGGATCAAGAAAATCATCGTCGATACGGCGGTAAATGATATCGACCTGCTGGGACCCCTGGGTCGTTCTCATGTACACCTTATCGTTTGACACGAAAAGATCCTGACCCTCAACGAGCTCGACACCCATTTGCTCCGCGAGGAAGGCATGCTCAAAATAAGCGCTATTGTAAACACCCGGTGTGAGAAGGACCGAGCAGGGGGACTGATTTCCGTGCTGGCTTCTGAGAAGCTCCTGAAGCGTGTGAAGGAGAGTCTGGGGGTAATGGTCTACCGGGGCGATGTTCATCAGATCGAAGACCTCGGGAAAGAGACGCATCATCATGCTCCTGTTCTCAAGCATGTACGAAGCACCCGAGGGAGTTCTCAAATTGTCTTCCAGGACATAGAACTCATGGGGGGAAACCCTTACGATATCCACTCCGGCAATGTGAACATAAACACCGCCGGGAGGGGTGACATTTTCCAGCTCTTTTCTGTAGAGGGAATTTCCCATAATCTGGGACTCGGGAATAATGCCCGCCCGGATGATTTCCCTACCGTGATAAATATCGTAAAGAAAAGCGTTGATCGCCCTGATTCTCTGACAGGATCCGTTCGAAAGGATTCTCCATTCCGATCTTGAGAAAATTCTTGGGATGATATCGAAGGGGATTTGACGTTCCCCGGACTGTTCGGCTCCATAGAGAGAAAAGGTGATGCCGAGACGCTTGAAAAGGGCCTCCGCTTCAGCCTGTTTGTGATGAAGGATGGAAATATCGACCTTGTCCATCCACCTTTGAAAAACCTCATAGGCCGGCCTGGGTGTCTTTTCTGGAGAAAACATCTCGTCAAAGATTGTTGGAGAAGGTGTTTTTTGTGGGGTCTCTGTCTTGTTCATCGAACCTGCCTCCTCCGGAATGCCGTTGAAGTCATTTCTGGAAATACAGGTTATGAAGCAACTTGTGTGCCACAAATGAAGTGGATTCGGATATTGATGAATCATCATAGATCATAAGATATTTATAATGAATTGACTACAGAACCCTCTCAACTGTTCAAAAGCCTGAACACAACAGAAAGACAATTTTGTTTACATAGTAACTTTTGCGTCCACCTGTCAATAGAAATATTCGTTCCGTCGAATGAAAGGCCGTTCATATGATCAAACTAGTGTCTGTTTTATCGAAAATCATTTTAATTATCGTTTTTATTTACCAATTTGAGGTGATTACTCTCAATAATGCCTGGGGGGCAGACCCTGCACCCAACCCTCCTTCCAGTGTATCCCAACCCACCAAAGATCAAAAATCCGGCAAAATCCCGGTTCAAAAACCCTCCACCAAAACCATCCAGCCCACAAACTCCCAACCCGCCCCTATCGATACCGAAACCACTCCGCTCTCCCGAAATGGACGGGATGCGATCGAAGCCTATCGACATTCCTGGAACCCAATGACCGCCGGCCCGAACTATATGCCCCAGGCGGATTCCCTCCCGGAGGGAGAGTTCAACGGACGATTTTTCTTCTACGGTGCGCTGACTGAAGGAGAATACTCTGACAGCGGGGGAATCAACGGTCTTCCTCAGGGGTTTTCCAAAAATCAGCTTCTGGCTCTTTTTGCCATGTTTTATGGAGTGGATGCCAATACAGAACTTGTTTTTTTGCCCTCTCTCCTCGGCACTTTTTCCTCCTATCAGGGACAGGTCACCGACGGAGCGGGATTCAATGACACCACCATCGGAATCAAGCATCGCTGGGTCATCCAGGATCCCGAAACCTCCAGACCCTCCTTTTCGACGGCGCTTCTTGTGACTGTTCCAACATCTTCCTGGCTTGGCACCCCGCTGCCAAAGAGCTCCACACTTCCTCCCCTGTCAGTGGTTCCATCAACGCATCTCGGGGAACCAAGCCTGACCGCCGTTTTCCTGACCAGAAAAAACATCAAGCCAATCAGAATCTATGGTGATTTTTTGTACTCATACTCATTCCCCGGATCGGGAGTCTTGCCCGGGTCAACCAAATCAACCTTCAATCAATACGGCGATATTGCGCAGTACCGTCTGGGAATTGAAGATGTGATCAACGATCAGAGGGGACTCGGGATCATTATGGAGTTCGTGGGGCTTTCAGGGCTTCCCTTCAGCATCGATGGAAATACAGTCTCGGCTCGACCGAATACTTTCAACATTCTCGGTGTTCAGCCGACCTTTGAAGTCAATCTGACGGAGCGGCTGGCCATGTCGGCGGGCGTTCTTCTTCCCGCATTCGGGACAAATGAATATCTTGCTGTTACCCCTAACTTTTCCCTTTGGTACTACTGGGGAGGAATAGACGGGAAGGTGCTCCCCCGGTAAATCTGGCCAGGGTAGACAGCCTTCCCCCGGAGCTTGCGGAAAAACAGGATGGAGAGGGGACTCGGACATTATTGTCACCAAACCTTATCGGACCGCCTTGACTAGAATGGAGGTGGGGAGTACCATTTTTTCAGAAGGTTAGTTGTCCTGAATCGGGCCTTATCCAAGGAGATGCGTCATGATGGACAAATTTACAGAAAAAGGTCGCAAAGTTATCATTATGGCAAGGGAAGAGGCCGAAAAGCACCAGAATGATTATCTTGGGACGGAACATATTGTCTTGGCTCTTGTGCGTGAACAGGACGGAATACCGGTCTCTGTCCTCAAAAGGATGGGGCTGACTCCCGAACAGATCCGCATGGAAATAGAGAGGAATCTTCTGGGTGGCACATCGACGCTCACCTTTGGAGAGCTTCCTCTTACACCCCGTGTCAAAAAAGTCATCGAATATGCTGTCGATGAAGCCCGTTTGCTGGGCCATACACATATTGGGAGCGAACATCTTCTTCTGGGAGTCCTCCGGGAAGAGGATGGTATCGGTGGAAAAATCCTCAGGGCTTTGGGTGCCAATCTGATGGCGGCAAGACAGTTGACCGCCAGTCTTCTGAAACGGGCAAACTCTGGCTCCGCCAAGGAAAAAGAACGGAAAAGCAACACTCCGGCCCTTGATGACTTTGGCAGGGATCTCACACAAATGGCTGTCGAGAACCAGCTTGATCCCGTTATCGGAAGGACCGAGGAAATCGAACGCGTTCTCCAGATTCTGGGAAGAAGGGGCAAGAACAACCCGATCCTTATCGGAGAGTCCGGCGTGGGTAAAACAGCCATCGTTGAAGGGCTCGCCCAGAAAATCGTGGCGGGAGAGGTTCCCGACAATCTTCTGAACAAGAGGGTCATCGCGCTCGATCTGGGATCCCTTGTCGCCGGGACCAAGTATCGCGGCCAGTTCGAGGAACGTCTGAAGATTGTCATGAAGGAAGTGGTGACAGCCGGAAATATCATCATCTTCATTGATGAACTCCATACCTTGGTTGGAGCGGGAGCGGCCGAAGGCTCGATCGATGCCTCCAACATGCTCAAACCGGCTCTCTCCAGAGGAGAAATCCAGTGTATTGGAGCCACCACACTTGATGAATACAGAAAATACATTGAAAAAGACGGTGCCCTGAAGCGTCGCTTCCAGCCCATTCAGGTGAACGAACCCCCTGTTGAGGAAGCGGAGCGGATCATCATGGGTCTCAGGGATCGTTATGAAGAACATCACGGAGTCCAGATCACGGACGCCGCCATTCATGATGCGGTCACATTGGCCCAACGGTATGTGACAGACCGGTTCCTGCCGGACAAGGCGATTGATATCATTGATGAGGCGGGCTCCCGCGCCAAGCTCAAGAGCTTTTCCCTGCCGGAAGATCTCAAGGGACTTGATCAGGAGCTGAAAAGGGTCATCAGGGACAAGGAAAAAGCCATTCGAGTCCAGAACTTTGAGGAGGCGGTCAGACTTCGTTCGGAGGAGGATGTCCTCAAAAAGCAGTCCGAAGAGGAAAAGCTGCGCTGGAAAACCGAGCAGGAGAGAAACAAGCCTGTGATCGGCCCTGAAGAGATTTCCGTCATTGTTTCCAAGATGACCGGAATTCCCCTCTACAAAATAGAGGAACAGGAAAGCCAGAAGCTTTTGAAACTGGAATCCGAGATGCATCAGAGAATCGTTGGTCAGGATGAAGCCATTTCCGCCATTGCACGCTCGATCAGACGCTCCCGTGCAGGGATCAAGGGAGAAAAGCGTCCGATCGGATCCTTTATTTTCCTGGGACCGACAGGTGTCGGAAAGACGGAGCTTGCGCGAACGCTCGCAGAGACCCTTTTTGGAAATGAAGAGGCTCTTATCCGGGTCGACATGTCCGAGTACATGGAACGGTTCAATGTTTCCAGGCTGACCGGAGCACCTCCCGGTTACGTCGGGTACGAAGAAGGCGGACAGCTGACAGAACGGGTCCGTCGCAGACCATATTCCGTTGTCCTGTTTGACGAAATTGAAAAGGCTCATCCAGACCTTTTCAATGTACTTTTGCAAATTCTTGACGATGGATACATTACGGACAGCCTTGGACGCAAAATCGACTTCAAGAATACTGTCCTGATCATGACATCCAATCTTGGTGCCCGTTCGATTGAAAAAGAGGGCAGCCTGGGATTTCAGCGAGCGGGGCTCGATTCCAAGGAGAAGTTCGTCAAGAACTCCATCCAGGAAGAACTCAAGAGAACCTTCAACCCTGAATTTCTCAACAGGATTGACGATATCGTTGTCTTCCATCCGTTGACGGAGATTCACCTTGAGGCGATCGTTGATCTCAGAATTGAAGACCTGAACAAGCGGCTTGTCGAGAAGGGGATCTCGGTAACACTTACTCCTGAAGCCAAAAAGTGGCTCGTCAAGGAAGGCTATGAGGCCCATTATGGTGCTCGGCCGATGAGAAGGGCGATACAACGACATATAGAAGACAGACTCTCCGAAATGATCATTTCCGGACAGTTCAAGGATCCGAAGAAAATCCGGGTGGAACTCCGGGAAGGTCACCCCGTCTTTATTGAAGAAGACATGATGGCGCAAGTCGGCTGACAGGGAGTTTTTGGAAAAGATTGAAACTTCTGGGTATAGAAACATCTTGTGACGATACATCTGTAGCCCTGGTCGATGAGACCGGGGCTACTTTATTTCTGGAAACGCTTGGCCAGGAAACTCTCCACGAGCGGTATGGAGGAGTTGTTCCTGAAGTGGCCTCAAGGGCTCACGCCCAAATTCTCCCCTCTCTCGTCCAAAAGGCGTTTCAGGAAACCAATACGGATATCTCTGAACTTCTCGCAATCGCAGTCACCAGAGGACCAGGTCTTTCAGGATCCCTCCTGGTGGGGGTCTCCTTTGCAAAAGGTCTTGCCTTCCCCCATGAAATCCCCATCGTTCCCGTCCATCATGTCATTGCCCATCTTCGTGGGGCCTTCGACCAGATCTCGGATCTTCACGGAAAAACATTGGGTCTCGTTGTTTCCGGAGGCCACACCCATCTTTATGACGTGACCCGCTGGCCCAAGCTGAAGCTGATATCCAGAACGGTCGATGATGCCGCGGGAGAAACCTTTGACAAGGGTGGAAAGCTCATGGGGCTGCCATTTCCCGGAGGGCCGGCGATAGAGAGGATGGCCAGTGTCAACACCCGCTCAATCCTTCCCTTGACCAAAGGTCCCATCCGAACGGAAGATCCGCTGAATTTCAGCTTTAGCGGGATGAAAACGGCTTTTTCCCTGAAGCTTCGGCAAACCATCCATGCCAATGCCGGGGTGTTGTCTTGCGAAGATCAGTCTTTATGGGCGGATTCCTTGCAGACGGCGATTTTGGACCATCTGTTCAGCCGAATCACCAAAGTCATCGAAGCTGAGTCACCCGATACCTTTCTCCTGGGGGGCGGCGTGGCCATCAACCGGGCTTTGCGAACACGCATGGAGAAACTGTGTCACCAAAAAGGGATCAACCTTCTGATGGCCCCTCCAAAACTCTGTGGAGATAATGCCCTTTCCATCGCCATGATTGGCCTTGATTCCATGAAACAGGGACTTTTCACCCCTTTTCCCTATCGGAATTTTTCCGTTCAGGCCCGATGGGATCCCTCCGAATAGAACCAAGCTTCTGATCTGCCACCTCGAATGGCTTTCTCTGCTTTTCCAAACTTTAGTTGACTTGACAGACCATCAGTTTTCATGAATTCGATTCCTGTTTTTTCAGATATTTCTTTTATTTCTGCAGAAATATCTCCTCCGTCATTCTCCTTTTCCACTCAATTGACAAGTAGCTTGTGCAGGATCAATATCTCGTTGAACTCATTCTGAAAGGGGACCAATATGTCAACAACATGGATTCTTTCGGCAAACCGGTCAACGGCAACCATTTACCAGAGTCAGGGCACGGGACAGCCATGGACACTCGTAAAAACCTTGGATCATCCTGAAAAACAGTGACATGGCAAGCGATGTCGGGGGAAGAAACAATACCGCTTCCGGACAGGGTTCCCGACCCGCTGTGGAATGGTCGACGTCTCCCCATGAAGCGGATTTGACCCGTTTTACCAGAGTTATTGAAAAAGAGCTATCCAGTGGCAGGACACATCAGAAGTATGATCGGCTCGTTATTGTGGCACTTCCCGAATTTGTGGGAAAATTGAGGGAGTGTCTTGATAACAAGGTTCAGGAAACAATCCTTCAAACGATCGCCAAGGATTATACGGGACTGTCTCCAAAAGAAATGCGAGAGAAAATCAATGCGGTCATTCTTCTCTGAGCCATTCATCAGTCTCTGACTTTTCAAAAGAGGCTCTTTCCCGAAATGGATTCTGAAGACTTTCGGAGGGGTCGCCATGGCCTTGTTTTCAGACCGGAACGATGCCGCCGAAAAGCTTTCGGCGGAGCTGATGTCCTATAAGGGAAGATTTCCTCTGATCATTGCCATTCCAAGGGGAGCGGTCCCCATGGGAGAGATCATTGCGAATAGACTTTCCGGGGAGCTCGATATTGTTCTGGTCCGCAAGATCGGAGCACCCGGCAATCCCGAATTTGCGATCGGATCGGTGGATGAATCCGGGTGGGCTCACCTGTCCGGAGAACCGGGCAGCTCTCCCTCCTATATCACAATGGAACGAAACCGGCAGCTTGCCGTCATAAAGGATCGCAGACGCATTTACACACCGTTCTCGAAGCCGATCGATCGTTCCGGCCGCATCGTGATCGTGGTCGATGACGGCCTAGCAACCGGTGCGACAATGATCGCCGCTCTTCATTCGATCCTTGAAAGCCACCCCTCTCGCCTTATTGTGGCGATTCCGGTCGCAGCCAGGGATGCGCTGGAAAAGGTCAGGGAGTGGGCGGATGAAGTTGTCTGCCTTTCGGCTCCGCAAGATTTTGGTTCTGTCGGGCAGTTCTATGATGCGTTTCCGCAGGTCACGGACAGCGAAGTTTGCGAGATCATGGGACGGACCAAAAAACACTGAAGATCATGGCTTCCTGCCCACCTCCGGTTCCGGATGATTTCTCCAGGACAAAAGACCCACTGATTGAACCGCTTGGCCATCATTGCCCATAGATCTTTATTTCCCCTGATTGAGCGCCACCCCGCAATAATGGTACGATTCAAGAATTGTGTCAAAAAGTGATCTTTTTAATTGGGGAGCAAGATTTGCTGGATCGTTGGCTTGAAAAAAAAATATCTGAGTCTGTGGATGATCTTCTGAAGGAAAAGGGAGTCAATCAGTCCTCCCTGGACATTCTTCCCAAGGGCGTCCGAATAGAGTTCCCCAAAAAAGCCGGGTTTGGAGATCTGGCTTCCCCGGTTGCGATGCATCTTGCGACCTCTCTGAAGATGGCTCCAAGGGCGATTGCCATCGAGCTTCAGAAAAAGCTTTCCGCCCTACAGGAAATTACCCAGATAGAAGTGGCCGGTCCGGGATACCTGAATATTACCTTTACCCTGGAATTTTTGCATGAATGCCTGAAAAATCTCCTCGATACTGATCGCTCGCCCGTGACCCCTGTAACATCCCCCAAAAAGATTCTGATCGAATATGTCAGTGCAAACCCGACGGGTCCATTGCATGTGGGACACGGAAGGGGGGCTGCCTACGGCAACAGCATTGCGAGAATCTTAAAAATACTGGGCCATGAGGTGACTTCCGAGTACTACATCAACAATGCCGGTAACCAGATGGATCTTCTGGCCAGATCGACCTATCTTGCCTGGAGAGCTTTGCAGGGGGATCTGTCCGACGAGGAAAAAACCAGGATTCTTCCGGACGGAAGCTCTTATCAGGGTTCCTATGTCACCGAAATCGCCAGGGAAATCGCCGATAATCCAAACCTCCTGTCGGAGGAAGAGAGGGAACATGCCCAAGCCGGAATGGATCATTCTGCCGGTTTTCTGACCCGTTTTTCCGAAATTGCGGAAGATCGGATCATGGAGGGAATCCGGAAGGACCTTATGCGTTTCGGAATCGGATTCGATCGCTACTTTTCGGAGAAAACCCTGCATGCGGCCGATCCTGTCGAAGGAAAAACAGCCATTGACAGATGTCTTGACGAGATCAGGAACTTTTCAAACGCATCCTCATCGACAGGATTGGCGGATATCCCGGATCTTTTTGAGGAAGAAGGAGCCTTATGGCTCAGGACAACCCGTCTGGGAGATGACAAAGACCGCGTCCTGAGAAAGAGTGATGGGAACCTGACCTACTATGCCGCCGATATCGCCTATCATCGCGAAAAAATTTCCCGGGGACACGATCTCTTTATCGATGTCTGGGGAGCGGATCATCATGGTTATATCCTGCGCATGCAAGCCGCAATGAAAACACTGAACGCCCTTAATGGAACAAACGCCGAACTGAAGGTGGCGCTTATCCAGCTGGTCAACCTCCTTCGTGAGGGCAAGCCGGTGGGAATGTCCAAACGGTCCGGGGACTTCGTGACTCTTTCAGACGTTCTGGACGAAGTCGGGGTAGACGCAACACGCTTTTTGTACCTGACAAGAAGCCATGAATCCTCCCTCGACTTTGATCTCGAAATTGCAAAAAGCAAGTCGATGGACAATCCGGTCTACTATGTTCAGTACGCCCATGCCAGAGTCTGCAATTTGCTCAAGCAGGCCGAAATAAGGGGGATCAGGGTTCCAGCCAGATGGACCCTCGAGCATCTCTCCCCACTGGTCGGTGCCGATGAAAAGACGCTGATCATGCTTCTCGACCGATTTGATCTGGTCGTTTCAGAGTGCGGATCCATGATGGAAGTCCATCCCCTGACGGATTACCTCACTGAGCTTGCCGGGCAATTTCACCGGTACTACTTCCATAACCGGATCCTTTCTCCCGAATCTGGCGGGGAAGCCTTGATCCTTGCCCGGCTCGCCCTTTCCTCCGCAGTGGGCCGGATCATTCAGCTTGGTCTCTCCCTTTTGGGTGTTTCTGCTCCGGAGAGCATGTGAAGTGGATCGAGTCCCACCCGCAAACGGAAGGGAAGCCCAGGACAGGATCCCTTCACACAGAGGCCGGTATTGTTGAAACTCCGAACTTTATGCCGGTTGGCACACGGGGTTCGGTCCGGGGGCTAAGCTCGGATGTTCTCTCAAGGGCCGGAACTGAAATTCTTTTGGTGAATCTCTTTCATCTCTGGCTTCGTCCGGGGGAAAGGATTCTGAAAGGAGCGGGGGGCATTCGGCCGTTCATGGGCTGGAAAGGCCCGGTTCTCTCGGACAGCGGCGGCTTTCAGATTCTCTCTCTCAAGGAACGGAGGAAGGTTTCTGAAGAAGGGGTCCACTTTCAGTCTCCTTATGACGGATCGTCCGTTTTCCTTTCACCGGAAGAGGTCGTCCGTTTTTCCGAAGAGATCGGTGTGACCATCGCGATGGTTCTCGACCATCTTGTCTCTCCGGAAGAGGGGACGGGAAAAAACCGGGAAGCTCTCGAAAGGACCCTCCGGTGGGCGAAGAGATCTCTTGATGCCCGGGAATCGGTCGAAGGGGAGATGGCCCTTTTTGGGATTGTCCAGGGAGGACTTGATCCGGAGTTGCGCCAATTTTGCGCAAGAGAGCTTTCCGGCATGACAGGCCTTTCCGGAACCATATTCGATGGGTATGGAATCGGAGGTCTCGGAATAGGAGAAACTCCCGAGGAGCGAGTATCACTTGTTGCGGCGGCCATCGAGCCTCTGCCAAGAAACAAGCCCCGGTATCTGATGGGTGTTGGATATCCCGAAGACCTGATTCAGGCTGTCGGGGAGGGGGTCGATCTTTTCGACTGCGTATTGCCGACACGAAATGCCAGAAATGGAATGCTTTTTACCAGATCGGGCAGACTGATCATCAGGAATGCAAAATACGGGGAAGACTTTGGTCCGATTGACGAAACCTGCTCATGCCAGACCTGTCAGTCCTACTCAAGAGCCTATCTCCACCATCTGTTTCGGACGGGAGAGATGCTTGGACCTGTCTTGAACACGATCCACAATGTCACTTTTTATCTTTCTTTGATGAAAGAAATGCGGGAACAGCTCGTGATGGGAACCTTTTCAAGGTGGAAAAACCATATGCTCACTCACATGAACTCAAGGGGGAACAATGAATAGCACATCCGCAACGCTTGCCCAGGGGGAGGGGAACCCACTTCTCTCCATGTTGCCAATCATCCTTGTTATCGTCCTGATGTATATACTGATCATCATGCCTCAAAAGCGCCGGCAGAAAAAGCACAAGCTGTTTCTTGAAGGAATCCGGCCAGGATCCAAGGTTCTGACCTCCGGTGGGATGATCGGAACGGTCAGATCCGTTTCCGAGAAAACCGTGGAGGTTGAGATTGCACCCGAAATCGTTGTCACACTGGTCAAACCGGCCATTCTGTCAAGCGCCGCGGATGTGGCCTAGGCTTTCCTGGTCCATTGATCGTCCACTGAACGTATTCGAGATAAAACACTTTTAAAGGATGCCCTGTCGCCGATGAAGAAAAAGCTTGGATTCCGGATCGCCCTTCTGACAGGGGCGGTCATTATTTCTTTTCTCCTGATTTTGCCTTCACTCCCGCTTTGGAACAATGTTCCGGACAGCGTCAAAAAATTTCTGCCGGAAGGCAAGATCTCCCTTGGTCTCGATTTGAAGGGAGGTATGTCTGTCACGCTTGAAGTGGACCAGGACAAGGCGGTTTCAGGGACTATCGATGAAATGGTCACGGGTCTCAAGGAGGCCGGTTTCTCCGCTGTTCGTTCCGGAGATTCGGTCGTTCTGACCGTCCCCCGGGGACCGCATCGGGCTGCAGTCAGAAAGAGCATTTCCAAACGTTATCCCGCCATCACCGAAACCTCCAAAAATGACACAACCGTCACCTTTTCCCTTCCTGCCAGGGAGGTCAAGCGTATTCGCGAGCATGCCATGACCCAGGCTGTCGAAGTCATCAGAAATCGAATCGACCAGTTTGGCGTCTCCGAACCGGTGATTTCCCGTCAGGGAAAAAATCGGATCCTGATCGAACTGCCGGGAGTGAGTGATCCGGAAAGGGCCATGGCCCTGATCGGACGAACGGCCCGACTCGAGTTCATGCTTGTCGATGACAGGAATCCCCAGGCGGAAAATATTATCGAGAAAAAGGTTCCTGTCCCGGCCGATGATATTCTTCTGTCCGGACAGCCTTCGGAGAAGACAGGAGGGCTTTCCACCCCTTATCTCCTGAAAAAACAGGCTTTGATGACAGGCGAGATGATTTCTGATGCCAGAGTCTCGTTTGGTCAGTTCAATGAGCCTTATGTCTCGATGACATTCAATTCGGCCGGGGCAAAACTGTTTGACGAAATCACAAAGGACCACGTCAAGCAGCTTCTGGCCATTGTCCTTGACAACCGTGTCTACAGCGCACCGGTGATCCAGGAAGAAATCTCGGGCGGGCAGGCCCAGATCACGGGATCCTTTTCTCTCAAGGAAGCGAAAGACCTTTCGATTGTGCTCCGCTCCGGAGCCCTTCCGGCTCCTGTCCGCATTTTACAGAATGTCACCGTCGGTCCCTCCCTTGGACGGGATTCCATCCAGTCCGGCATACGGGCAACGGTTCTTGCCGTGATTCTGGTTCTTCTGTTCATGGCCTTTTACTATCGCTTCTCCGGCGTGATCGCCGACTTTGCACTGGTTTTGAATCTGATCATACTTGTGGGAGCTCTGGCAGCTCTTCATGCCACTCTCACGCTTCCGGGCATCGCTGGAATCATCCTGACTGTCGGTATGGGTGTGGATTCCAATGTTCTCATCCTCGAAAGAATCCGGGAAGAGATCAGGGCCGGAAAACCAGTCAGAACGTCCATTGATGCCGGCTATGACAAGGCCTTTTTGACGATCGTTGACTCCCATGTGACAACCTTGATCACCGCACTCATTCTGTTCATCTTTGGAACAGGACCGATCAAGGGTTTTGCCGTCACACTGTCCGTCGGAATCGGAATCAATCTTTTTACGGCGCTCGTTGGAACACGCGTTGTCTATGACTATATGGCCTCCAGGAAAAAGATGCAGAAACTGTCCATCTGAAAAAAGCATCGTATCCGTTTTCGGAAGGCTCGAAATGAATTCAACAATCGGTTTTTGAAGGGAATGGACTAAATGATTGAACTCATTAAAAATCCGTCAATAGACTTTATGGCAAAAAGAAAAATCACGCTTGGAATATCGGCGGGATTTCTGTTGCTGGGCTTTGTTGCAATCGGAGCCATCGCCACTGGCCATGCGAACCTCGGAATCGATTTCGCAGGAGGAACGGCCATTCAGGTTCACTTCGACAAGACGATTCCCGTTTCAAATGTCAGGGAAATTCTTTCGAAGGGTGGGTTTTCAGGAGCGCAGATCCAGAACATACAGTCGTCAAGCGACATCCTGATCAGGGCCCAGGCCCATGAAAACCGCAATGGATCGGTTTCAGGGAAAATCCTTGCGGCTTTAAAAAATGGATTTCCCAACGATAAGATGACCATTGTTTCTGCTACCGAAATTGGTCCATCGATTGGTTCAGAACTTGCCGGAAAAGCCTTTTTGGCCATCTTGTACTCCATTATCGGAATCATTGTCTATATCGCATTCCGGTTCGAGTTCCGTTTCGGTCTGGCGGCAGCCATATCGACATTCCATAATGTGGTCGCCGTACTCGGTCTTCTTTACATCATGGGAACGGAGATCAATCTCCTGATTGTGACTGCCCTGCTGACACTTGCGGGATATTCCCTCACGGATACAGTGGTTGTCTTCGACAGGATTCGGGAACAGATGCGCAGATCCAGCAGACAGAAGATGGAAGAGATCATCAATTCCGGGATCAATCAGGTTCTTTCACGCACAGTTGTGGTATCATCAACTGTGCTGATTGTTCTGGTCGCCTTGTTCTTCTTTGGCGGGCCGGTCATCCATGATTTCTCCCTGACATTGTTGATGGGTGTCATTGTGGGGACCTACGCCTCCATTTTTGTTGCAAGTCCTCTTCTCCTCCTGTTGCCTAAAGGGGTGAAGAAGCCCGTACAGACAGGACGAACCGCCCTGTAACTCTTTTTCCCAATAGTCCTGGAGGTAGCGGATGAGTTCAAATTATGTGGATCCCGAAGAAGTCCTTGGAAGCTTTGGTCTTTTTCTCCTTCCGGTTCTTCTTGTGTTCCTCATCCTTTTTTTGAAAAAGAAGCAAATTCTATAAAAGGATACGAAAGATGCAATCGCCAAGGAATGAGTATGACAGTCCTAACGGTTGGTCGATTCCTCAAATCCATGATGAGAAAATTCTGTCCCTGTCCAGGGAACTGGGAACAGACCCGGTCTGGGCCAGAATGCTTCTTGGCAGAGGCTTTGACGGAGGGTCGGCCAAACGTGCGTTTACTTCGCCCCTTCCTCCCGGTGAGGAGTCCCTTGGGGACTTCACTCTTGCGTTTCAGATCTTGTGCCATGTCCTGGAAACAGCCTCTCCCATAGCTGTCTATGCCGATCTTGATGTTGACGGTGTCACCTCCGCCACCATGTTCTCCAGATTTTTAAGGAGAAGAAAACACCCCTATATCACACTTCTGGTCCACAGAAATGACGGTCATGGCTTGAAGCGGGAACGTCTTCTCGCCCTTGTCGCAAAAGGGTTCCGTTACCTGCTGGTAGCGGATATGGGAACCTCCGATATTTCCCTGTTGGAGGAAATGAAATCGCTCGGGCTCACGACCATCGTTGTGGATCATCATTTGCTCAGGGAAGAGTGGCCTGCCAATCTTGCACTTGTCCATCCACGCGGCCGTTCCTGTCTGACCGCAGTCGGAAGCTTGTATGTCCTTCTGGCTCCTTTTTTTCAGAATGATGAAGAAAGGGAAATGGCGTTTCTGGCCGGCCTCGCGGTCCTGGCCGACAGGGCTCCCCTCCTGGACGGGAACCGGTATTTTATCCGGGCCCTGAGGGACCAAGCCTCTCTTGAAGCCTTTCCCGGAATCCGGTCCCTCCTGAGACGTCGTCTCCAAAGACGGGTTATGGTCAATGACTACTCTTTCCTCGTCATCCCTGCGATCAATGCTCCTGGAAGAATGTCCGATCCATATCCGGCATTCGAGCTTCTGATGGCCACATCGGAGGTCGAAGGAGAACGGCTTGCGCAGATTGTTCTGGAAATCAACCGCCATCGCCAGGAAACAGAGTGGTCCCTCTACGAAGAGATTCGAAAAGTATGGGATGGATGTCCGGTGGTTTTTCAGCCGGGTTGGGCGCCAGGAATCATGGGTCGGATCGCGCACAGGCTCTGTGAAGAATTCAATGTCTCGGTCTTTGTCGGCACATTGACAAAAGATGGCGCAGTCAGAGGTTCCCTGCGTCTTAGGGGAGGGGATACGCTCGATACCGTTCTCAAATGTCTCGAAGGCCTTCCCATTCAGGGCGGAGGCCATGCCAAGGCAGGTGGTCTCGGTTTTCCGGTCGAGATTCTTGATATGGTCAGGAGAAAGCTTTCATCGCAATTGAATAAAAAAGAAGAACCTTCATATGGCCTGAACTCAGATCTTGAAATTGACGCATTTCTTCCTGCCTATTATCGATCCACTTCTTTTTGGGAGGGTCTTGGAGCCCTTCTGCCCTTTGGGGAAGGATTCCAGCCACCGAAGCTTGGCGTCAGGAATGCATTGATTGAAAGGATCGAGGATGGAAGAGGAAGAACAGTGCTGTGCCATTTTCGCTGGAAACATGGTCTTGAAAGGGCGGCGATCAGAAGCGGTCTGCAGGTTCCCCACTCTGGAGAGCGTGTGGACCTTGTCATGACTCCTGAACTTGTTGGAAAGGGGGATAGAGTGGAGAGACACTTTTCGATCTGCTCTTATCGCATCCATGAATAACCATGATGTTTCGGACCTCAAGGAAACAACGGTCATTCCGATCTCTTCGATCGTCCATACCGTGACGATCGATCAGCTGATCGAGGAAACCAGCAAATATAACCTTCCAGAGGAATCACAGGCCAAAATCCGGCAGGCCTATGAACTCTCCGCAAAGGCCCACGAGGGACAGTTCCGACGTTCTGGGGAATCCTATGTGGAACACCCCCTGAATGTCGCATGGATTCTTGCAAGCATGAAGGTCGACGCAACCTGTCTGATTACGGCACTTCTCCACGATACGCTTGAGGATACGACCCTTTCCTCCGAACAGATTGAATCCCTTTTCGGAAGCAAGGTTGTCTCCCTTATCGATGGAGTCACCAAAATCGGAAAGTTCCACTTTCAGGCAACAAAAGCGGAAAAGCAGGCCGAAAACTTCCGAAAGATGCTCCTGTCCATGTCGGAAGATATTCGGGTTATTCTCGTCAAACTGGCTGATCGTTTGCACAACATGAGAACAATCTCCTCCCTGAACATCGACAGACAGAGAGCCATAGCCCAGGAAACACTGGAAATTTACGCTCCCCTGGCCAACCGTCTTGGAATCGGCTGGATCAAATCCGAACTTGAGGACCTTTCTTTTTCCGTTCAGGACAGGGAAACCTATCTGGATCTCAAGGTCAAGGTTTCCAATCGCAGACGGGAAAGAAAAAACTATATCAGCACGATTGTAAAGACCGTCCAGGAAGCCCTGATCGCGAACAACCTTCAGGGAGAAGTCCAGGGCCGATACAAGCATATTTATAGTATCTACAGGAAAATGACCATTCAGGAAATCCCGTTTGAAGAGATTTATGATCTGATGGGGATCCGGATCATCACCGACACAAAGCTCAACTGCTACGCTATCTTGGGGCTCCTGCACAGCTTGTGGAAGCCTATGGCCGGAAGGATCAAGGATTTTATCGCAGTTCCCAAGTCCAACATGTACCAGTCGCTGCATACAACCGTTATCGGCTCCGAGGGAATTCCCGTGGAGTTCCAGATCCGGACGGAAGAGATGCACCGAGTCGCGGAGGAGGGAATCGCTGCCCACTGGAACTACAAGGAAAATGCCGACGGCTCCCCCGCCGAGGGAGAGAGAAAGGTTGTCGCCTGGCTTCGACAACTGGTTGAATGGCAAAAAGAACTGCCGGACAACCGGGAGTTCATGGACTCTGTCAAGGTCAACCTTTTCCCCGACGAGGTCTATGTTTTCACGCCGAAGGGCCAGGTGAAGGAAATGATCAAGGGATCGACGGCCATCGACTTTGCCTACAGCATTCATACAGAGCTTGGACATCACTGTATGGGCGCCAGAATCAACGGACGCTGGTCACCGATCAAGACGGAACTTCAGAGTGGCGACATTGTCGAAATCATCTCCAGCCCCTCCCAATCTCCCAGCAAGGACTGGCTTCGTTTTGTGGCAACACCAAGAGCCCGCGCCAGGGTTCGTCATTGGCTCAAGGAAGAAGAAGACCGGCAGAGTGCGGAAATTGGCAGGAAGTCTCTTGAAAATGAATTCAGGAAAGCTCGCCTGAATCTTTCCGATTACCTGAAATCGCCTTACCTTGAAGTCATCCTCAGTTACTCGGACCAGCCGGCACCGACACTTGAAAATGTCTATTCCAGAATCGGATTTGGCCAACTTTCTCCCAATGTCGTACTCAGGAAGCTCGTTCCTGTCACTCAGGAAACACCCGAGCAGGAACTCCCCCACGAATCCTTCCCTGTCTCCAACCATCCTGTTGTTGTCCGCGGTGGAGGGAAGGATCTTTTGATCAGTCTGGCCCGATGTTGCAGTCCTGTTCCCGGCGAGGAGATCATAGGATATATCTCAAGGGGAAGGGGAGTCGTCATTCATTCCAGAGACTGCCCCAATCTGGTTCACCTCTCTATCCAGAAGGAGAGGTTGATCCAGTCAACATGGGACAATGATCCCAATAACCTTTTTGAAGTCCAGATCAGGGTGCTGATGGAAGACAAGCCTGGAATGCTCGCCGGAGTGTCAGCGGCCATTTCGGAAAAGGGTGCCAATATCAATCATGCTGAAGTCAAACAGGATCGACATAAGATGGCTGTCATTGAAATCGCCCTTGGAGTCAAAAACACTTCGGATCTGGAGTCCATCATGGAAGCCATCCGAAGGGTGAAAGGGGTCATCAGTGTCCAGCGACTCAAACGAATGACCGGGGAGAATTCCCGTAGATCGGAACCCGCATGATTATGGATCGGGAAAAACGTCTTGCAGCTCACATAAAGGCCAGACCTCACCTGAGGGATATCTTTGAATTCCAGCACCGGATTGAGGAGATATGGAATTCCTCATCTCCGGACGATTTTCTGCCAGTTGTCTGTCTTTCCGAGCCGGATGTCCGTCAAAGAATGAAGGAAGGAACACCTCTGATTGACAGGCCGCTTTTTTCAAAGATTTCCCTGACAAATTCGGAAAGTCAGATGAGACGCATCCTCACGGTGATGAAAACCGGTGGGGGAGAGCGTGAGGTCCTCGCTTCAAAAATGGCCTCCTACCTTCGGGGATCGGGAAGGGGTGAGGCCTGGTTTATCCGTTCGATTCTGGCTCATGACGACGGATTCCTGGATCGTGTCTCCCAGGAGACCGAGGTTCCTGGTCCATTGCTTCTCCACCTTCTGAGGATGTCTCTCAGAATTTCCTTTGAGCGTCTTCATGAAACACTGAGAACGGTCCTCCGTAACCTGGACTGGGACTACCCCCTGTGTCCGGTCTGTGGAGCGGCACCGTCCATCGGACAAACGATTTCCCCGGACGAGCGACGTTATTTTTGCTACTTTTGTTCCTTTTCCTGGTTGGCCCACCCTCCGGAAGGCTGTCCTTCCTGTGGACTGATTGACCCGGACCGGGTTAACCTTCTCTATAAACACCCCGAGGAAAACCAGGGGATACTCGCCTGTGAAGGTTGTTTTTCCTATCTGAAAGTCGTCGACCAGCGCTATGCGGAAGAAGATCTTGACTCGGACTTTCAGGAAATTCTCGGGATCCATCTGGATCTCGCTGCGATGGAAATGGGATTTCATCCACTTGGTCAGCCGCCAGGAAGAGCTGAAATCATTGTCAGACCAGGGATAGACAGTCCAAAGTTTTAATCAAAGGGAAGGGGAACCATGGGTACAGATATCGGCAGCAATCTGAACTCTACCGTCAACTATATCATTATCTTCATGGGTATCATTGGGCTTGCCTTTCTTGTGGGGTTGGGCGTTCAGCGTCTGGTCCAATATGAGAAGGTCATGGACAAGAAATTGCCCCCGGATCGGCCAAAAGTCGATCCGTGGGGCTACCCCCTGGAAGAGACCGTAAAGGGAAAAGGGGAAGAAAAGAAATAAGGAACCATGGTCAGGAGACTTTCCCCTGTTTCAAGTCTCTTTCGGTTACCTGTTCCATTTGTCCAGGATAACGAGCTCCTGCGGGCGGTGTCTTTGATTTTCAATATCGTGCAGGAGTAAAACATCTTTTTTGTAGAGATCTTCTGGGCCCTGGAGCTTTCTGATCGGAATCGCGACCAGAATCCTGATCAAGGCCTGCCTGTAGCTTTTCATGTTGTTGTAGACCAGCGAAAGCCCCTCAGAATCAAAAGCGATCCCTTCCGGGTTCTGGATCTTCTGATCAAGGACAAGTGCCTTCTGAAACGAAACGAGGGCATCCGGAAGATCGTTTCCGATCAGATAAAGCCTTCCGATATTTCCCTGATCTTCAGATTCCTTTTTGACATCCTTGATTTTTTTGCTGTAAACGATGGATTTCCTGAAGTCTTTCAACGCCTGATCCCGCTTGTTCAGTCTTGAATGGATCAAACCTCTGACGGAATAAAGTACGGACAACACTTCATGACGATTTTTGCCATGTTTGATCCCTTTGGAAATGGCAATTCCCGCGTCAACTTCCTTTTGGGCATAAGCCGTTTTACCAAGCTGCCATTCGACCTGGGCCACAAGTGCGAGAGTATCCGACTCCAGTGAAGGATCCGAAAGGATGGTCGCGATTGCCAGAGATCGCTGAAACCATAACACTGCAAGGGAATATTGTTGCTGTGTCCTTGCATAGAGGGAACCGATCTGGTTCATCGTCTGGACAGAAAGAGGGAGATTGCCAACCAGCTGATATTGATGAAGTGCCGATCTCAGGACAATGAGCGCTTCTTCGGGATGACCCGCATCAATCAGCTTAGAAGCACTCAAAAGATTATCGTTGGCCTTGAGCATATTCCCTTTTAACTGATGGGAAGACCATGAACATGACCCCAAAGACAAAAGAAAGAATCCTGCCAGAAGAAGAACGGCTTTTCGCTGTTTGAAGGAAGAAAGACTCATGGTGACTTCCCTCCGGCAGACGATGGTTGCGGATAGGGAAGGGAATCCCTTGTCGACTGGCCCAAGGGCAATGTGGCCTGTGGTGTCTGGATCAAATCCCGAAGAGGCCAGCTCTGCTGAAGGCTTTCCAGGATTTCGTCCGCATTGGATATGGTTTTCTTGGTATCAACAACCAATGACAGTGCCGACTTTGAAATCGGTGCCAGCTTGGGTGTGGCCGCTTTGACATCCTTGATGGAGAGATCGACATTTTTCATGATCGACGGAAGCCGGTCAACGGAGTCTCGCACCTTTTCAGAAGTTTGCCGGACATTCCCGGCGGTATCCCGAAGTTCGTCATAAATTTCCTGTCGCTTCAAAATGGCCCCGACCGTTCCTTTTCCGCGATCGACAGAATCCGAAAGGTCGGCAATATTGGCGACAATCCTCTGGAGGTTCAAGATCGTCGGATTAAGCTTTGCCATGATCTGGTCGAGAGTCAGCGGCGCCTCGCCCTTGATCCTGTGGTTTGGAAGGATGACCGGAAGCCATGGAGAACCCAGACTGATCCTGAGGGTCACGTCTCCGGAAATGATCCCGGACTTTTCAACGGTAATGAAGGAATCCTGCCGGATTTTGGGAGAGTACTTTCTGAGAACCTCCATTTCGACACGGATCTGGTTCAGCTTGGTAAAGTCTACCGATTTCACCTCTCCGATGGAGATACCGGCAAGCTTGACAGGAACGCCAGGGACAATACCGAAGGACTGGTCGAGAATCGTATAGATCCGATACCTTTTGTCAAAGGCGTGCTGATTGACGGCCACTTCATACAGACCAAAAAAGAAGCCCAACAGGGGGATGAGAAGAAAAAAGGCAGCAAGCCTCTCCAGTCGTTTTTCGTTTTCCCGGTGAACATAATGAAGTTTCATGATTTTTTTTGTCTCAGGAATGAATGGTTTTCTGCCACAGGCTCCTCGCGGGTTCGTGTGATTGGCATTGAACCGTGTGTTTTATGTTGTCAAAACGAGTTGCTTGTCCAGAATAAGGCTGACGTGAACAGATGGTCATTAGATCATATTGATGATTGCTCCATTTGACAACCTTTAAACTTTCAGAAAAGGCTTTCTTGTTAATGCTGAAACGTTTCGGGAAACTTCAGGAATCGGGAATCCTCGCCATCTGTCTTTTGAAAAGTGTTACCGATTTCCATGAGCAGGTATCTCTTGAAAATCCCCTTGGGGCTGATCGGCTTTCTTGAAAAAAGGAGGATGGTCGTATGCTGTTTCTCTAAAATGGCTTTAAAGTATTGATGGAAAAGGGCGATTCCGTCCTGATCAAGTCCTTCATACGGGTCATCGAGAATGATCAGTCCCGGAGAAAACAGCAGAGCTCTCAGGAGACCAATGCTTTTCTGTGCGTTGATCCCGATCTGGTAGGGGTACAAATGCGCGATTTTTTCCATCTGATGGTCTATCAGAAGCTGATCGACGGTTTCATAAGGCCGTTCATTTTTATTCTGGCTCAGGTATTTCAGGGGAAACGCCAGATTCTCCCTGACAGTCAGGGAGTTCAGTAAAATCCCGTTTTCAGGAAGAAGGCCGATCTTTTTTCGAACATAATGGAGTGTCAGGTTGTCCGGATCTTTCATGGATCGGCCAAAGGCTGAGTAGCTCCCGCTTGAAAGAGGAATCAGCCCCATGATGGATTTGACCAGGAGAGATTTTCCTGTCCCGGCCTTTCCCAGGATGTAGGTGTGTTCTCCCTTCAAAATATCAAGATAAACCGATGATAGCTGGGGACCATCGCTTCCCAGAGGAAGGAATGTCGCATTTTCCAGCTCCAAAAGGGTATCGGTCGCCATGAATGGTCCTTTCAGATCAGATGAATCTTTTTAAAGTTCTGCGATCAGGCAAAGATCAGGAAGATCTGGATAACAGTCAGAACCAGCGTGCATAAAACAATCGCATTGACGAGGGCCTTGTTGGTTTCCCGGGGAACATCATTCGGAGACTGGCCTACGGAAAGCCCATGATAAACCGCAACAGCGGCAATGATCAGGCCAAAGGCCGCGCTGTCCATCAGTGGTACGAGAAGGTCTGAAAGCGTAAGGCTGGTCTTGAGGCTTTCAATCAGCGACACCATGGGCATCGATAGGCCAAAGAGTCCCATCAGGAAACCGCCGGTAAACGAGCAGATGGCGAAATAGAAGGTCAAAGCCATCATCGAGATCAAAACACCCACAATTCTCGGAGTGATCAGGAAAAAAGAAAGATTCACCCCAAGCATCTCGATCGTGTCGAGCTCTCCCGAAACTCTCATGTTACCGATCTCAACGGATATGGCGGAAGCAGACCGGGCGATCACAACCATGGCCGTGGCGAAAGGGCCAACAATTCTCAGAATAATATGAATAATGATGGTTCCGACAAGATTCTGGATTCCAAGCTTGGGAAGTTCAAGGCCGGCCTCGGCAACTGTGCCCATACCGAGCAGGAGTCCGACAATCGTCAGAATGGGAATGGCATCAAAACCGATTGAAAGAATCTGCTGAAGCAGAAGAGGAACGTAGCTTCGCCTTTTCACAAGGATCGAGCCCAAATCATAAAAAGAGGTCAGGATGATTTGGAAGAGGTCCCTCAGATAAAAAAAGATTCGAAAAAAATTCAATCGGTGAAAAATGGCATCCATCTTAATGGCTCATATCGTTTGTCACCTATGATGACTTCGTAGTTTACATAATATACATTATTTGCGAATTACAGGAGGAACTACTCTCCCCTGTGAGGATTTCCGAGATGGTTCGAGATGAATCCATTCACGATGATTTGATCCCACGTCGATAACGGGAGCAAACGTCTCCATGCAGCCAAGAGAATCGGGTCCTTGTATTTTTCTGTGGTAATCACCAGGACAGCATACCCTATCTGCTCCTGCGACAGAAATGCTGAAGGAGGCTTTGGTGGCCCCTTGAGTCTATCAATGGCTTTTAGTGTCTCCGGATCAAGCTTCTTCGGATTGACAAAAAGCAGAACATTTCCTTTTGACAAAACATGAACGATGGTGCAGTTCGAAATATCCTTGAGGGGTGTTTGTGGCTGAGGAATCCATTCGTGAGTCATCGCTCCGGAATTGGGTGGATCTGAGGAATACGCAAACGATTGACACTGGGATGGATCCGACACAAAAACGTGACCCTGTGAGGGGTATTTTAAAAGTGGATCTTTTTGGGTTGTCTGATCGGACTGGGATGATGGACCGCCAAAAGCTGTTCCAAAAAGGGGTGGAAACGGAGTGGGGTTGGTATTCGAGCTGTCTCCCCAAGCCTGATCGATCCTATTTTCGCCAACGGGCAATAGACCGGTCATTGGACATATCAGGCCTATAAAAAGTATAATGGACCATATTCGACAACGGTAAACCATAGTGCAAGCCCCTTTTTATTTTCCGCCAACGTGCTTGTCGTCCATTTTCAAATCTTTTGGAGGGTATCATTCTGAGCAGTCTCTTTCAACATGTCAAAAAATTAAAAAGGCAATCAAATGCTTATATTTTATTCTTTTTTATGGCATTGATTCCATTTTTTTCACCCACTGTTGCCTCAGCTGACAGTGGGTTTATCCCAGGAGTGTACGGAGAGTTCCTGCCAGGGGCATTGACTCCCTCCCAATCAGGTGTTTCGCCCGATCTTGGATGGGGTATCGGCGGAAATGAAGACGGTTTTCTGAATGACACATTTTTTGTTCGTTTTTCCGCAACGCTTGAAAACTACCCCTCTCCAGGCATTTTTCTGGTCCCGCTCACCTTTGGTCCGGGACTTCGTCTGATCAAATCCGACCCGGGTGATTTCTACGTCATCGGAACCATCGGGATTGCTCCTGTCTTCTTTCCCCAGGGAGGTGAGCTTTTGCCGCTCTATGGAGGAGGGATCGGCTATTCATTCAGTCGTTTTTTTGCAGAAGCCCGAGTGAATGTTTTCCCCCAGTCCCATTTCCTGGGAGGATCTCTGATCGAGTTCCCCCTGACCATAGGGATGCATTTGTAATCGATAGACCTCGCGCCCGACCCAATTCAAACCATTGCGCTAGAGATCGTCGGGTGGGCGCCAGTGCAAACAATCCGGTAAACGCCTTCCTGCCGTTTCTGCAGAACATATTTAGCAACAGATGATGAAGGGGGTCCGATTGGATCAAGTGGATATCAACTCAAATGAACTTCTGAGGGCCATACTTGAAGCCTCCAAGGAACCACAGGTTATCGTTGGCTCCGACTTCAGAATTCATGCGATCAATGCCGGCGCCAAAAAACAGCTTTGTATCGCATCTGACGACCGACTTGAGGGACTTCCCTGCAAAACCATTCTTGGCTCGGAGCTTTGCCGCTCAGCCTGCACTTTCAAAAGGACTGTCGCTGAGGGTCCGCTGACACTTGAATCCACACCAGCATGCTTAAGCAATCATGATGAAAAACTGATAACAGTTCAAACCAGCATTCTTTCCCTGGGAAGCGAGCTTCAGGGAGTCCTGAAAACCTTTTCCCCTCCCCGCCCGGAATCAAGCAACGATTTGAGCAATGTGGAAAATCGGAAGATTCTTCCCAGAACCTCTTCCTCTCTTCCGGGAGAACAATTTAACGCTTCCTTGATGAAGATCATCTCCGGACCGGGACAAACATCCCTGCCAATTATTATTGAGGGGGAAACCGGAACCGGGAAAGAGTTTCTCGCCAGGATGATTCATGAAAATGGTCCCAGAAAAAAAGGACCGTTTGTCGTTCTCGACGCAACACATTTTTCAAACGAAATTGCTGACTCGCTTTTGTTTGGCCATAGAAAAGGAACCTTCACCGGAGCAATCGGAGATCAGAAAGGCCGTCTGGAATCATCGGACAAAGGGACCCTTTTTATTGATGAACTTCAGAACATGTCTCTCTCAATCCAGATGAAGCTTCTGAGATTTCTGGACCGAAAAACTTTGGTCCCACTCGGCTCCTCCGCAGAGATCTCTATTGATACAAGGATCCTGGTCGCCACAAACGAGCCTCTATCTGCCCTTCTGTCAAATGGAAGGTTACGCCCCGACTTTTTCTACCGGATAAGGGGAAAAACGATTCGGATCCCTCCCCTTCGTGAACAGCTTGAAGAGATTCCCGACCTGCTCAACTGGAAATTTCAACAATGGGAGCAGGAAAACAAGACCCCTCCTCCGCTTGTTCTACCTGATGCAATGAAAGCACTCCAGTCCTACTCCTGGCCGGGGAACATTCGTGAACTTTTCTCTTTTCTGGACTACTTGCTGGGTTCTTTCGCTTCTGCTGAAAAAGTTCCAGTCAGTTGGGTCAAGGAAGAGCTGAAATCGATTATGCTCGATTTGTCAGGAGGAGGATTTGAGGACCCTGAAGAAATGGCTAGCGAAAGGGAGCTGATCATCCAGTCCCTCCGTTCTGCAGAAGGGGAAATCGGGAGAACGTCAGAATTGTTGGGGATGAGTAGAACCACATTGTGGCGGAAGATGAAAAAACTTGGGATTCGCCCGTTTGAGGGAGATTAGAGACAAAATCACATTGAAGCGGCCGGGTTCACCCGAAAGGAATCTCATCGGGTGGAGGAGTTAAGATAAAAAAAGAGGAGGGTTTCCCCTCCTCCTTAATTCTAATAACTGCCAATGGAATCAGTGATTTATGATGACCTTTGTTCCTAGAGATCCATCCTTAACCAATCAAAGCACTTGAAGAAAGAGCTTGAACGATTCACTCAAGATGCTTGGAGCAACAAGCCAAAAACCACACGTTCTTTATCGGCGGTTTTAGCAAATGTGAATTAGGCGTTAACCTTTGTCACATTGGCGGCTTGAGGTCCCTTGGACCCACTCTGGATCTCGAATTCCACAAGCTGACCTTCTTCAAGGGTTTTAAATCCGGATCCGCCGATGGCGGTGTAGTGAACAAAAATGTCCTCACCGTTCTCTTGGGAAATAAAGCCATAGCCTTTGTTTGCATTAAACCACTTAACATGTCCTCTTGCCATTACGTGTTCCTCCTTGATATAAACCAACGGTCAGTAGATGTGGGCGTCCCGCAGTAAAAAAAAACCGCGAGCTCCAAATTCAAGCTGCGGCTTTTCATTCCGTCCTGAAGACAATCCTGAAATTAACCACACCTTCTTGAAACCCACATTCCTAATTTATCAGGAACAAATCAATCTGTCAACTGTCTCCATCAAAAAAGATTATTCAGGACCATCCATCAGGTTGAGGCTAAAAATCAAAATATGCTCCGAGGGCAACATAATTTTCTTTCAAGAAAGGAAAATCATACATTGGTGAATAACCGTTATAAAAATCAATCGCTGTCCTGAACTGAACCCATGAGGCAGGCCTGTGTGTCAGGATACCGATCTGAAGATCTTCTGACGGGGTATAGCCATTGATCCCCTGGGAAAGAATATTTAACGCCATATAAGCTCTTGAATAGGCTGCCTTCCATTCTGGCGCATAGAGCTCGAACCCCGCCTGGCCAATCAGGGAGTCTTGTGCCGACGGATAGAAGCCCAGACCAACAACACGGTAAGCACCTCCTCCGTAGATACGAAAATACCGGGTCACATCGTATGACGGAATAATCTGGAGTAATTCTTGTCCATAGTCTGTATTCTTATTCAGATTCATTAAACTTGTATAGCTATACCCCGTGTGGGAGCTGTCGTGATAGAAAAAGATCCTGGTGGAAAACTTGTTGTACCGGATCGTGATGGGCAGACCGATGATAAAATCGGTGCTTTCCAGAAAGGTTGCTGTCTGAACAAAGGCAAATCGTGAAAACGCTGCGCCCATAACACCCACCTGAATGGATTTATTGATTCCGGAAACCTCGCTTTCCCATCGGACAATCCCGATATCAGCACCAAACGTCCCGTCGAACTGTCCGTAATGATTGTTTGAGCCCAGGAAGTAGCTGATATTACTCGTCGGTTGTCTCGGATCAGCCAGAAGTGGGGTGAAGGGATCACCTTGTGGAAAAAACAGTACCCTGTACCCGTTTTCATTAATGGCTCCGTCTTTTTCATCTTCTTCCGGTGTAAAGGGATCCTGGTATAGGACCGCTGAAGGAGTTTGAGCTGTTGTGGGATCCGGTGAGGACTGGGGTGCAGACTGAGCAATTGAAGGAGCGACAATCATGGATCCCAGGAAAATGGATATGGCAAGAAAAAATTCGGACGAAGAAAAATATCTTCCGCTTATAGACTTTCCAAAGGTTTTAGAAAGGTTCACAATCTTCTCCATATTACGATCTTGAAACAATTACCCGTGTTATTTCAAAAAAGAGTCAATGTAACATTTCTTGAAAAAATTACTCATTTTCTTAAAGATCTCACAACAATTCTTCTTCCGAGCAGTTTTCAAATGTTTTCCCGAAACTTCCCATATGGGAACGAGCAATATAACTTGGCGACCAAAGCACCCCATTCCAGTATTTTGAAGCCAGATCTTTCCGCTCTTTTTTCAGAAGACGACTTGATACGCACTTCAAGCTGTTGACGAGCATTGATACAGAAACTTTTGGGGGAATCGACACAAGAAGATGCACATGATCCGACTCTCCCCTCATCTGGATCATGTTGGCTTGAAAATCCTCACAAACATTTTTGAAAACAGTCTCGAGAACAGCCAAAGCGTGTTTGTCAAAAACTTCGCTTTTTCTAACCGCAAAGAAGACCAACTCAACAATAATTGAGAAAGTACATGTTCTACCTTTACGAATTTCGTCTTTATTATCCATAGACCAATTCTAAAACAATCATTTGGGATGTGCAATTACCAAAGACAGAAGCCATCACAGAGACGACTATTTCATTGGGAAGGGCTTGACTGTACGCTATGATACTGAAGTCCTGATTCTATTATTATTGGGAGTATCTGCTAGGATTATGGCCATGTCGCACCATTCACCTTCTCATCAAAAATCGCATTCATACAAAGGACAGTCTTTTTTGAAAAAGGAAGAGTTCTTTTTCGGACAATCTGCGCTGAAGACACTCTTCTCCGAAAAATGCGATAGAGGATGGACATTGATTGAAATCGTTATTGTCCTTTTTGTGATCAGCCTTGTCTTTGCGATTGTTTCTCCCCATCTGAAACTTCAAAAGACACCAGGACTCAGAGAGGTCTCCCTGAAAATCGCCGGAGAATACCGGGCTCTTTATTGGGAAGCCATTTCCAGACAACAGGTTCTCAGGTTGAAATATGATCTTGACAAAGGCACCGTATCCGCCTTCAGGATGGCACCGGATGGATCCTTGAAACCCGTATCGATCCGCGGCATCTCTGTATGGAGCATAGCTCCAAAAGTTCGCTTCACCCGCATTCACACACTTCATCAGGGACGGGTCGAATCGGGAAGAACCTTTACCCAATTTTTCCCAACAGGAGCGGTAGAACCGACAACGATCCATCTCTCTGACCGACACTCCCACTCCATGACCATAACGGTCAATCCTGTCAATGGTCGAACACATATCTTCAAGGGCGATGTCGAAGCCCCTTCCCTTCCCCCATTGCTTCCTGGCGGAGTCGGAAACGGAGCCTTCATGGGGGCAGGATGAACCATTCCAGGCGATTGTCGGACAATGCCTTCACTCTCATAGAAGTCATGGTCGCCCTGTTCATTTTTAGTGTAGCAGTCATTGCCCTTCTGGCGATCAGGACGAATGCGTTACAACTCGATGAGAGAGCTCGCGATGAAGTTGAAATGACCATATTGGCTAACAGGAAAATGTCGGAAATCGTGGGACAGGGCTTTGCCCCTGTTGGAGATGTATCCGGAGGTTTTGGAAAAGAACATAAAGACTATCGGTGGGAAGAAATTGTGACGGCTTCTCCATTGCCGATCATTCGGCAGGTCACTGTCAAGATTTCCAAGAAAACAGGCAAGGGAAAAATTGTCGTCACTCTTGTTTCCTACATTTCCGGTATTCAGTAATCGATAAAGGTCATGCTCTGGACAGGAGATCTATCAATAATGGTTCACCGGGAGTTTCCTCAAAAATTCAAAATCCCTCATGAGAAGGATGGCGGATTCACCCTGATTGAAGTTCTTGTGGCATTCATGATTTTTGCCATGATCCTCGGCTTGCTGTTTGGAGCGGTGGAAAGCACTCAAAAGGTCCTGTCAATCGCAAATAACGGAAACAGGATCTTTGAAAATGTTCAGAGCGCCCTGTTTCGCATTCATGAAGAAATTCTTTCAACCTACATCAATCCGAACGATCCGCTCACCTATTTTATTGGGAATCCTCAAAGTGCGGGAGATGAAGAAACGGATACCCTGATGTTCACATCGCTGGGCCAGACAAGACTGATGCAAAATGCTCCGGTTTCCCACCTGATGGGGGTTCAGTATGTCCTTCTTCCGGAAAAGAAAGAAGGAGAATATGTACTGGCCCATGAACAGGATACCAACTTGTTAAGTTATGGAACCCAGGCCGTTCAGGCTGAACCCCTGCTCCACCATGTGTTGTCTTTACGTTTGTTTTATTTTGACAGCCATGAATGGGTTAACCAGTGGAACTCAACACAGAGCCACCTTCTCCCTGTCTACGTCAAGCTGGTCCTTAAGGTCAGAGCGGGGAAAAACGGAGAAAGAACATTTACAGATGTGGTTCCTGTCCCATTATCCACGATGATGCAGACTCAAGGAGGAAGCGTTTCCTCTGTAGGAGGTTTCTGAGCTTCTACTCTCCCCCATCCATATTGTCATAACCATAGGCGAGGTTTTCGAACCTTGTGCAGTGGCCAAGGAATGCGAGATTGACCGATCCGATCGGGCCATTCCTTTGTTTTCCGATGATCACTTCAGCCTTGCCCTTGTTTTCCAGATTTTCCTTGTTATAAACCTCGTCCCTATAGATAAAAAGAACGATATCGGCATCCTGCTCAATGGCACCCGACTCCCTGAGATCAGAAAGAATGGGCTTTTTGTCTTTGGGGCGATTCTCAACGGATCGTGATAACTGGGCAAGCGCGATGACCGGCAAGTTCAGCTCTTTCGCCAAGGCCTTGAGTGAACGGGAAATCTCAGAGATTTCCTGTTCACGGTTATCCGTTCTTTGAGAACCTTTCACCAACTGGAGATAATCCACCACAATCAGGGAGAGATTTTTATTTTGAGCCTTGAGTCTTCTGGCTCTGGCCCTTAGTTCGTAAACAGAAAGATCTCCGGAATCATCGATAAAAAGCGGGACGTCGCTCGCTTCTCCAAAGGCCTGCATAACCGCTCGCCAGTCATCACTCGGAAGCTGCCCTGTCCGAAGCTTCCATGCATCAACACGGCTCTGGGAGCTGATAAGTCGCATGAAAAGTTGTTCCTTCGACATTTCCAGTGAAAAGATCCCAACAGGCAATCTCAGATCAAATGAGACGTATTGGGCAATTCCCATGGCGAACGCTGTTTTTCCCATGGCAGGTCGCCCTGCCACAATAATCAGATCAGAGGGATAAAGCCCAGTCGTCATTCTGTCGAGGTCAATAAATCCGGTAGGAAGGCCAATCACGGCATCTGCGATCTCCCGTGAGCGAAGCTCCTCAAGCTTCTTGAACTGGGTATCAAGATAAGGAACATCCCCCACTTTTACAAAACCACCAGAGTTTTTATGGGAACCGATTTCAAGAATCTTTCTTTCGGCGAGATCAAGGAGGGACTCGACCTCCTCTGTTTCCTCATACCCTTTCTGCGCGATATCTTCTGCCGCCAGAATCAGCTTCCGGTAAATCCCCTTTTCAGTCAAAAGCCGTGCATAGTGTTTTGCGTTGGCAGCAGTTGGAACAATATAGCTTAAGTCTTCTATATACTGAGGGGCTCCGGTCAGCCCATCCCAGCCCTTTTTCTTCAATCGATCCGACAAAGTCACAGGATCAATCGGATGCTGGACTTCTGCCATTTCCCTCATGACCTGATAGATTTTTCGATGGGCGTCAAGGATAAAGTCTTCCTCCTTGACGCTGTCTCCGATCTGGGTCAGAACTTCATTATTGAGAAGGATTGATCCCAGAAAGGATTTTTCGGCCTCTATACTCTGGGGAAGATTCCGAAAAACTTCATGACCGGATTTTCTGACATTTTTCATGAACGCTCCGGTAGATACCCGATAATGTTTTTAGGACGGATTGGAAGGATGCCCTTGACGATGGAGGATGGGATCTTCAGAGGATGAATGTTCTGCCTGGGAAATCCTGTGGGAAGAGCCATTTTTTAAAAAAGAGATAAAGTCATCACCCTTTTTAAAGATCACCTCTGAAACATTTGGAAACCGCTCAAAATAAGAAGGCTCAAGAAGTTTAAGGTCCTTGTTTCCAGGAAAGTCCTGGGGATAAAGGATTCGGACCGGTGGTCTGTTTTGTGTCAAGCCCGAGATAAGTTTCTCGATGAGGTGATAGGATCCGCTATCTTCAGGCTGGACAAGAAAATGGATTTCCTCCTGGTCCCGAATCTCTTTCCCTATGCTTGTTGAGTCGTCTATACGATTCAGATGAAAGGCAAATCCTGTTGCCGGGATATTGGCACCAAAGAGAGCCGGAAGCTTGTCATATCGACCACCAGATGCAATTTCCCTTGTTGAGCCTGGTGTATAGAGATGGAAAAACATGCCGCTGTAATAAGGCCCTACAGGAGCTAGAGCAAGGTCCAGAACGATTTCCGAAGGGCCATATGTCCACTCCTTCACTAGTGACAGGAACGATTCGTCGACCTGATCTTGCGGCAGGCAGGAGATCAAGGATTCAAGAGATGAAATGGTTTCCGGAAGACAAATGACATTTCTGAGGAAAAAAGCCAGTGTTTCCGTAAATATTTTAAGTTTTCCGGATGGAAGGATATTTTTGGAGCTTCCTTCCTGGATAGCCTTGGTCAGGGATCCTGAATCATGGGCATAGAAAAGTCTTGACAATTCCTGTCTTGAGACCTCGGGAGCCAAAGAGGCAATCAAGTCAAGAATGGATGTCTGAAGACCCTGATGGGACAAGACAAGGGTTGGATCCCATATGGCGAGTTTTCTTGCACCCTGGAGGCAAAGATGGATCACTTCCCAATCGCCCCATACGCTTGCATTCCCCCAGTATTCCACCCCGGCCTGAAAAAGCTCGCGCTCCAGAACATGATGATCTTCGTGTCGAAAAACCGTTGTGCTATAGGAAAATCTCAGGTCATCAAATCCCGAGTCGATAGCATGGGCCAGAAGACGGGCAATCTGGGCTGTCGCATCAGGTCTCAGAATCAGAACATGGCCGGAAGTCCGATCTTGTATTGTATAGGCCTTTTCCAGAAGGGCAGGATCAATCCCGGGCCTCAACGCATCAAGATATTCAAAGGCAGGTAAGGCTATCTCGCGATATCCTCTCTGTTTGAAAAGATCTAGTAGTTCTCCAGCTACTTTTCTACGAAAAGTCGGGTTCCCTGAAAAAAGAGGGCCAACCCCTTTCGGAGTCAGCCCTCTTTTTTCTAAACGGGAAGAATTCTGGGACTTTTGAGAATTCTTGCTCATGCCTGGGCAGAAGGAAGATGAAGAATCTTGAGAGAAAGGATATTGGGAATCTTCCTCAGCTCTGAAAGAAGAGCAGGGCTGATTTCATTATCCACGCCAATCATTGAAATGGCTTTTCCACCTGGGTAGTCACGGCCGAATTGCATTCTGGAAATATTGATCTTGTGATTTCCCAAAATGGTCCCGACCGCTCCGACAACACCTGGCTGATCCTGATTGGTGAGGTAAATCATGATGGGCTCGGGGATCACTTCAACCGGAAGCTGGTCCATCGAGACAATCCTGTAATCCCGTTTTTGGAAAACAGATCCCGAAATCTGGTGGAAATCAGTCGGAGAAGAAATCTTGATTGAAAGCAACCCGGTATAATCCCCATTATGGGTCGATCGAACCTCAACGACCTCAATTCCTCTCTCTTTTGCGAGAATGGGGGCATTCACCTCATTGACCATTGTGTCGAGAATCGGAGAAAGGATCCCTTTCAATGCAGAAATCGTAACGGCTGCCGTAGGGACTGTGGCAATTTCTCCAGAATACTCTATGGTCACTTTGGACAAGGGGGAAGAAGAAATTTGGGAAATGATGTTCCCCATGATTTCCGCAAGCTTCTGGTAAGGAGTAACGATGCTCATTTCTTCAGGAGACACCGAAGGAAGATTGGCCGCATAACGGATCACACCCTTGGCCAGGTAATCAACCATCTGGTCAGCAATGGCGAGCGCCACATTTTCCTGGGCTTCCTTCGTTGCCGCTCCGATATGGGGAGTTGAAATAAAGGAGTCTATCTTCAGGAGAGGATGATCCGCAGGAACCGGCTCCTGAACGAACACATCAAATGCAGCCCCTGCGACATGGCCACTCAAGAGAGCTTCCGCAAGGTCTGTTTCATTGACGATGCCACCCCTTGCGCAATTGACGATGTATACGCCTTTTTTCATTTTGGCAATGGTGGTTTTGTTGATCAGATTTGTTGTTTCAGCATTGAGTGGAGTATGCACCGAAATAAAATCCGACTTCTGGTAGATTTCATCAAGGGAGACCGGAGTAACCCCGGATTTTTCCGCCACTTCCGGAGTAAGATAGGGATCAAATGCGATCACATGCATTGAAAGCCCTTTGGCGATCTGTGTCAGATGCTGCCCGATTTTACCCATTCCGATGATTCCCAGTGTTTTCTGAAAAAGCTCCACACCCATGAACTTGCTTTTTTCCCATTTTCCGGACCGATTGGATGCGTTGGCCTGAGGAATGCGTCTTGCCATGGACATCAGAAGCGACATGGTGTGCTCTGCAGTCGTGATGGTATTTCCGCCAGGTGTATTCATGACCACTATGCCGTGGGATGTCGCCGCATCGAGGTCGACATTATCGAGCCCCGCTCCAGCGCGTCCGACAACCTTCAGTCGTTTTGCCCCTTTTAAAATATCTTTGGTAACCTTGGTTCCGCTTCTGATGACCAAACCATCATAACCTGCTATTTCAACAGCAAGTTCTTCCGGTGTTAACTTCGTCTTGACCACAACCTCAAAGCCCGCTTCCCTGAAGATCTTCAAGCCATCTTCAGAGATGGCATCACTGACAAGTACCCTGATATTTTCTGACAACGGTAGTCCTCCGATAGGATGTTCTGATTTTTAATCCTCGATCAATACGGCCTGGGCCTTGGCGACACCCGATCCGAGCGGATGCTTGTATCCCATACGATACAGTGCCATTTCCACTCCACTGATCGCTGTAATGATATCAAAAGTATCGGAATAGCCCATGTGGGAGAGCCTGAAAACCTTCCCTTTCAATTGGTCTTGTCCACCAGCTGCTGTAATTCCGTATTGTTTTCGGAGATTCTTGTAGAGAGCCTCCCCATCAAATCCTTCAGGAGCCAAAACAGCCGTGACCGCATCAGAAGGCGCATTCTTGGCGAACACTTCAAGACCAAATCCTTTCACACCCTCTCTCGTTGCACGCGCAAGTTTTGAGTGTCTTGCGAAAACATTTTCAAGTCCCTCTTCCCGCATCATTTTCAGGGAGGTTGCAAGCCCGATCCAAAGGGTCACCGCAGGAGTCCAGGCGTTTGTATCCTTTAAGAGATTATCCTTTTCTCTCTTGAGATCAAGATAAAATCTGGAACATTTGGCCTGGGACTGATGCTTCCATGCTTTTTCCGATACTCCTATACAGGCAAGTCCAGGGGGAAGCATGAGGGCCTTTTGCGATCCGGTGATCAGAATATCGATTCCCCAAAGATCCATTGGCAGATTGGTGACGCCAAGAGCGGTGATGGCATCAACGACCAGAATCGTGTTCTCCCGAGTTTTGGTAATCTCTGCAATCGATTTGACATCATGAGCCACACCCGTCGACGTCTCGCTCGCCTGAACATAGACACCCCTGATGGAAGGATCCTTGTCAAGATGAGCCTTGATCTCGGATACGTTGACCGACTCTCCCCAATTGACCTTGATCTCTATGGTTGTCACTCCGAAAGCAGTGGCAATCTTCGCCCATCTTTCTCCAAATTTTCCGCCGTTTACAGCAAGGATCTTGTCTCCGGGGGACATAAAATTTGAAATGGAGGCTTCCATTCCCGCTGTACCGCTGCCTGCCACAGTAATGACTTCCTGTTCTGTCTGAAAAAGCCATTTCAGATCTTTTCTGACATCCTGGATTACGGGAATAAAGTCAGGTGATCTATGGTGAATAATGGGTCTGGACATGGCGAGAAGAACTTCTGGTGGAACGGGGGTCGGACCTGGTGCCAACAAATACTGTTTTTTCATTCTGGAGAGCTCCTCAAAGCTGATAATGGACATGTTTTATAGGGAAAATAAATGGCTAATGCCTGCTGTTTCCGACAGCATTCCGCACCCGTAATGGAGGTGCCTCCCACGGCGATCAGATTCATTCACTCAATCGAAGAAAGATACATTAAACATCTTCCCAAGACAAGGATAGCGGACATCTCAGTGATCGATGGAGACCGGAAGTTCTTCTTAGCGGCCATGAAAAACTAATGGGAATGGGCTGGAGGCAATACTGTCCCGCCCCAAAACTTCAATCCTGCCGTATTGCTTCCATTTTTGGTCGTCTGACACTCGTCCCCTTTATTCCCTACCTTTTGGACAGTATCTTCAGAGTCAAGAATGAACCAAAAGTGGCAGGAAGATGTGACCGGCATCATCACAGTAGAAAGTTGATTATTGGAGATATACGTTGTCGAGTCGGCAAAATAAGCCCAAACCGTTTGTCCATGTGGAAGCTTGATGGTTTGAGTTGGAGGTCCCAGCTGATGAAGAAGAACCGTGGATGGCTCTCCCTTGTATGAATCCAGATGGGCTTTAAAATAATCGGAAGTTGGAAAACAGGAAACAAGCAACAAGCAGAAAACAAAAGGAAAAACAAGCCTGATCCTTTTCGACTGGCTCATCGATTTTCCATATGATTGAACTCTCCTTTATAAGGATTGAGCCGGAGGGGAAGCTGGACACCCGGGACAATCCTGTTTTGGAGAAACGGATTTTTGATCTTTTTCAACCGGTCTTTCACTGTACTTTTTTTCAAAAAGTAAAGTATTGTCCGAGTCGAGCCGTATTGAAATTTCTGAAAGCGTTGCCAGTGATGACACCACGGGTTTTCCAAGATTCGTTCGACCAATTTCAACCTGCACCACATTGAGTTGAACCTGAATATGGACAGGGATACTGCATCCCTGACATGGAGTTTGCTTGAGAACTTCCTGAAGGTTCAGTTCAGCCATTGGGGAAAATCGGAAAAAAAGATGTCCCATCGGTCCAGGAATGGCCTGCAATGGCCAATTTCGGATTAAAACCTGACCATCGCAATAATTGCAGGTTAACTTTTGGGCGATTCCTATGGAGACCTTTCCACCAAAAGGCATCAGAAAAGATGGAACGGGGCTTTCCGGGGATGACTGCATCTGAACCCCCTGAAGCCCTGAAAGCGTAAAAAGCTTTGCCCTTGAATCATATTGGACAATGCTCGCGGGAAAAGTCAGCGGAAAACTTTTGACAGATCCTATCTTTTTGATTTCACGATCCAGTTTTTTGTCGAGAGCTTTCTGGCCATCGGGATTTTGGTTGCCCTTTGTCCTGATATCCATGGGCAACCCCAATGAAAGGATCTGATAGTCCGGGGTCATTGTCGGATGCTGGTGGTAGAACAAAAGGAGCAATTGATAAGGATCAAGCTGACTCTCTCCTGGAACTGGCCAACCATCCGAGAGAAGCTTTGCAGTCTGTACTTTTTTTCCGTTCAGATGAAAGGCCCCCAGCATCAAGAGCCCTCCCAGGAGAAAAAAGATCACTCCGAAAACAGCCCATCGAATATTTTTTCTGGTTCCCACAAGGGGAGGCTCCGGCTTATCGAAAGACTCCCTGAGCGTTTTGTACGCCCCGTCGATGATTTCCAGGGATTGAGGATTATCCTTGTATTCCGGATGGATTGAAAAGAGTGTGTCCTTCTTCTTGTCCAGGATTTCAAGGTTTGCAATAGAGGAGATATCAGGGAAACCACCGGCCGGAAAGCGCAGAATCCGTTCAGGATCGTTTGGATCCGAGGCGATAACGATACCCAGAAGATCCGCAATTTTAAAAGCATCTTCGTGGCTGAGAGGAGAAGATGGATGGATATTTCCAAGAATTTCAGGAAGCTTGTGGAGATTGGTAATGATATAGGATCGATCCCTGTTCGGGGGCTCTGAAACAGAGAGTGTGCCACTACTGGCCAATCCGTCAAGATTGGCTTCATCCGGAAAAAGAATGACACCTGTCAGGAAAAGAGAGATCCCCTTGTCCCTGAGAAAAGAAGACAACGGCCCGATTCTGCTTTTGATTTGAGTCACGGGATTCGAGTTTCTGGGGCCCGGGACGTGAATCATCTGATTGTCCGCGCTCCATGAGGAGTTCAAGGTCCCCGTTACCGAACCGATGACATTTTTGCATTCCAAAACAAAAACACCCTTGTCTGTCAACAGGAGCCCGTCAATTTCCTTTTGACCGATGGGTGAATAGATATTCCGTTCATAAAAATAAACATTCACCCCGTTTTGCCAAAAAGGATCCATCCCGATATCGGAAATACGGCTAAGGTCCTTTCCAGAAAGTCCAGTCAGACAAAACTGCCTTATCTCTTCTTCAAATCGTTCTGCGGCGGGCAATGACTTTAGGGATTGCAATGGATTCCTTTCAGAATACGTTATAGAAAAGCAGCTTGTCCGTTAAGGATATCATAGTTTTAGACATATCAGAAGATGAAACAATGCATTAATCCGGAATTTTGGTCACATTCTCGAGATGATCTGTTCCAAGCGGATCATGCCAAAATCCCTTGATGTCTTGATGGACTAGCATGTTGGAAAGACCTTCTGAAAGCGGAATAACCGGTATCCCGATTCTCAGGAGTTGTTTTTGGGCTTTTTTATAGAGTTCAGATCGTACACTCTGATTGTCTGAACTCAGAGCCTCAGACACAAGATGATCAAAAAGGGGATCTCCCCAACCTGTCCTGTTGTTCCCCGAATCCGTCATCATCAATGTCATGAAGGTATTCGGATCAGGATAGTCTGCAAGCCATCCGGACTGATACATTTGAGGAGTTTTGGAGTCAAGTTTCGCTAGAAAAGCCTTCCATTCAAGGGATCTCAGATGAATACTGACATGAAGAACTTTTCTGAAGGATTCCTGAAAGTGAACAGCCAAGATTCGGCTTTGAGTACCAGAAGGGAAAATGAGGGTCACCCTTGGAAAATGTTTTCCACCCGGATAACCAGCCATTGCAAGTTCGGAACGTGCTTTTTGTGGGTCATAACGGTAGCCGCCATTTTTTTCATATCCCAACAATCCCCTCGGAATGAAGGATCGTGATACCGGAAACGCATTCTGGAACAGTTCTCGAAGATCCGAACGGTCAACGGCAAGAGCAAACGCTTTTCGTACGTGAATATTGTCAAAAGGAGGCCGTTTTATATTGAGGCTATAATAGACTGTACTGAACTGGGGGATACGATGAAGATCCGGGGATTGCTGATATTTTTTCACGTAAAAACTGGGAACCCCCACAATATCCAAAACATGGCGGTCATATAAAAGAAGCTGGGTAACAGGCTCCGGAATGATCAGAAAACGGATTCGCCTGAGGGAGGGGGCAGGAACAATATCCTTTCTGGATTCGAGGAGAAGAGAATCTCCATGCCACCAGTCTTTTAGGATAAAACGGCCATTGGTGACCAGATGTTTGGGCGATGTCCATTTGTCCTTGTATTTTTGAATCAGGTCGATTCGGACCGGATCGGTTATGGGGCTGGTCAGCAAAGAAGGAAAGGCCGCCATCGGATGAGAAAGAGACACTTTTAATGTCTTCGAATCAGGAACCTCGATTCCCACTTGGGAGGCAGTGCACTTGTTTTCGTGAAAGCAGGAAGCGTTTTGAACATCGAAAAGATAATATGCGTAGGGAGATGCCGTTTTTGAAGAGAGAAGTCTCAGGAAGGAATTTCTGAAATCGGAAGATCTGACCGGTTTGCCATCACTCCATGTCCGGGAGGGATCAAGGTGAAAAGTAAACTCTTTGTTCCCGACCGTTTCCCAGGAAAGGGCAATATCCGGTGAAACATTAAGGTGTTTATCAAATCTGGTGAGTCCGTCCATCAGGTTGGTGATCACCTCGAAACTGATACCATCCGTCGCCTTGTTCCAGTCCAGAGTGGATGGGTCATCCGCCATTGCCATGAACAGAGTATGAGAGTCATGTTTTGAAACCGGCTGAAAATGGGGAGAACAGGAAAGATCCAAAAGGAAGAACATGGGAAAAAAGAACTGAAAAAAACGGCGAAGGTTCAGTGAATGGAGGAAAGAGCTTCTTGGTGGTCGGGAAATGTCTTCGGTCATCAGAAAGATGCCTCGAGTCTCATAATGGAAAAGAAGTGATTGAGATGAAGGGGACAAAAAGGGAATTAAAAAAAGGGCCTGAACCCGTCGAGGACGGGAACAGACCCAACATTTATTCCGGCAGCGTCCTACTTTCCCACAACCTTGCAGTTGCAGTATCATCGGCCCTGGAGGGCTTAACGGCCGTGTTCGGGATGGGAACGGGTGGATCCCCTCCGGCATGGCCACCGGAAAACCGGCAGGCGAACTGCGGGACCCCTCGTTGTTTTTTACGAGGCGTTCCGGCGTTCGTCAAGAAGAAGGGTCAAACTTTCTAGAGCAAGGACGAAGAGCCATTCAAGTCTCTCGACCGATTAGTACTGGTACACTCAAACCCTTACGGGCCTTACATCCCCAGCCTATCAACCTAGTAGTCTTCTAGGGGTCTTCTGGCCACTTACATGGCGGGATATCTTATCTTGAGGTGGGTTTCCCGCTTAGATGCTTTCAGCAGTTCTCCCGTCCCGACATAGCTACCCGGCCTGCCGTTGGCACGACAGCCGGCACACTAGAGGTCAGTCCATCCCGGTCCTCTCGTACTAGGGATCGATCCTCTCAAATATCCAACGCCCACAACAGATAGGGACCGAACTGTCTCACGACGTTCTGAACCCAACTCTCGTACCGCTTTAATGGGCGAACAGCCCAACCCTTGGGACCAACTTCAGCCCCAGGATGCGATGAGTCGACATCGAGGTGCCAAACCTCCCCGTCGATGTGAACTCTTGGGGGAGATCAGCCTGTTATCCCCGGCGTACCTTTTGTCCGCTGAGCGATGGCCCTCCCACGAGGAACCACCGGATCACTAAGCCCTGGTTTCCCATCTGATCGACCCGTCAGTCTCTCAGTGAAGCTCCCTTATGCCTTTGCACTCATCGGCTGGTTTCCGGCCAGCCTGAGGGAACCTTTGGGCGCCTCCGTTACTTTTTAGGAGGCGACCGCCCCAGTCAAACTACCCACCAGGCAGGGTCCCGATCCCGGATCACGGGATTCGGTGAGGATGCCAGAATCATTAGGGTGGTATTTCACCGTTGGCTCCACGGATGCTAGCGCACCCGCTTCAACGCCTCCCACCTATCCTACACAAATGATCCTAGCAACCACTGCCAAGCTATAGTAAAGGTGCACAGGGTCTTTCCGTCTAGTTGCGGGCAGCTGGTATCTTCACCAGCACGTCAATTTCGCTGAGTCTCTCGCTGAGACAGCGGTCAAGTCGTTACGCCATTCGTGCGGGTCGGAACTTACCCGACAAGGAATTTCGCTACCTTAGGACCGTTATAGTTACGGCCGCCGTTTACTGGGGCTTCGGTTCAGAGCTTTGCGTTTGCACGCGAACCCCTCCCGTTAACCTTCCAGCACCGGGCAGGCGTCAGACCCTATACTTCGTCTTTCGACTTTGCAGAGTCCTGTGTTTTTGGTAAACAGTCGCTTGACCCTCTTTACTGAGACCGACAGGTGCTTGCACACCGTCGGCACCCCTTCTCCCGAAGTTACGGGGCGAGTTTGCCTAGTTCCTTAGCGAGAGTTCTCTCATGCGCCTTGGAGTCTTCCTCCCGTCTACCAGTGTCGGTTTGCGGTACGGTCCGATGATTCACTTCCAGCGAGGCTTTTCTTGGCAGTGTGGGCCCAGCCCCTTCGCCGCTTGCGCGGCTCCCTGTCGCCTCTCGGTTGATCGGATCCCGGATTTTCCTGAGATCCCCCCTGCGGGCTTAGACCACGAAGACCATCTCGTGGCGGTGCCTTCCCTCCTGCGTCCCCCCTCTGGCGCTTTTGTTCGCAAACCACCGGGTACAGGAATATTAACCTGTCTTCCATCGCCTACGAGTTTCCTCCTCGGCTTAGGGACCGACTTACCCTGGGTCGATGAACGTTGCCCAGGAAACCTTAGACTTTCGGCGAAGACGGTTCTCGCGTCTTTTAACGCTACTTATGCCGGCATTCTCTCTTCGTTGCGGTCCAGATGCCCTTGCGATCATCCTTCACCCCACAACGAACGCTCCTCTACCATTATCTTTCAATAATCCGCAGCTTCGGTTCCACGCTTGAGCCCCGTTACATTTTCGGTGCAGATACCCTTGACCAGTGAGCTATTACGCACTCTTTAAAGGATGGCTGCTTCTAAGCCAACCTCCTGGCTGTCTCTGGATATCCACTTCCTTTCCCACTAAGCGTGAATTAGGGACCTTAGCTGGCGGTCTGGGCTGTTTCCCTTTTGACCACGGATCTTAGCACCCGTAGTCTAACTCCTGTACATTCTCTGTCGGCATTCGGAGTTTGGTTGGATTCGGTAGCCGGTGAAGGCCCCTCGTCCATTCAGTGCTCTACCTCCGACAGGATTCATACAAGGCTCACCCTAGAGTGATTTCGAGGAGAACCAGCTATCACGAAGTTTGATTAGCCTTTCACCCCTACCCACAGTTCATCCGAGTCTTTTGCACCAGGCACCGGTTCGGACCTCCACGTGGTTTTAACCACGCTTCATCCTGACCATGGGTAGATCACTTCGCTTCGGGTCTCATCAGAGCAACTTGTCGCCCTATTCGGACTCGCTTTCGCTTCGGCTTCGGAACCTCCTTAACCTCGCTCCTCCGATGAACTCGCCGGCTCATTAAGCAAAAGGCACGCCGTCACACGGCTCTTGCGAGCGCTGTGCTCCGACTGGTTGTAGGCAGACGGTTTCAGGTTCTATTTCACTCCCCTGCTTGGGGTTCTTTTCGCCTTTCCCTCACGGTACTGGTTCACTATCGGTCAGCAGTGAGTATTTAGCCTTGGAAAGTGGTCTTCCCTGCTTCCCACCGGGTTTCTCGGGCCCGGTGGTACTCTGGATCATAAGTCGGCCTTGCTCTCGGTTTTCGTCTACGGGACTGTCACCCTCTCTGGTTGGCCTTTCCAGGCCATTCGCCTAACCGATGCTCGTTCCGGGTGCACTCAAAGTTACACCACCTTATCTCCAACAACCCCGCCGGTACAACGGCTTTGACCTTGCATACCGGTGGTTTGGGCTCTTCCCTTTTCGCTCGCCACTACTTGGGGAATCTCGTTTGATTTCTTTTCCTCCGGGTACTGAGATGTTTCACTTCCCCGGGTTCGCCGCCTTTTCCTATGAATTCAGAAAAGGCTCACTGGGCATTCCCCCAGTGGGGTTCCCCCATTCGGATTCCTCCGGATCATCGCCTGTGAGCGGCTCCCCGAAGCTTTTCGCAGCTCGCCACGTCCTTCATCGCCTTCTGCTGCCTAGGCATTCCCCGTCTGCCCTTTGTCACTTGAACGCTTACTCTTCGCCCTTGCTCCAAAAAGCTTGTTGACTCGCATTCCCCGGGTTCCCCCGGTCCTGCGTTGCCCTCTTCTTGTATTTCTGCCGATTCAATTGTCAATGATCGAAGCCTCTTTCCCCATCCTTGCCCGGGGTCGCTTCCCGACGGCCGGCCTCTTTCCTTTCCTGCCGGTCCACCCTGTCCTTCTTCCTCTTCCGTGGTGGAGATGAGCGGGATCGAACCGCTGACCTCCTGCTTGCAAAGCAGGCGCTCTCCCAACTGAGCTACATCCCCGCAGATGGTGGGCCTGGATAGATTCGAACTATCGACCTCACGCTTATCAGGCGTGCGCTCTCACCATCTGAGCTACAGGCCCGGTTTTTCTCCGGTCCCGGCTTCCACTCGGATCCTTCACAATACTAAATAGGAGCGCTTCATCCAGGACCCTTCTCTCCTAGAAAGGAGGTGATCCAGCCGCAGGTTCCCCTACGGCTACCTTGTTACGACTTCACCCCAATCATCGGCCATACCTTGGGCGGCTCTCTCCTCTTGCGAGGTTAAGGCACCGACTTCGGGTACAACAAACTTTCGTGGTGTGACGGGCGGTGTGTACAAGGCCCGGGAACGTATTCACCGCATCGTTCTGATATGCGATTACTAGCGATTCCGACTTCATGAGGTCGAGTTGCAGACCTCAATCCGAACTGGGACCGGTTTTCTCGGGTTTGCTCCGCCTCTCGGCATTGCCTCCGTCTGTACCGGCCATTGTTGCACGTGTGTGGCCCTAGGCATAAAGGCCATGATGACTTGACGTCATCCTCTCCTTCCTCCAACTTGTCGCTGGCAGTCCCCTTAGAGTGCCCGGCTTTACCCGATGGCAACAAAGGGCGAGGGTTGCGCTCGTTGCGGGACTGAACCCAACACCTCACGGCACGAGCTGACGACAGCCATGCAGCACCTGTGTGATTGCCCGATTTGACGGGTCGCTCCCCTTTCGGTTCGCTACTGACCACATGTCAAGCCTAGGTAAGGTTCCTCGCGTTGCGTCGAATTAAACCACATGCACCACCGCTTGTGCGGGCCCCCGTCAATTCCTTTGAGTTTCAACCTTGCGGCCGTACTCCCCAGGCGGGGTACTTACTGCGTTTGCTGCGGCACGGAGGGTTTAACCCCTCCACACTTAGTACCCATCGTTTAGGGCGTGGACTACCAGGGTATCTAATCCTGTTTGCTCCCCACGCTTTCGTCTCTCAGTGTCAGGACTGTTCCAGGAAGCCGCCTTCGCCACCGGCCTTCCTTCTGATATCTACGCATTTCACCGCTACACCAGAAATTCCGCTTCCCTCTCCCAGCCTCCAGCCTGCCAGTCTCTTTGGCATTCCCATAGTTAAGCTACGGCCTTTCACCAAAGACTTGACAAACCACCTACAGACTCTTTACGCCCAGTAATTCCGAACAACGCTTGCCACCTCTGTCTTACCGCGGCTGCTGGCACAGAGTTAGCCGTGGCTTATTCTCACGGTACCGTCATCGGGGATATTTATTTGACATCCCTTTTTCGTCCCGAGTAAAAGTGGTTTACGACCCGAAGGCCTTCTTCCCACACGCGGCGTTGCTGCGTCAGGGTTTCCCCCATTGCGCAATATTCCTCACTGCTGCCTCCCGTAGGAGTCTGGCCCGTATCTCAGTGCCAGTGTGGCTGGTCGTCCTCTCAGACCAGCGACCCGTCGTAGCCTTGGTAGGCCTTTACCCTACCAACTAGCTGATGGGCCATGGGCTCATCTTAAGGCGAAAGCTTGTATCAGAGGCCTCCCTTTCCCCGGAACCCTTCATGGTCCCGGACAATATTCGGTATTGCCCCTCCTTTCGGAAGGATATCCCCATCCCTAAGGTAGATCACCCATGTCTTACTCACCCGTTTGCCACCCTACCGGGGGATTGCTCCCCTTTCACGTTGGACTTGCATGTGTTAGGCACGCCGCCAGCGTTCGTTCTGAGCCAGGATCAAACTCTCCAGATTCATTTTGTTCCTGTATTTCATGATCAGGGCCCTTTCATTGGACGTTGCTGCTCCTATTTAGTTGTCAATGATCCGAGAACTTCTTCCCTGCGTTTCCACAGGCGCTTTCTCGCTTCGGGGACTTTTTTCTCCCCGAAAGAGTCAACCGTTTGATCCTACACTTAAGGACCATCCCTGTCAACCCCTCCCCCCTTGCTTCCCTTCGTTTTTTTCCAGGTCGTTCGGAGGAGGCTAGTTATAGCCTCCTCCCCCTCTTTTGTCAAGGCAACCCCCGAAATCCCCGAAAATCAGGGGATTCCGCTGAGGACACCTTTGACAGAATAGCTCAGGGAGATGAGGGAATCGGGGTATTCTTTTTGCAGAGGAGCACTTTTCTGATCGAAAAGAATAAAACAGGAACAGCCACTCCTAGCATCACCAGAACAATCAGTGCATTTCCAAGATCGAAAGGAAGATTTTTTCCATAAGGAGACAGCCCCAAAATTCCTCCTGAAGCAAAGATCACCCCACCCCAAAGAAGAGTCATGGAGCCTGTATGGAGACCGATCGACTGAATTTCTTCCGTATTGAATCTTTTTGTCAGTTTAAGGGATGCTCCGAATACTCCCCCCAGAATCATCAGCATAATCATTGTTCCCAACCCAAAAAGAAGACCTGGCAAAAACCCAAGCCAAGCGGATGTCATTCTTGGAGCCGCTGTCGTATAGATAAAGAGCGCAAAAGGACCGAATCCAAAACCCGCAATAAATCCGTGTATCAAGGCCCACTTTGTCGGAATCGCATCAGGCTCTTTATCAGCCCCTTGTTTCGTGTGGGCCTCATGAGCCTCATGGCTCATGGAAAGAACATGGGAATCAGTCTCGACCTCTTGCGGCGATTCATGATGATGCCCGAGAAGATGAAAGTGAATATAACGCTTTTTTCTGATGATGATGATCCCGGCTGTGGACATGACAATTCCTACAATCAGGTCGGCCCAGGAATTCACAACCTCTTTCAAAAGCCAGCTTGCGAGAAACAGATAGGCAAGCTCAGAGGCAATTGCCCTTTGGATCATAAACGCAAGAGAAAAATAAAACCCTGACTTGACGCCTTTTTTACCGGTTGCATTTCCGATTGCGTAACTGAACGTGATTGGCCATGTATGCTCGTCCGGCAGGAGACCGTGCAATAGCCCGTACCCAAGACTTTCCAAAAGTAGTATGATCATTTTCCTCAACCCATATTGTTTTTAATTGTCTGGAGATGATACCAAATATCAACTAGGATCTCAATCCCGCGAGTCAGGGCTCTTTCATTTTGAATTCGATACTGGCAATCTTCTTGTGATTTTCCATCTGCACCATCCCGCGACCCAATGGAGAAACCATTTTCCAGAACCCATCTTTCTGATGAACGGATAGCCATGAATTCAGTGGATTTTGAGCATGATTTAAATGAGGAACAACAAAAAGCGGCACTCGCACCAGACGGTCCCTCTCTGATTCTTGCAGGCGCAGGGTCGGGGAAAACAAGAGTCCTCACCTATCGCGCGGCCTACCTTCTTTCCAAGGGAGTGCCTTTTCACAGAATCCTTTTGTTGACCTTCACAAAGAAATCGGCAATTGTCATGCAAAATCGTCTCAAAGATCTTCTGGGAGACCATCCCCCCCTGCCCTGGGCGGGCACTTTCCACCATGTGGGTTTTCGATTGATCAGGGAATTCGGGCAAAGGGTTGGACTTGCATCCGCTCTGACCATCATGGACAGGGAAGACCAGCTCGATATGATCAAGGCACTTGTCGATACCGTTGGAACAAAGGACTCTGACTTCCCTCCCGCCTCACTGATTCTCAATATCATGAGCCTTGCCTCCAATAAACTCATGGCACTTGAAGAGCTATTGGGAGACAGGTACCCGCACCTGTTCCGCTATCTTCCCGAACTTGAGGAAATTGCAAGAAGATATTTGGTCAGGAAACAGGACTCAAGGCTATTGGACTACGATGACCTTTTATTATACTGGTACCGTCTTTTGGATGATCCGGAAATTCTCCCTCTCCTTCAGGGACGGTTCCGGTTCATTCTGGTCGATGAATATCAAGACACCAATCCCCTTCAGGCAGCCCTTCTCGATCGGCTTGCCCAAGGACATCAGCAGCTTTTTGCTGTCGGGGATGACAGTCAGAGCATCTATTCATTCCGGGGAGCGAATGTTGAAAACATGCTCTCCTTTTCAGAACGATATCCCAATGCGGAAGTCTTCCGCCTGGAAACCAATTACCGCTCAACGGTTTCCATTCTGGACATTGCCAATCGCGTCATTCTCCAGAACCAGAGGCAACTTCCAAAAGTACTCCGCTCAGTGCTGGATCAGGGCTCTCTTCCGGAATGCATAACCTTTTACTCTGATATCGACCAGGCACAATACGTCGCCAAGAGGATTTCCCAGAAAGAAGACCGGGGAGAGATGATGGGAGAGGTTTGCGTTCTGTACCGCTCCCATTATCTCTCTCTTTCCATTCAAATCGAACTGGCAAGAAGAAGGATTCCGTTCACATTGACTTCCGGTTTAAGATTTTATGAACAGGCCCATATAAAGGACATTCTTGCGTATTTGCGTCTTGTTTTGAATCCGAGGGACAGCTCGGCTTTTTCAAGGCTTTTGAGGATGATCCCCAAGGTTGGACCAAAAGCCACCGAAAAGATCCTGCAATGGATGGCGACCTGCGATGATCCGGTCGAGGCCCTGTGCTCCCTCCAGGCCGGAAAAGTCTTAACTCCCAAGCTGGTTGCTGGGGTCACCTCATTGGGAGAAAGACTCTCCTCACTTCGCAGAAGCTATATTTCCGGGACCAACTCGCTTGGCTTTCTGGTCCGGGAGATACTCTCCCTCGGCTACAAAAAGGAACTCTACGATATCAGGGAAAATCCCCAGGAAAGAGAAGAAGACCTTGAAGCTTTTGCAAAGCAGCTGGACAATCAGTCCGATCTTGAAACCTTTCTTTCCGAAATCGCTCTCCTGGAATCCTTCGAGGAATCTGCGCTCGAAGGCTCTGTTGTTTCGGACCGGGTTGTCCTGTCGTCCATTCATCAGGCCAAAGGCCTGGAATGGGATACCGTTTTTCTTTTATCGGTCAATGAGGGACTCTTCCCTTCGGAAAAGTCCCTTGAGCGGATGTCGGATATTGAAGAAGAACGAAGGCTTTTTTATGTGGCCGTGACAAGAGCACGAAAAGAGCTGGTCCTGTGTGTACCGAAATCGGCACAAGGAAGGGGGCGATATGCACCTCTCGCCCCATCCCGGTTCCTGCTTGAGGCCGGAAGTGAACGTTTTAGCCATGAAGACTATGAACACTGGTATTCCTGAAACAGTGGGCAAACCGTGTTTTTAGACGCTGTTATGACGGAGAAACTGTAGATGTCTTCCATTGACCGATTTGTCCACCTTCATGTCCACACCCAATATAGCCTTCTGGATGGGGCAAACAAGATCCCTCCACTCATGAAGAAGGTCCGGGAGACCGGCATGCAGGCCGTAGCCATGACCGATCACGGGAATCTCTTCGGAGCCATCGAGTTCTACCAGGCGGCCCGAAAAGAAGGGGTCAAGCCCATTATCGGCTGCGAAGTCTATATTACCCCAAGATCCCGGCATGAACGACGGGAAATACACTTTATGGGCGAAGGTCCCCATCAGGGGCGCAAGATCAATAACGCCTCCTTCCATCTCATCTTGTTGGCTCAAAATGAAGTGGGTTATAAAAATCTTTTAAAAATTGTCTCTCTTTCCCATATCGAGGGATTTTATTTTCGTCCCCGTGTCGACTTTGAGCTTCTCTCCCGGTACCACGAGGGTATTATTGCCCTTTCCGGATGTCTCAAGGGTCAAATTGCCTATATGCTGACACGAGGAGACGATGAAACCGCCTACGCAACAGCGGGCGTTTTTCAGGATATTTTTGGAAAAGAGAATTTTTTTCTGGAAGTCCAGGCCAATGGACTAGACGACCAGATACGCGCAAACAAGGAAATCATCAAAATGGCCAGGGCGATGGATCTGCCTCTGGTGGCCACAAACGATTGCCATTATCTCGAACGGGAAGACTCTACACCGCACGATATTCTCCTGTGCCTCCAGACAGGAAAAACGCTTTCTGAGCCCAACAGGCTTCGTTTTGGCTCGGATGAATTTTACATCAAGACTCCCAGGGAAATGATCGAGTCCTTCAAGGAGCTCCCGGAAGCCATCCAGAACACGCTGAGAGTTGCGGACATGGTCGATCTGAAACTGGACCTTCAGACAACCCATATGCCCGATTACAAGATCGACGCTGGACAGTTTCCGGAGGTATCCGTAAAAGATCTCTTTGTCTCTAAAACACTGGAAGGGCTTGAGGAGCGGTTTTCTGAATCCCGTTTTTCAGATGAAGAAAGAAACGAATACCGAAAACGTCTGGATCTGGAAATAGCCGTCATCGCCAGAATGGGTTATGAAGGCTATTTCATGATCGTCTGGGATTTCATCAAAAAAGCCCGCGAAATGGGAATCCCCGTCGGTCCCGGACGAGGATCCGCTGCAGGCTCCCTGGTCGCCTACTCCCTCCGGATTACCAATATAGATCCAATCCGCTTCGGTCTCCTTTTTGAACGATTTCTGAATCCAGAACGGGTCAGCCTTCCCGATATCGATATTGATTTTTGCATGAACAGACGCGGGGAAGTCATCGACTATGTTGTCAAAAAATATGGTGAAGACCGTGTTTCGATGATCGCAACCTTTGGAACAATGGGTGCCAAAGGCTCTATCAGGGATGTTGGCCGGGTCCTTTCCATGACCTACTCGGAAGTCGACAAAGTGGCCAAAATGATTCCCAATGCCCTGGAGATGACCCTTGAAAAGGCCCTTCAGGAAAATCCCGAATTAAAAACCCTGGTTTCAACCGATCAACGCATACAGGATCTCTTCACCCTGTCCATGAAGCTTGAGGGGATTACCCGCCATAGCTCGATTCACGCGGCAGGCGTGGTCATCTCAAAAGATTCCCTGATGGAACACGTTCCCCTGATGCGGGGAAGCGACGGGGAAATTGTGACTCAATTTACAAAAGATGATGTGGAAAAAGTTGGTCTGGTCAAATTCGACTTTCTCGGGCTGACCACACTGACCCTGATCCAGGATGCAGTCCGGCGGATTCACGATAGGGATCCCTCCTTTTCAATCGAGAGAATTCCTCTCGATGATGCGAAAACATACGAACTCCTGGCTCATGGAAAAACCCTCGGGATATTTCAGCTGGAATCGAGGGGAATGACCGATCTCATTATCAAGATGCAACCCGAAAATTTTGAAGATCTGATCGCACTTCTCGCTCTTTATCGGCCAGGACCGATCAATAGCGGCATGGTCGACGATTTCATAAAAAGAAAGAAAAATCCGAAAGAGATCGTCTATGAGCTCCCTGAGCTCGAGCCTGTTCTGAAAGAAACCTACGGGGTTATCGTCTATCAGGAACAGGTGATGAAAATTGCCAATATTCTCGGAGGATTTTCTCTTGGAGAATCGGACCTCCTGAGACGGGCGATGGGCAAGAAAAAACCTGAAGAGATGGAAAAAATGAAGGACAAGTTTGTCCTTGGGGCCAAGGGGCTGGGATTTCCCGTTAAAAAAGCCGAACAGGTCTTTGACCTCATGGCTTTTTTTGCGGGATACGGATTCAATAAATCCCATAGCGCCGCCTATGCCCTGATTTCCTATCAGACAGCTTACCTCAAGGCTCATTACCCTCTCGAGCTTTGGGCGGCCCTGTTGACGAATGCTCTCGATGACACGGAAAAGATCGGTGTGTTTTTGGTCGGGGCAAAGGATATGGGAATTTCCGTCATGGCTCCGGACATCAACGAAAGCGAATTCGACTTCAGCCTCCGCTCAGGATCCAAGATTCTATTTGGACTTGGGGCTGTGAAAAACGTCGGAAAGCAGGCGGTCGATGCCATTATTGAGATGAGAAACGAATCAGGGCCATTCAAGGACTTTCCCGACTTTATCAGGAGAATCGAAGGGAAAAAGGTCAACCGTCGAGTCGTAGAGGCACTGATACGATCCGGTGCCTTTCGCTCCCTTGGAATCAAAAGGTCCATCGCCATGGAAGCACTTGACCCGCTCCTTGAGTGGGCAGAAAAAGCCAAACAGAGCAAAAAGTCTCCAATGGTCAGCCTTTTCAAGGAGTTTTCTGTCGATCCCGAAACACCTCCACCGCTCCCGGAACTTCCGGAATGGGATGAAAGAACCCTTCTGAAAGAGGAGCGGGAGGCGCTTGGCTTCTACCTGACATCACACCCCATGGCCAATTATGGAGATCTGATCCAGAAGCTTTCGACAAAAACGACCGGAGAGATTGACTCCATAGCGGAAGGATCAATGATTGGCGTTTTTGGAGTCGTCTCTTCTCTCAAGATCATCCGTACAAAAAAAGGTGACAGGATGGCCCAATGTCTTCTGATTGACCTTGAAGGGTCGATTGAGGTCGTCCTTTTTCCGGATATTTTTCAGGGAATAGAGTCCCGTCTCGATGCCGACATCCCTCTTCTGGTTTCAGGCAGCCTTGAAAGAAATGATTTTGGGACGAAGATTCGGGCAACCAGGGTCGATACTCTCGACGACATTATGAAAAATCTCTATAGCGCGGTCATTCTTCGTCTGCAGAGTGACGGACTTTCGACCCAGGACATGATTGATATGAAAAACCTTGTCGATCGATTTCCCGGAAAAACACCGGCAATCGTTGAAATCGACATCATGACGGAACCGGCATCTTCCTGCTGGCTTGCCGGAAAAAAACTCCAGCTGAACCCGACTGATGAATTCATTCGATCCGTTACAGACCGGTTCGGCGAGGGAGCAGCAACCCGGCTGGAGGCACTACCAAAGGAGTTGAGCGATTTCATGATCCAAAAACGCCGTGAAGAAGGGCGATCCTTCCAAGCTTCCTGATGAAAGGCCGTCCCCGGAACTGTTTACGAAGCATCCTTCCGGGAACCATCCTTGTAAGGGCCCATTTTCCGGAATTTTTCATAGCGGTCATTCAGCAATTCATCGGTTGACTTTTGCGAAAGGATCTCGAAATCCCTTGCAAGAATCAACTTGATTTTTGAAACAACCATTGAAAAGTCTTTCTGGACTCCTCCTGGTGGTTCCTCGACCATTCCATCAACGACCTTCAGACGCAAAAGGTCGCTGGCTGTGATATTAAGGCTCTGGGCCGCCTCGGGTGCGCGTCCGGCATCTTCCCAAAGGATAGCTGCACAGGCTTCAGGAGAGATCACGGAATAGATAGAGTTTTCAAGCATATAGACCCGATCCCCGACCCCAATGGCCAGGGCTCCTCCGCTCCCTCCCTCCCCTATTACAAATGAGATGATCGGAACCCTGATCTGAAACATCTCCATGATGTTCCTGGCAACAGCCTCGATCTGCCCTCTTTCTTCGGCTTCAATGCCCGGGAAAGCCCCTGGAGTGTCAATAAAGGTTACGATCGGCATATTGAACCTCTCGGCGAGGCGCATGATCCTTAACGCTTTCCGATATCCTTCCGGATGGGGCATTCCGAAGTTTCTCGAGACCCGGTCCTTGAAACTTTTTCCTTTTTGATGGCCAATGACGACAACGGTCCTGCCTTCAAACCCTGCAATACCTGAAACTATCGAAGGGTCGTCCCTAAAACCACGGTCACCATGGAGTTCAATGAAATTCGTAAACAGGCGTTGCGTATAATCCAGAGCCGTCGGACGATCCTGGGCTCTGGCAATCACCACTTTTTCCCAGATGGGACTTTCAGTCTTCGATGTTTTTGAATGAGTCTCCAAAGGAGCTCCTTCCTTCTGATAAGGTCATCCTGTTTTCAGGATCGATTGGACTCGAACAGAACCGATTAATGAAGTTCGAGGTGGCCCGGTTTTCCGGGAAGCAACATGGCATCCCTCACGATCCGGATCGTTTTTCTGGCTTCATATCTGGCTTTCTCGGCGCCCTTTTCCAAAATGGAATCGAGTTTTTGGGGGTTGGACAAGATCTCCGAACGTTTCTCCCTTGCCGGTGAGAGAACTCTCTCTATCCCGTTGCGCAAAATGGATTTGCAGTCAATGCATCCAATTCCTGCCGTCCTGCATCCGGTTTCGATCGTGAGCCTCTCCTCCGCCGATGTAAAGACCCGGTGCAAGTCATAAACCGGGCAGACATCGGGATTCCCGGGATCTTTTCTTCGGACTCGCTGAGGATCTGTCACCATGGTCTTGATCTTCTCCCAGATAACCTCGGCACTATCCGTAATATACAGGCAGTTATCGTAGCTCTTGCTCATTTTACGTCCGTCCAGTCCCGGAAGCTTGGGAGTCGGTGTCAAAAGTGGCATGGGTTCGGGAATGGCAGGCCCATAAAAATGGTGAAACCTCCTGACAATTTCACGCGCAAGCTCTAGATGCGGCAGCTGGTCCTGGCCAACAGGAACATGAGTTGCCCGGTAGAGGGCAATATCGGCTGTCATCAGAACCGGATATCCCAGAAACCCGAACATGGAGAGATTCCGATTGTCTAGCTGCTCCTGTTGATCCTTGAAGCTCGGGTTCCGGGTCAGCCAGGAGACCGGAGTGATCATTCCGAAGAGCAGGTTCAGCTCGGCATGTTCCGTGACATCAGACTGCAGGAATATGGTTGACTTCTCCGGATCAAGACCTAGAGAGAGCCAGTCAATGAGCATCTCCCGTGTATTTGAGATGAGATTCCGGGTATTTTCATAGTTCGTGGACAATGCATGCCAGTCGGCGATAAAGAAAAAACAATCATGAGTGTTTTGAAGGGCGATCCAGTTGTGAAGGGCTCCCATATAATTCCCAAGGTGCATCCTCCCCGAAGGCTGTATACCGCTGACAACCCGTTTTTCCTCGAAAGGGGTCGTTTCTTCCGTTTCATTTGTCCTGGCAGATGTCGTCACGAAAGAGTCTCCATGGTCATTATAGATGTTATCTCAAAAAAGCTGTTCCCTTATTCAGGGCTCGCCCCACCCAGATGGAAAAGGGCAGATGGATCATAGGCAAGTGTGATGATGGAACTGGTGGTGGTCTCGACAAGCGGCCATAGCGTTCTTGACAGAATTCCCAGATAGGGATCGAGAATCACCAGTCCGAAGATGATCCAGATTCCGTAAGGTTCAACCCTTGAAAGCGGTGCGGCGATAAAATCCGGAAGAAGTCCGGTTGCGACCCGGCCGCCATCAAGCGGAGGCAGTGGAATCATATTGAAAAAAAACAAGACAATATTGACGGTAATCGATGCTTTCATCATGGCCAGAAAAATCGGCAAAACCTCTCCCCACACCGGAGAAGTCGCTGTTAACGGAAGCGTTGTGAGAAAGGCATGCAGAAGACTCATCGAAATGAGCGCCATCATCAGATTCGAACCCGGACCGGCAAAGGCAACAAGAACCGAATCCCTCCGGTAATGATGGAGATTTCTTGTATTGATGGGAATCGGTTTGGCATATCCGAACATAAGACCGGTGTGCGATAGAAGAAGAATAAGGGGAAGAAGGACCGTTCCGAAGGGATCAACATGAACAAGAGGATTGGCTGACAGTCTTCCCATCATCCTGGGTGTTGGATCACCAAGATAATCGGCAACCACTCCGTGCGCAAGTTCATGGAATGTGACCGCAAAAAGTACCGGGATCCCCCAGATGACAAGCTTGAGTCCCAAGTCGAGAAGCCATGAAAAGCCTGAATCAAAATGAAACAAACCATCTCCCCAGCAATCGTGTCGTTATAATCATGCCCATCAGAACGGGTTCACCCAGAAATGATCTTCCTTCTGCCAGTGTCCATCATTATATCCGAAAACATGAACCTCTTTCTCCGCCTGTCCGGATGGATCCCATCTGAGTTTTCCCGACAACCCGTGATAATGGGTGATTTTTTTCATGGCGTAGGCCATCTGAGAAGGAGTTTTTATGGTTGTCATAAGGGATTTGTTGATCATCTCGGCCGCATCAATTGTTTGGAGTGCGAAAAGGTCCGGCAGAACACCAAAGGTCTGATTATAAACCCTGATATCGGGATTCTCTATCGGAAGGTCGTTTCGGGAAAAAGTCCCAACGGCCTTGATCTTTCCCAAAATAGAGACATCGGGGATCGATGAGTCCGACAAGAAAGTATCATTGCCTATAATGAGCTGGTTTTGAATGCCTTTATAGGCAAGTTCCCTGAGAAGACGCGCATGATGGCCGGAGGTATCCGGAATAAAGATGGTTCGGAAGGACGGAAGGAAAAAGACCTTTTTCGGATGACTCCCTTCCGAGGAAGAAAAAAGAACAAATCTCTCCCCATTGAATCGGATCGAATCTGGGCTTGTTATCTTGATCGAAGGATCCTTGGCGGAATTCTTGTCAATCTGGATGGTTTGGCCAAAAGTTTTCATCGATTCAATCGTTGGCTGGATATCCGGAGCCCCGGAGTTATAGGAGATTCCCCGGAGATACTCTCCACCGCCCTGTTTCAGGGTCTTCGCAAAGACTCTCTCCATCATGCTCCCGTAGGGAACATCGGGATACAGGGTCAGGGCCGGATCTTTGGGCGCAACGGACAAGACCTCCATGGCAGCGGCTTTTCCAAGCATTACCGGCATGGTCGCAACGCTTCTGACCCCTTTGAAGGCTACCGAAGGAGAGAGGGTGGGAGAGACGCAAAGGAAACGACCTGAAGACAGTTGTTTCTTCAAGAGCTGCAGATCCTTGGGAAGGATAGGACCGATACAGGAAATCATCCCTTCCCGGCGTTCAAGTTCGATAAATGTTTTTTCTGTCTCCAGGCTTGTCCTGACGGATTTGACCGATGGGATCCATCGGTGGATTCTATGGGAAGAATAAGCTGCGTAGACCCCCTTCAGCACAGAGCGTATATAAGGGGAAAGAGGATTTTTGACCAGACTTGGAATGATCACTCCGACAGGACGCTGCTCCTTTGTGAAATGAATCCCGTCAAGTCGATTCTGTGCCTCCTGAGTCAGACCGGATTCCGGATAATTGGCCAGAAGGTGGATATACGCAAGTTCTGCCTGATCATCATGTTTTGAGGACTCCAAAAGGTTCCCGGACTTGAAAATGGCAACATCGCCAGGAAACCTGTCCGGGAAAGCGTCCCATATTTTTTGGGCATCCTCCACAGAGGCGACTGACGCCATCACCATTGAGGAGATGAGTGTTTCCATTTTGGCCTGAAAAGCAGGGCTCATATTTGAACGCATGGTTGCAAACATGATAATCGAGGAGATGGGGTCAGTCTTGGCAAGAAGAGGTTCGAGCACATTCGTTGCCGCATAAATGCGAGCGTCCGAATCGAGATCCTTGTAGGCAGGCAATAGATAATGAAGCGTTCCGAGATCATTCTTCAAGGTACTGTCGGCCATCCCGATCAAATACAGATAATCCGTCTTTTCCGATGGTGTGCTCTGGGCCAGAATTTGTGATTTTAAAAGAGGTAGGAGAAGGTTCAGGACGGATGCAGGAAGATCCATGCGATGATCGGCCCGGGCAAGCCCCAGATAGACAGCGAGGGGAACCTTGCCGGCAGGGTAATCCAGAAGAATATTCTCAAACAGATTCCTGGCCTCAGGGTTTTTCCCCTCGTTGAGAGCGTCCGTCGCTTTCTTGATCTCCATGGAAAGATCAATGTCAGACACTTTTGGAAGGGGTTGGGAGGAAACCTGGAAAACAGGCACCTGAGGCATGGTTGAGGCAGGAACTCCGGATTGCTCCGGTGTCTTGTCCGCTGCGGATACCATTTGGACCGATGACAAACAAAGGAACAGGCAGAAAAAGCCAATCCCCCCGCACAGGGCAAGTTGCCTTTTAATGAACGGACTCATAGCAGTTTTCGTTCGAATCACCAATGGACCTTTTCTGCATTTTTCATCGGGCATTCCGAGACAGTTCAAGCCGGGTTCCCCTTGTAGAACAGCCAATACCAGCAGAGCTTGAAGGTGCGGCGGGCAGCCATCGATTCACTTTGAAATAAAACCGGGTAAAAAAGGATACATAAGTGCAGTGCTATGATGAGAGTACAGGAAGACAATGAGCTGAATCAAGGAAGGGCAGATAATTTCCCCTGACAGTCGCCGGTTTCAGGCCATTTCGTCAAAAAAACAAGGAAGGATGGACACAAGCTTGTTTTTTTGTCAAAATCGTCATAAGTTAAGCTGGTTATTCTTGGAGATTCTCTTGACAAGCTTGTCTCTGCTCGGCCGTAACACATTATTTATAAGAACAGGAAGGCGGTTCGGGATGTTTGGAAAAAAACTTTTAATCCTCTTTCTCATCGTTTGCGGATTGATTGCTCCCGGCTCCTTCAAGGCAATGGGAACGACCTACTGGATTTCTTCCGCCAATGCATCCTCAATCAGTTTTCTCACGAACATGAAAGTCGGGCTCCATCGGGATCATATACGGGTTGTTCTGGTGCTCGATGGTCCAGTGAAAAAAGAGTCAGTCTCTTCCCGAACCGGACAGGGAATCATTTCGCTCGAAGGTGTCATGCCTTCCCCTTCCCTCAAAAAATCCTATCGCCTCCGAAACACATATTCCAAAAAATGGATCAGGGAAATCACCGTTACCTATAAGCCCGGAAAACGGACGACCGTATTGATTGTTATGGAGTCAACCACGCTCGGCACTCCCCATATTTTCAATCTTTCATCTCCTTCCCGCGTTGTGATCGATTACCCTGTAACAGGGCATCCGGGCAAGAATGCCCAGGACAATGCCCCCTCCTCCCGCAAGCAATCCCATAATGGAAAGGCGGCGGTCAGCTCGACGCCTCCGTCAAAAACATCCCCAACCATTCAGACAAAACCCGGAAATAATGGGAAAGTCTATATTATTCCCGGAAAAAAACTGCAGGAAAAAAAGAAAGAAACGGGAACAACCTCCTCTCCCCCACCAGTCGCCATTGAGTCCGACTATACCTTGCCCATCAAGACACACCGCATGAGGGTTGTTCTGGACGCAGGTCATGGTGGAAAGGATTGCGGAACCACATCTGTCAACGGTTATTGTGAAAAGGATCTCGTCCTTGATATCGTCCGGAGATTGGGCCTTCTCCTTTCACAGGATGGACGGTTCCATGTCTTTTACACGAGAACAGACGACTCCTTCATCTCTCTGAAGGACAGGACAAGGATTGCGAACCGGGACCATGGAGACCTTTTCCTTTCTGTTCATGCAAATGCCGACCCTGACCCTTCCGTCAGGGGAATCCAGACCTATCTCCTGACCCTTCACTCAAAGGATAAACGAGCCATGGCTCTCGCAAAGCGGGAAAATGCTTCCCTTGGTGCGGCAGGTGATCTGGGAGCAATCCTCCTCACATTGAGGATCAATCACAAAAAGAAACATTCCATGGAGCTTGCCTCATCCCTCGACAATGCCCTCATTGGAACACTGAGCTCCCATTATTCCGGAATTCGGGATTTCGGGATCAAGCATGCGCCCTTCTATGTCATCATGGGAACATCGATGCCGGCGGTCCTGACGGAAGTCAACTTTCTTTCGAACAGGAAAGATGCGGCCCTCATCGCAAAAGGACGATATCGACAACTGGTAGCTGAGGGTCTCTACAGAGGAATTATTTCCTACGACCGCTGGGTCCATCCGGAAAAAATCAATCGCCTCGCAAGTGCCAACCTTCATCAGCCTGAATGAATTCCCCTGACATTCCATTTATGATACGGACCGATTTTGGAAAATGGCCGTTTTCTATGATAGGATGGAGAGTCTTGGTTGTGATGACCTGTTTTAAAACTGGTCTGGCAGACACATTCATCGTATCGAATGATTCAGGATAGATAAAGGGGATCCCAATGGATGAGCCCGAAGAAATTGATCTTGACGAATTGGAGTTACCACTTCACATTCCCAGAAAAAATGGGCCGGATTGCCCTTTCTGCGGAGAGCCTACACTTTCCGTCGACGGGGACTTCGTCTGCATCGATTGTAATGGCACCTGGTATGGACCAAATATAGGATAATGGATCGACAGGGACCGGTTTCCCGACCGGTCCTTTCTTCCAGCAATCACCCTACCAAAATCAAATGCCCCCGTAGCTCAGGCGGACAGAGCAGAGGTTTCCTAAACCTTGTGTCGGGTGTTCGAGTCACCCCGGGGGCACCACTTTTAAAAAAAAAATATCTTGTATCCATAACAACAAAACTCTACCCGAAATGTTTTATTTTCTCACTCAAAGTCTAAGTCACGGGATCTGATAAACTTTTCGGGAATGGTTTGTTTCGCCCAATCAGGCATCTTCTTTGAAAGATGCTTGACTCGACTATGCTCAATGGAAAACAGAAACTTATGTTTTTCTCCCGTATTGTCAAGGATAAAAGTTCGTTCGGCAATATTCAGACCGTTAGATTACTGAGGCTTCTCTCAAAACGCCTTCTCACGTCTCTGGCCGGTACGGAGTGTCCTCCGCTCGAAACGCGCTCTTCTATCCGAACCTGACATAGGGCTGCACTAGAAAGACAGATGAAAATCAGGTTGACTGTAAATCCTGCCGCTCTTGCCCGTCTCATCAAATGAATTTCGCGGTTTCCGGAAAAAGTAGTATCCACGGCAAAACTGATTCCGGAAGCGAATAGTCGCTCCTGTTCTCGAACAGCAGCCCTCCCTGCTTGCATGGGACTCAGACCATGAATCGCTGCCAAATTGTCCGGAGAGACCACGGGAATACGTGAAGCCAGGCAACGCTCGGCAATTGTCGTTTTCCCGCCCCGTTCGGTCCGGAGACAATCCACAACTGCGGCATTACAGATCCCGAAGCACTGTCATTTTCCCATTGGGGTCCACTGAAACAAGCTGTTGACGTCTAACCGGATATTTTTTAATGATTTTTCCAGGATAGCGATCGTCGCCGTAATAAATGGGCCGCCCTGCCGCCAGATGCTGTTGTGCGGCTCGACCGTCATCGTGGGCTAGAGCATTTGCAAACTCTGCCGACAGCAAGTGATTCTCAAGCTGAGAGAGAGGGGTGTTCTGATCGATTTTTCCTGTGAGATTTTTCCTCCGATGGATGATTCAATTCTCTGGCATATTTTGGACCTGTTCTTCAGCAGTCGTTGTTCTTCCGGATCTTTTTCTGGGTCTCGATGGACATTTCCAGATTCCGGTCAACCGTTTTCAGCCACGGATCGTGGTTGTCGCAAAGATCCCTGACCTCGGCTGGGATCCGGGTTTGGGGTACAGTCCGATGCCGTATTCTGAATGCCTTGGATCCCATTTTTTACTGATCACGACCGAAATCATTTCAATCTCTCCGCCCAATCTTTGACCTTCAAATGAAGCTACCGTTTTAAATTCCGGATGATCTTCTGCCTGCTAAAGAAGTTAACCTGCAATGGGTTCAGCCCCTTTTCAAAGAATCAGATTGAAATGCGTGCGGATATTCGAGTCACCCCCTGTACACAATCCTTCATTCGCAAAATCGCCAGAATCTCTCCTTTGGACTCCATGACCGTTCAGGGAATCTCTACCAAGCATCTGGGGTCCCAGTCGACATTTGTTTCAAGCCCATGATACCCAAAGGGATTACAAAGGATTCGTGTCTTTCCAATGCGATAGTCACTACTCGAGTGATGGTGGCCGTGTATCCAGAGATCAGGGGAGAATCGCTCGATCACGTCTTCAAGATCACTTGAAAACGCTCCGGAGATCGGCGAGCCAGAAAACTCTGGAGCATCTGAAAGAAACGATGGCGCATGATGGGTGATCACCACCGTGGGACCGGAAAACTCCTCGGAAAGCCGGGATGTCAGCCAATGGAGACTTTCCTGATATCGTTCAAGGACATCCTGCCAACGGATAGGGGTCCCTTCGCTTTTCAGGATTTTTCTGAAATCCAGAAGTCCCCCATCATAGTCATATCCGGCCTGTGCCGCCTCTCCCTGGGTCTGGTTCTTGAAATCGCTCCAGAGTGTGCTCCCCAGAAAACGGACTCCACCAAGAATAACCTCATCGTCATCGAGAAAATGAAGATAGGGATCCTTGTCACGTGATATCGCATCTCTGTACTGGTTCCGTCCCCGGGCAAGCTCGTACCCGTAAAATTCATGGTTTCCAAGAATCACGATGAGGGGAATCCTTCCGGAAAGGGCTTTCAGATAAGATCGAAGGCCGGTGGTGCTTCCTGCAATATCTCCGGCCAATACCATCACATCACCCACAAGATCGTTTTTACGGATTGGCCGGAAATCAAACTCGGTATGAAGATCTGATGCATATTGGATTTTCAACTTGCTCTCCCGTCTGCTCATTGATTTTGAGGAAAGTCTCCATAAAAAAATTTATTTTTCAACCACATGATCCCGTATATCCAGGGGAATAATCAAAAGAGGAAACTGGTTCAGGTTCCTAGCAATGATTTCAGCGGTGGATTCAAAACCTGGCCTCCATGCCGATTGACCAAGAAGAACAAGGCTCGGATTGATATCATGACACCGTTCAACGAAATGCTCATTCCACTTTTTCCCGGAAACCTCCGATAAAAAAATACCTCCAAAAGATTGCGTCAAATCCAGAAGCATTTTGGAATACAGTCCCTCGCCTGGCTCCCTCCGAACAGAGAGAACGCAAAGCTCAAGGTTGAGCCTGTCCGATAGAACCGCCCCTCTCCGAATGAGAGCGGCGTCTTCCGGACGGTCGGAGACACCTGCAAGAATACGCCCTCCACGACCGCTTCGGATCACTCGTCCACGACCACCGCCCAAAACACATTGCATGGCCAACTCTCTTAAGGCCGTGAGATTATTTTTGGTGAAAAAATTCCTGAGAGCTTCCTCCACCTTTTGGAGGGGATAGACCTTCCCTTCCATCAACCGTGACTGTAAAGCCTCTGCAGTCAGGTCCACCAGAACAATCTCCGAGGCCAGGAGGACGGTGCTGTCAGGAACCGTTTCATGAACCCTGATTCCGGTCTGGAACTCGATGAGATCGTTCAGACTCTCCAAATGCTGGACATTCAACGTTGTAAAGACATGGATTCCCGCTTCCAGAAAAAGGAGTACGTCCTGGTAGCGCTTTTTGTTCAAAAAGCCAGGAGGATTGCTATGGGCCAGCTCATCGACAAGAACCAGCTCCGGTTTTAGTCGGAGAATTTCATCGACATCCATCTCACCAAGCACAAGACCATGATAGGAAATCATTTTTCGCGGAATCACCCGAAGGCCTTCGGCCATCTGCTGGGTCTCCTGCCGCCGATGGGTTTCCAGATAGCCCACAACCACATCTGTCCCACTGGTTTTACGATCCTGGGCTTCCTGAAGCATCCTGTAGGTTTTTCCAATACCAGCAGCCGCGCCCAGAAAAAGGGTCAGCCGCCCCTTCATGCCGGAAGAGACGGGAAGGAAGGAATCCGATTCAGGGGCAGATTCGACAGGGTGGGGCTGGCCAAGGGTCGGAATAAGATGTATCTCCACATCAATTCGGGAAAAGTATCGGAGAACGGAACGGACAAGGGATTTTCTCCAGGGGCTTTGTGTTCCCGCATGACCCATGACCAGTCTGGTTGTCTTTGTCCTCTGAATGAATCTCCATAATGTCCATCCGGGATTTCTTGTCCAGAGGATAGAGAACTTTCCACCGGCCCCTCTCGCCTCCTGCTGGAATCGGGATAAAATCTCCTGGTCGGGAGGGGACCTCTTTCCTAAAAAAGAAATCTTTCTCAGATGCAGGACAAGAAGCTCCCCTCCCATTCTCCTGGAGAGGTTTCCAGCATAACCAACAAGTCGTTCGAGCGATGGAGTGTGCTCCGACACCAGAACAGTGATTCTCTCATAGACTCCTTTTTTCCCTCCCTGCCTGGTCAACTGGGAATCGAGGACCTTTGCCATGAACTCAAGGGTCATCCCCCTGAGCTTTATGAGGTTGGACTCTCTGAAAGCTCCCTTCAGGGCCCGTTCGATCTGTTCTTTGGGGAAAACATTCCCTTCCCTGATCCGGATGGTGAGCTCCGACGGAGGGAGATCCACAACAACCACCTCGTCCGCCCGCTTGATAAAATCCACAGGAACGATTTCCTGGACAGGGTATCCGAGAATTCCCCCAGCGGCCTCCGAAAGATCCTGGACATGCATCGAGTTCAAGGTCGTTACAACACTGATGCCGGCATCCAGAATCTCTTCAATATCCTCCCATCGGTTCTGGTGTCGTGATCCCAGAACATTTCCATGAGCCAGCTCATCGACAAATACAGTGGAAGGCCTCCTTTTGAGAATGAACTCAAGATCCATTTCCGGAAAGGACTCTGATCCGATATGGATCCCGACAGGGGGAATCGTCTCGAACATCTCCGATAACCGGAAGACATCCGGACGGAGATTTTCCTCGATCCACCCGATAACGACATCAACGCCTCTCTCTTTCATCGCGTTCAGATCCAGAAGGGCCCGCCTTGTTTTACCGGTTCCGGGAGCCCACCCAAGATAGATCTTCAGTCGCCCTTTGCCCATTTTGAGGATCGTCCCCAGAAATGGGTCAAAGCGTGAAAAATCCTCTAGTTTTTCATTCAAGGGAAAATCCTCCAAAACTTATCTTCACCCTTTTAAGACGAAACCAGACTTCCATGGGAGTTTTTCAAAGATAGCATACAAGATCTCTCTTCCATCTTGGTCATATGGCCAATGGTTTCCAAAAATTTTCGAGGGTAGCCTTTTGAAGGCAGCAGGATCATTTCGCTGGTCATCACAAAAAATGCCACCCCCTCCTCCCGATCGCATCACTTTCGGGAGGAGAGGCTTAATCGGAGAACGTGAAATGAAATGGTTGGTTTTGGCTTCCCGCACTCAAGAACGGATCGGGTCAGCCATGAAACTTCTTGCGGGAGTGCTGTTTTCCTTGACGGGTCTTTTTTTCGGACAATCCTTTGCCGCCTCTATCGGGGATGAAAAATTCCTGTTGACCGGAAAAGCGTCAAAACTTCTGGGAGGCATTGTTGTCAGGATCCAAAAAGGGGACTTGTCGGATCATGGGACATTTCTGATGAATCTTGTCCCCATCACCCAAACGGGACGACCTCTTTGCCGGAAGCCATCCGGACATCTGGTCACGGTTTTCAAGGATCGAATGGTCCGATCCTTGAGAGATCACAGTGCCTTTATCGTAATGGGACCTCAGGGTTTCTCCCCTTTCCCGCATCTCACAGTCGGGGATTGCCTGACGGTTGCGGCACGAAAGCTGACCCCCCTTTCAGAAATTGAGACAAGAAACGAGGACCAAATCCGGATTTTTCCATCTGGAAATTCTCGAGAGAAATCTTTCTTCCAGGCTTTTCGAATCAAGCTCTGGCAAAAAGATCCGCCAGAGCCTTCCAGGGGATTTTTTTCACGACGATAACCTGTCGGATCTTTGGTGCGGAACCTGAATGGCCATTTGGCCAATTGTAACGTTTTTCATCGGGGTCTATACAGGGACTCGTTGATTATTTTCATACAAATATTCTTTTTTGGGGAAAAATGATGAAACAAAAGGAAATGCAAAATCCAGACATCTACAGGGAAGCCATCTTTCAGTCTCTTGCCATGTTGAATCCGGTCAAGCTCTACAAAAACCCGGTCATGTTTATTGTGGAGATTGGAAGCATCCTGACAACATCACTGGCCATTCATTCCGGATGGACCCATTCGGGCGAAGCCGCTTTTGGAGCGATGATTTCGATCTGGCTCTGGCTTACGATCGCATTTGCCAATTTTGCGGAAGCACTTGCCGAACTTCGGGGAAAAGCCCAGGCATCGACCCTCAGATCCACACGCGCTGAAACCACGGCACGACTTGTGACACCGATAGGATTTTCCCATATTCCGGGAAGCGAACTGAAAAAGAAAGATCAATTTTTGGTGGAAGCCGGAGAAATCATCCCCACTGACGGAGAAATCATTGAAGGAGTCGCAAGCATCGATGAATCCGCCATTACCGGAGAGTCGGCTCCGGTCATTCGTGAATCCGGGGGAGACCGGTCCGGGGTAACAGGAGGAACAAGGGTTCTCGCCGGAAAGCTCAGGGTCTCGGTCAGCAACAATCCGGGAGAAACCTTTCTCGACCGCATGATCTCTCTCGTGGAAGGTGCAAACCGGCAAAAGTCCCCGAACGAGATTGCCCTGACCATCCTGCTTGTCGGACTCACCCTGATCTTTCTTTTTGTCGTGGCCTCCATCCCGGCGTTTTCTTCCTATGCGGGAATCCAATCATCTCCAACGATTCTGATCGCCCTGCTGGTTTGCCTCATCCCGACCACGATCGCCGGTCTACTGCCCGCAATCGGAATCGCCGGAATTGACCGGGCCTTTCGGGCCAATGTCATCGCCAAATCCGGAAAAGCGGTTGAAGTCGCCGGAGACATCGACATTTTACTCCTGGACAAAACCGGGACGATTACTTTCGGGAACCGTCAGGCAGTCCAGTTTATCCCTGTTCCGGGCGTTTCAGAGAAGGAGGTTGCCAGGGAAAGCTATTTTGCCTCCTTGTCGGATGAAACACCTGAAGGGAAAAGCATCGTTCTGCTGGCAGCGCCGCTCCTGGACGCCAAAACACCCCCGAATGGACTGGTGGCGATTCCTTTTACTCCTGAAACCCGGATGAGTGGCGCCGACAGCATCGAAGGAGAAATCCGAAAGGGAGCGGAAGATGCGGTCAACGCTTATGTCGGAACCCCTTTCTCAAGCGAGATCAAGGAGATTATCTCCGCTATCGCCAAATCCGGGGGAACTCCCCTGGTCGTTGCAAAAAACAAAAAACCGCTGGGAGTGGTCCACTTGAAGGACATCATCAAGCCAGGGCTGAAAGAACGTTTTGCAAGGCTCCGCAAGATGGGCGTCACAACGGTCATGGTGACAGGAGACAACCCACTCACGGCCAAAGCTATCGCCGAAGAGGCGGGCCTCGATGATTTTTTCGCCCAGGCCAAGCCGGAAGACAAGATGGCTCTTATTAAAAAGGAGCAGGAAAAGGGCCGACTTGTCGCCATGACAGGCGACGGAACAAATGATGCCCCCTCACTGGCCCAGGCGGACGTCGCCCTTGCCATGAACTCCGGCACCCAGGCCGCCAAGGAAGCGGGAAACATGGTCGATCTCGATTCCGATCCCACAAAGATCATCGAGGTCGTCGAGATCGGGAAACAGCTTCTGATCACCAGGGGGGCCCTTACAACCTTTTCAATCGCAAATGATGTCGCCAAATATTTCGCCATCCTTCCGGCGATGTTTGTAGTGGCCTATCCACAGCTGAAGGTTTTGAACATCATGGGACTTGCCACCCCCGAGTCGGCGGTCACTTCCGCCATCATCTTTAATGCCCTGATCATCCCCGCACTGATTCCCCTGGCGTTAAAGGGCGTTTCCTACAGACCGGTCGGAGCGTCCGCCCTTCTCAGGAGAAACCTCCTGATCTACGGACTCGGAGGGATTCTTGTCCCGTTTTTGGGAATCAAGCTGATCGACATGGCACTTGTGATTTTGCACTTTACCTGAAAGGAGAGAGTTAGATGGGACATTACCTGTTGATGCTGACATTGGGAATTGGGGTCTTTGTGGGAATGCGGGCTTATATCGGATTCCTTGAGCGAATCTGATTATAGGAAAAAAAGTAGGAGGTACCGGTCGTGATCTGGGACATTCTTGGTTTGGTCGTTCTTGTTTTGGTGATTTACCTTTTTGCCACATTGCTCAATGCGGAGAAACTCTAACATGATGATTGCAAATGACTGGATTCAAATATTGGTTTCACTTTCAGCGGTTGTTCTGATATCCCCACTCGTTGGGCGTTACCTGGCCTGGATCTACCAGAGCCACACTCTCCTTCCGGAGCGGATCATCTACCGTCTTCTGAAGATCGATCCGGCAAAGGAGATGACCTGGAAAGAATATAGCGTGGCCATCATAGCGTCAAACGGAGTGTTCTTCGCCGCGGGATTTCTCGTTCTCTGGGGACAGGCGTTTCTTCCCCTCAACCCGAGGCACCTTTCGCCCCTGACCGCCGAGGTCACGTTCAATACGGCCGCGAGTTTTGTTACCAACACCAACTGGCAGGCTTATGCGGGAGAAGCTCAACTCTCAAACTTCTCTCAGATGGTGGCGATCACATTCCTCATGTTTGTCGGTGCCAATACAGGCATGGCGGCGCTTGTCGCCATCTTTCGGGGATTCACCCGATCGGGAATTTCCACGCTGGGAAACTATTGGTCGGACTTTTTCCGTTTTTTCGTCAGGGCCTTTCTTCCCGCCTGTTTTTTGATGGCACTCGTCCACATATGGCAGGGAACCCCCCAGACGCTTGAAACGACAGTATCGGCAAAAACACTCGAAGGAGCCAATCAGACACTAATCGTCGGGCCAGTCGCCTCTCTCGAGGCCGTCAAGAATCTGGGAACCAACGGAGGGGGATTCTACAACGCAAACGGCGCCCATCCCTATGAAAACCCGACCCCCCTGACCAATACGCTGGAATTTCTGGAAATGGGGGTCTTTACCTTCTCTCTTCCCTTTTTCTTCGGCCGCATGATTGGCCGTCCCCGTCAGGGTCAGGTGTTCTTCGTGATCGTTTTTTCCCTCTATCTCGCCGGTCTTGGTCTGATCGAGCATTCGGAAAAAGCAAAAAACCCGCTTCTTTCTCCTGCCCATATCGCACAAGGGACGACTCCACTTCAAGACGGAGGGAATACCGAAGGGAAAGAGGTGCGTCTTGGCATCACCCAGACCAGCCTTTTTTCAAATACGACCATTGCTGCCACCACCGGAGCGGTGGACGGAGCCATGGACAGCATGAACCCCCTGTCGGTCCTCGTCTATCTGGTCCATATGTTCCTGAATGAAGAGCCGGGAGGAAAAGGGGTCGGGTTTGCGGGCCTCCTCAAGGAAGCCATCCTTGCCGTTTTTCTGGCGGGTCTGATGGTGGGACGCACCCCGGAATTCCTCGGAAAAAAAATCGAGTCCAGGGAAATCAAGCTATCGGCCTTGTCCCTTCTTGTGACGCCACTTCTTGTATTGGGGCTCACCGCTGTTTCGGTTGTGATCCCCGCGGGAAAAAGCTCCATGGACAATCCTGGCCCCCATGGATTCATGGAGGTTCTCTACGCATTTGCCTCCGGGAACGCCAACAACGGTTCCGCCATGGCAGGGCTCAATGTATCGACACCCTATTACGCCATTTTAATCGGTGTCGAAATGATCCTTGGACGATTTCTTCCCCTTCTCCCCCTGCTGGCGATGGCATCTTCCCTTGCCAGAAAGAAAACGCTCCCGGAAACATCCGGAACCTTCAAAACCGATACACCGCTATTTGTGGTTCTTCTTTTGGGATTCATGATTCTCTTTGCCGCGCTGACCTTCCTTCCTCCCCTCATTCTGGGTCCGCTCCTGGAGCATCTGTCGATTCTCCATGGGGTCTCTTTCTGAGAGAAGGATCGATTCGGAAAAAACGATCCATATTGACATATGAAACAACTGAAAAAATATTGAAAGGCTAAATAAATGAAACTCTTTGGACAATCATTGCGCGCCACCATTTTCCTGATGATCGTTTGCGGCATTTTTTATCCCATGGCGGTCACAGCCGTTGGAAAAACCCTCTTTTCCCGTCAGGCAAACGGGACGCTGATCCATGCAAAAGATGGACAAATCATTGGATCCGCTCTCATCGCCCAGGGATTTCATGACCCAAAATACTTTCATCCCCGTCCATCGGCCGCCATGACTCCCGATGGATCCGCAGCCCAGCCTTATGATGCGGCCTTTTCAAGTGCTTCCAATCTGGGTCCGGACAACAGTGCCCAGATCAAGGCGGCAACCGATGCGGCAAGTGCCTACCGCCTTGAAAACCATCTCCCTCCCTCCACTGCCGTGCCCATCGATGCGGTCACGGCTTCCGGATCGGGTCTCGACCCGGACATCAGCCTCTTAAACGCCTATCTGCAGGCTCCGCGGATCGCCGAAAGCCGGCACATGACTCCTGAAGAGGTCAAAGCCCTGATCAGGGAAAAGATCACAAGACCCCAACTGGGATTTCTGGGAACAAGCCGGGTCAATGTCCTTGAGCTCAACCTGGCCCTGGACAAACGGCATGAGACCACAAAGGACAATCGACCATAAAAGAACCTCAGACAACGGAAAGGTTTCCCTTCATGTACAGAAATGCGCTCGACCTGAACAATCAAAGAATCCGTTCCAATAAAGTCGTTAGAACACCGTCCGCCGGTCTGGCTCTCGCTTCGGCGATTCTGATCCTGGCCGGTCTCTCCTCCCCGCATCTTTCTTATGGGGACAGCTCCTCTCCTCAAACCACGACAACGGCTCCGGCCACATCCCCGGCGCCTGTCACGCCGTCTGCTCCTCAAACGCCCGCTCCGGCAGCCACGCCAGCTCCAGCGCCGGATCTGATCCTTCCTTCGATGAATGTCCATTTCAAGGGCTTTATCGATGTGTACGGGCAATATAACCCGACCAGCGCGTCGACAACGGATTTCCGGGCCTATGATTACGGCGCAAACTCCTTTAACCTCAACATGGCCCAGCTCAAACTCTGGCGTCCGGACGACGACGGGATCGGCTTTGTCCTCAGAACCGACTTCGGACCCGGCGCCTACGCATCCGCCCAGAATTTTTCTCCGGGGTACTTTGGAGCGCTTGGAGGCGGCCATGGCGGCTCGACCTCCGTGGGACTGGGAAGCGCCACCATGCCCTACTCCGACTTCTGGCTGGAGGAAGCGTATATCAACTTCTTCGTCCCCGACACCAACAAGGAGCTTGAGGCCTATGCCGGACAGTTCCAGACACTGGCGAACTTCGAAGTGATCCAGCCCACCGGGAACTGGATGATCTCCGACGGTTACACCTTTTTGCTGGGACCCTATACCCACACCGGCGTCCGGATGCACTATGCCCCCAATGCCACCACGAATCTCTATCTCGGGGTGAACAACGGCTGGAACGGCAACATGCAATCCAACGAGGGGAGCTATTTCCAGGACATCGAGCTTGGTCTGGTGGCCAATCCCGTCTCCTGGCTCAACATCAACTTCTCCGGATATCTGGGCCCGCAGGTCAGAAACGTCTACTTTGATCCATTGTCCGGAGCCGCCGGAGGGATCGGAGGAGCCGGATCGAGCCTCGCCACAACCTATGGAGAGGCCAACACACCCACTTGGAGAAACTACAGCGCTTTTGTCATCGAGGTGGGTCCGATCGACCATTTATGGCTGGTCACAAATGAATCCTACGGATGGCAGGCACAGGGAGCCGTCAATTCATCCGGCACTCCCGTCGGCAATGCCTCCTGGTATTCCAGTGAAAACTTTCTCCGGTATGATCTCTCCGATACAATGGACATTGTGGCCAGATACGAGGTCTATTACGATCCGAACGGTTTCATGACCGGAATGCCGGGAACCGCGATCAATGACGAGTCGGTGGACTACCAGTGGAACTTCATGCCCAATGTCATCAGTCGTGTGGAGTATCGCCACGACAACGCCAACAATCCGCTTTTTGACAATCCCGCCTACAATGGCGGAAACCGGGGTCCCGCCCTTTATTCGCAGGATACGGTGGATGTGGAACTGATCTATTCGTTCTGAAGAAAAAGACCATTTGCCAAACTCCGCCATGAACCTTTTCGTGGAGAAAAGACCGGTTTGAAAATAAAACCACTCTTTTAAAACTCAAGGAGGATGTTTATTGGCGATATTCAGGCTCTACCACGGAACCAGAAAAACCATCACACGTTTCCGGGAGTCCGTTCTCCAGAGAGTGGTCGGAATCGGTGCCCTGTTTTCATCGGGATATGGAGATGTCGGATCCTCCATCTATTTTGCTCTCGGAGTCACAACCATCTACGCCGGCGGTGCGATGTTCCTGGCCATTTTCATCGCCGGCTTCTTTTTTATCGCGACGGTCCTGTCCTATGCCGAGCTCTCTTCGGCGATACCGGAGGCGGGAGGCTCTTCCCTCTTTTCACAGCGGGCATTCGGTGACGGATGGGCTTTTTTTGCCGGTTGGGCCCTCCTTCTCGACTATGTCATCACGCTGGCGCTTTCCGCCTTTTCCGTGGGCCCGTATCTGGGATACTTTTTTCCGGTCCTGAAAGACAATGTTCAGGCCAATGTGACCTTTACCGGGGCACTGATCCTTTGCCTCATCCTTTTAAATGTCTTCGGGCTCAAGGAGTCCTCCTGGTTCAGCCTCATGCTGGCGGGGTTTGACATCCTGACCCAACTTTCCCTCATGTTTCTCGGGATCTTTTTTCTCTTCAACGTCCCCAAGATCATGCATCAGTTTTCCCTGGGGACCAATCCGACCTGGCCTCATTTCCTGTACGGAATTTCCGTGGCCATGGTGGCCTACATCGGGATTGAGGCGATCAGCCAGATGTCTTCGGAAGCCAGGGATCCGGCCAAATCCGTCCCCAGAGCCATGTTTTTGACCATGGGAACGACTGTTTTCCTCTATTCGGGAATCAGCCTCGTCGCCCTGTCGGCCATGGACCCGAAACTTCTTTCGACGGTATGGGTCAACGATCCGATCGCCGGAATCGCTCATTTCATTCCTCATGTGCACCATTTTCTTGGTCCCTGGATTGCCGTTCTGGGGGCCACGATCCTGACGGTTGCCGCCAATGCGGGGCTGATTGGCGTTTCCCGGCTGGCCTATTCGATGTCGCACAATTTTCTGATCCATCCGATTTTCAGACATACCACCAGAAGATGGAAAACTCCGGTCTATTCCATCGTGTTTTTTGGCGCCCTGTCGGCGACGGTCGTCGCCTTTTTTCCCTATCTTGAAGTTCTTGCCGATCTCTACAACTATGGAGCGATGCTCTCCTTCATGATGACGCATCTGGCACTGATCAAGCTCCGCAACAAGGAGCCGGAACTTCCAAGGCCATTTCGTGTTCCCTTTTCTGTCCGGATCCGAAATTTTGAGATTCCCCTTCCGGCCATCTTTGGCCTTGTCGGAACCGGAGGGGTTTTCATCATGGTGCTCCTCTTTCACAAATACGGTCGGGTATTCGGGACAATCTGGATGATTGTGGGAATCGTCTATTACTACTACTTCCGCCGCAGCACCCGCATGCCCCTGATGGGCCGGGTGGAGATCAGGGAGCTGGTGGAAAACGATTTCGAAAAACCGGTTCCCCACCGGAACATTCTGGTGGCAACATCCCCTCATGCCCCCTCCCCGATCCTCCATGACATTGCCAAAATCGCAAAATCCGACAAGGCCAGGGTAACGGTTGTCACCGTTCTGGAAATCCCCCTCTCTCTTCCCCTGAACGCACCTCTTCCCGAAGAAGAAGCTATCGCGCAAAACACCCTGGAGCTCTGTCAGGCGATTGGAGTCGAGGGAGATATCCTCTTGGACACGCTTCTCATCCGAAGCCGTTCCATCGGGGACTCCCTCGTCCAGGTCTATACCAGACACAAGGCGGATACTCTGGTTTTTAACGATACAAACTCTTCCGTCTCCAAATCGATCGACGCGGCCATCGTCCGTTCCGGTGTCCCGGTGACCGTCTGGAAAATTCAGTCCATAATGGGCCGTTCCGGCAAAAAACCAGGCGACCAATCCATTCTTTCCTCCGGCCATGAGGTTCTGAAAACCTCTACAGACACTCCCTCCCTCCATGAAGACTGACTCCGAAAGCAATCATCCGGAAGGGTTGATCGAAACCGACCCCTTTCCCCAGGCCGCCAACAAAAATGTCCTTTTGTTGGCGGCTCTTCTCTTTCTTTTGATTTTTGTGACCGATGCTCTCACCCCCCAGAGCCTGGTCGTTTCCATCCTGCTGGACATTCCCATTGCACTGACCGGTCTGACACTCAGGAAAAAGGCAACCGTCTCCCTCGTCCTCCTTGGTCTTTTTGCCAATACCTTCGCCGGGATCATCAACGCCAGAACGGAAGGCTCCATCGATACCGTCGCCCTCCTGAACCGGATCTTTTCCGCCGTTTCCTTTTTTCTCGTGGGATACCTGACGCTGAAGGTCCAGGAAAACGCCCATGAAACAGGAGTGGCCTCATCCGAACGGAGTCGTGCCATAAGAGAAAACAAGATCAGGACGTTTCTTGCAGGAATCAGTGCGCAAAACAGCCCTGACCGGCTTCTTCGGGAACTCACCGGCCATTTGCTCACCCTTTTTTCAGCAAGAGGCGTCATTATCTCCCCGTCCGATCATGACCGGTGGCGGTCGGCAACCTATTCCTCTCCGGATGGACTCTGGTTCTGGGAAGCGGGAGAATCCCTTCCCGGAGGATTATCCCTTCTTGCTCAAAAATCATTTTCTCCGACCTGGATCTCAAAGCCGAGCCTTTTTCCGATCCTTGACAATAATCAAGTCTCAAAAGGCGTTGTTGCAAGAATTTCATTATCCCCAATCGACCAGGAGGCTGATTCGGGCCAGTTTCTCTATTTGTTTATTCTGGAACCGGGGGAAAACTCCATCCTGGCAATCCTTACAGAGATCGCGCCGATTATCGAGGAAGTCGTCGCCAGAGTCCGTCTTCTCTCCTACCTGACCCAGTACAACCAGGTGCTTCTCCATCGGAACAGCGTGATTCATGACCTGATTTACGGTGTCTCCCACGATATCCGCACTCCGTTGATCGCCAACAGCATCAATATGAAGCTTGCCCTAGACGGAGCCTACGGACCGATTTCCGATGAATTTTCCTCCGTCCTTGAGCAAACGATCCTCTCGAACCAGTCGATCCTTGAACTTTCAAACAGCCTGTTGCTCCTTTCCCGATTCGAGCTTGATGAGCTCAATCTGATTTTTGAAGCTGTCCGGATCGATTGTCTTTTAATGGAGGTGCTCTTCGATCTGGACCCTCTTTTACAATCGAAGTCCCTGTGTCTGGTGACCGACCTGGAAGAAATCACCCAAAATGGAGACGGAGCTTCGCTCAAAAGGATGTTTCAAAATCTCATCGACAATGCCATCAAGTGGTCCCCTCATGGAGGAACCGTCAAGATATCCTCAAAAAGGGAGCGGTCGGGTGTTACCATTGATATCGTGGACGAAGGTCCGGGAGTGCCGGATTCGATGCATTCCAGACTGTTCACCCGGTTTGGGGGAATCCATTCCGGTTCCGGCTTTGGGCTGGGTCTTTATATCGCCCAGCAGATTGCGAAGCGTCACGACGCTCTGATCGAATATCATCCGTCATCTCCCGGAAGCTGCTTCCGGATTGTTTTCAGAACTCAGGAGATTCTGTTGTGAAAATACGTGTTTTTCTAGTCGAGGACCATCCGCTGATGATGTCCGCTCTCAAAAAATCACTGGAAAGAAATGATTCGATCGCATTCATGGGAGAAGCCCATTCGGGCGAAAAAGCGCTTGAGATTCTTTCGGAGATCCCTCGGGATATCGACGTCGTTGTCATGGATCTGGGACTTCCGGGAATGTCGGGGATCGAAACCACCAGACGTCTGAAAAAGGAGCACCCCGGGCTTCATGTCCTGATGTTTACGGTTCATCGGCTGGAAGAGGAAATCTTTTCGTCCTTTCAGTCCGGAGCTGACGGGTATTGCCTGAAGGAAACCGATATTGTCAGTCTCCTTCTCGGCATCCAGGCTGTGTCCATGGGATCTTTGTATATCGACCCCCAAATCGCCCATCTCGCCGCCCGAAGGATCCAGTCCCCGACCTTTCGAGATGAGGGGAATCCCCTGACTCCCCGGGAAACCGAGGTCCTGAAACTCCTGTCGGAAGGATTTTCCAACAAGGAACTGGCCATGGAGTTCCAGATCAGCCTGAGTACAGTCAAAGCCCACATACAGAGCATCCTCCAGAAGCTCTCTGCCACAACCCGGGCGGATGCGGCCGTCAAGGCCATCAAAAAAGGATTGATCTGATGATCATCCCCAAAAAAGGGACCCCATGACCCGGAAGCCACCCACTCCTCCCCGGGGAAGGGGTGCCCTCAGCCAACCGGACAACCGATTTGAATCCCAAAAACGGGAATCGGTCGAAGAGGGTGCCGAGGAACAGTCTCTCCGGACACAGTTCCTCCCGGACGCGGCTCGAACCATTATCAACCGGAACAACTCGCCGGATGTAGGGTTTTCCCTGTCGATCAACCCTTACCGGGGGTGCGAGCACGGATGCGTCTATTGTTTCGCCAGGCCGACCCATAGCTATCTCGGGCTGTCTCCCGGGCTTGACTTTGAAACGCGTATTTTTTTCAAACAGGATGCCTCTTCCCTTCTTCGGGTCGAACTCTCCAAAAAGGGCTATCGATGTGAGCCCATCGCTCTCGGAATCAATACAGACTCCTACCAGCCCGTCGAAGAAAAGATGGGGATCACCAGATCCATTCTGGAAGTTCTCGAGGAGTTTTCCCACCCGGTAACGATTGTCACGAAATCCTCACTCATCGAGAGGGATATCGATCTTCTCGCGAAGATGGCCAGGAAACAACTGGCCAATGTGTTTCTTTCCATTCCGACCCTGAACGAAGAGCTTTCCCGTTCTCTCGAACCGAGAGCCGCCGCCCCATGGAGACGAATCGAGGTCATCAGGGCGCTCACGGCCGCCGGGATACCGACCGGAGTTCTTGTCGCCCCTGTCATCCCGGTCCTTTCAGACCATGAACTGGAAAAGGTTCTCAGGGAGGCACGGGAGGCCGGAGCGATTTCCGCGGGATATGTTCTTTTGAGACTCCCTCTTGAGCTTCGGGAGCTTTTTGGGGAATGGCTCGACTTCCATGTTCCCCTGTCTTCGCAGGCGGTTCTGGCTAGGATGCGGGAGTTTCATGGAGGAAAACTTTATGATCCCGGTTTTGGAGAGAGGATGCGGGGGAGCGGTCCATTGGCGGAACTTTTGGAACAGCGGTTTCGGATCATCAAAAGAAAGCTTGGATACAGGGAGATGCCGGTTCTTGAGACCTCTCTTTTCCGTCCCCCCTCCGCTTTATCCCGTGGCCGGCTCTTCCCCGACTTTCCGGGTTGACCGGAAAACCCTTGAACTTGAATATGGAGGGCTGGTCAGCTTTTTTCGAGCGTCGACCGATAGAATTCGATCACCTCTTCAGGTGGCAACGGGTGGCCCCAAAGGAATCCCTGGAAAAGGTCGCATCCGATTTCCTGAAGGAAGATCCGTTCTTCCTCAAACTCAACCCCTTCCGCCACAAGCGACAATCCAAGACTTTTGGCCATTGTCACAATCGCCCGGATCATGGACCTGGCGTTCCGGTCATGTCGGATGTCGCGAATGAACGACTGGTCGATTTTGAGGGTATCCACCGGAAATCCCCGCAAAAGCGAGATCGAGGAGTAGCCTGTTCCAAAGTCATCGATCGAAATGCGAATCCCCAGCTCCCGAAGCCTGACCAGGGTGTTCAGGGCATTTTCAGACTGGATGGGGCGACTTTCAGTGACTTCGAACTCGAGGCCGATCTCGCCGGCACTGACGCTGTTTTCATCGAGGATCCTGACCACCATATCCAAGAAATCGGGGTTCAGGAGCTGGACCGGAGAGATGTTGATGGCAATCCGGAATGAAGAGTCCCAACCCGATTTTTTCCAGGACTTTGCCTGCAGGATTCCCTCCCGGATAATCCTCTCGCCCAGGGCATGAATCATTCCGGTTTCCTCAAAAAGGGTGATGAAATCGCAGGGAAGAACGATATCAAAGGGCTGTCGCCTCCATCGGATCAGGGATTCCACTCCGACCATCCGGGTGTCTGACAACAAAAAGACCGGTTGGTAAAACAGCACAAACTCACCGTTTTCAAGACCGCTCCTGACGCTCTCGATGAGGGCGATCCTGTCGGCAGAAAGGTCTTCGCGAAAAAGCTCGAAATACTCGACTCTCCCGCCGCCCCTGTTTTTGGCCTTGTAAAGGGCAATATCGGATTTCCGGAGAAGGCCATCCAGATCTTCTCCATCTTCCGGGCAACTCACAGCTCCAATACTCACATCGATATGAATGGATTGATCCGAGAGCTGGAAAGGATCCCTGAAAAGATCCAGGATCCTCTCTCCGAGAGCGATGGCTTCCTCACGACTGCGGCTATCGGGTTGGACATAGACAAACTCATCCCCTCCCAGCCGGGCGATCGTGTCCGACTCCCTTCCTGAGCGGAGAAGACGCTCGGCAACGAGCTTCAAAAGCATATCTCCGATCTCATGGCCAAGAGTATCGTTCACATGCTTGAAATGGTCGAGGTCCAAAAACAGGAGGTTCACAACCCTGTTTTTCCGGAGAGACGACTCAATATCGCGAGTGACTCGCTCCCTCAGAAGATTCCGGTTGGCAAGCCCGGTCAGAGGATCATAATTGGCCATCCGCCAAATTCTGAGCTCGTTTTCCTTTTTGTGGGTAATATCCCTTTGCACCGAAATGAATCGGTTGATCCTTCCGTCTTCAGCGACAAGGGGCGAGATGGTCTGGGCTGCCACAAACTCGCTCCCATCCTTTCTCCTGTTGATCACTTCGCACTCGAACACATTTCCGGAAAAGATCGTCCCCCAGAGATCTTCGTAAAACTCCTTTCCGTGATGGCCCGATTTGAGGATCCGATGATTATGACCAATACATTCCTCCCTTGAATACCCCGTCAACTGGAGGAATGCATGGTTGACCCACCGGATGGCACCTTTGCGGTCGACCATGCTGATGGCCTCTCCCACAGCCTGGAGGGCTTCATATCCAAAACGGACCTCTTTTTGCTCTTCGGCCAAATCAAACAGCAAAGCAATCCGGTCCGAATATTTTTCAAGGATGGACAGCTCCTCTGGTGCCGGACCAAACATATACCGGGAACCAGAGGTGATCGTTCCCATCACCTCTCCGTTTTTCTGTCTCAGGGGAATCGACCAGATAAAGCGGATTCCGACACTTTCCATTTCCTTTTTGAACACATCCGGATATTTGGAATCCGCAATGGAGATCATATGGGTTCTGCCCTCCCGAATGGCATGTCCGGACACCCCCATTCCCTGGGGTGAATGGTCCCATCTTGCGGGAGTATTGTTTTCATAGCGGATTTTTCCCTTGACATCCCCCGCGACAAGTTCTGTGGCTCCCTCCGGTTCCTTTTTCAGGATTCCCAGGTACATGAACGGGAAAAAGAAAACCAGGGCTTCGCAGAGATCGTCCAGAACCTTCTGGAGATTCTCTCCCATCAGCACTTTCCGTTCCGCATCGGAAAGCATCCGTTCGATCAATTTTTCCCGCCTTTTAAGCGTTTTGTCCCGAATCAGAGTGAGCAGGAATCGCTCTCCGTCCTTTTCAAGGATCCTCGCGGAAACATCCACCAGGATTTCCCGGCCTTCCTTTGACAGGTGAACCGATTCGTAATCATGCTGACCCTTGGCCAGAAGATTCGGAAACACCTCCCGGAGACATTCCTCCCTTTGCGCCGGAGACATCAGGTCCAGCATCCTGAGACTTTTGAACTCGGAAGAAGGATATCCATAAACAAGCTCTGCCCTGGAATTGGCTTCAAGGATCGTCGACAGGGTCCCGTCGGCATTGATCGAGGACAGAAATAATGGCTCTCCCACCATGGAAAAGAGCGTCTGATACCATTCCCTTTCCCGAAGGATCACCTCCTTTTCATCGACAACCCCTGTAATATCCCTGGCGATGACAAGGAGATGATCTTTTTTGCCTTTCCCGATGAACACGGGAATTCTCATGACAGAAAACACATGGATTTTTCCGGTCCGGGAATCCGTGAGCCGTTCGATAAGATCCAGACGGGACCCTTTTTCCCAGGCTTTTTGATCCGACTGGCAAAAATGCATCAGCTCTTTTTGGGTATTGGGGAAAAGATCAATGATCTGGAGATCCGTTTTTTCTTTCCAGTCGGATGTGGAGAGACCAAGGAAAGCCAGCGCCTCATCGTTCGCAAATGTCCAGCGTCCCTCACCATCCTTTAAAAAAACAAGATCCTTCAGATGAATGCTTAGAAGATCGAAGAAACTTTTTTCGATGGAGGAAGGTCTTTCCTTTTTCCTCAGCTTTTTGGTGTGCTTTTTAGTGTGCTTTTTGAGAATCATTTCAGCACCCCCAATAGAAAAAAACGGGATAGGGACAAGAGTTGCCCCGAACGGTCGGAGCAGGAGTTTTTTGACCCGGAGTCCGCACGGAAGAAGCCGTCTTCCGTCTGAATGTCCTTTACCCCGATGACTCCGCCAATCATGGTATGAACCTCCGGCTTTGATATATTTAAAAGCTGTTTTTTGAGGGACCACCCAATCAGTCGAAGGACCCTGTTCCGGTTTTGCAGCGACACATAGAAGAACGATTCTGATGTTTTTGATTTTTTCGGAAATGGGGAAATGTTGATTGAAAATCTGAACCCTGATTTTTTCCTCTTTGAAAAAGACCAAGTATAATGCCCTTGCTTCCCGAATTCTATCATGATTTCATGCTGTTAAAAAAGATTTGAAGCGATCTGATGCCGGGGGAGCAATCCCACCGAACGGCAAAATCCATATTCTCCCGAATCTTTTTTGGCCCGAATCAAAGATCGGGTGAAATCTTTCCAAAGCCTTTCCTTCACCCGATCATCCCGATTTCCTTTCGACTCCGGTTCGATATATAATTACCAGAATCCAAAACCGATAGGGCTTTGGTTCGTAATTTCGATATAAGACTCCACTCTTCCGGGAGACGTATCCCGGAACTCCGCGTGCCAGGGTTTCAAAACCCCTGTTCAAAACATTCTGTCTGATTCCGTAATCAGGACACCTCTCGACGAAGAGAGCATTCCCGCGCCCCCAAAAGTTCCCTTTTGAACCCAAAAAGTGCGTGATTTATCTGCCCGAAAACCGATTTTGCGATCCATGCGGCAAAATCCTATGAAGGAGAATCAAGATGATTGACCCGAGAGTCCCCCGTTTTGACTGGGGCATGGCCGTAACCGCCGTTTCCGACCTCTTTAACGACGGAAGTTATCCCGATCTTGAAAAAGAGGAAAAGATCGTTGCAAATGGAACCCGCGGAGAGATCGTAAGAGTTGGAACACATGAAGACTCGAACACTCCGGTTTACCTGGTGGAGTTTGAAGGCGGCAGGCTTGTCGGATGTCTGGAAGAAGAAATCAGGCCCTTGCTCTGAGAGGTTCCCGGATAAAAAGATGTTCCAATCAGAAGCATGGTCCGCGTGAAAAGCGGACAGGGCCTTTAAGGAAAGACCCGCCGATCATGGAGGAGGGGTGATGAAACTGGACAATATCATGAACGGAAAATCCTACTTTGGTGGTCCGCTCGATCCCGAAATTTCTTCCCTTCTGGAAGATGCGGCCATCCACTTTTCGGATACCGGCAAGGCGCTTTCCAGCCTTCTGGAAGCCAGGGAAAAAGCGCCTTATGCCCTGGCAGTCTTCTTTTCCCTATACAAGTTCTACTTCTATAAAAACCAGCTGGATCTTGCGGAGAAAACCGTGCGGGAATCCTTGTTTGAAGCTGCCTACCAAGGGGGATTTCCGGTGGAGCCGGCTCTCGTTGAAACCACGGGAAACCCTTGTTTTCTCGATCCTTCTTCTCCGCATTATTTTTATCTGTTTTCATCGAAGGCACTCTCCTTTATCCTGCTGAGACAGGGGCGTATCGATGAAGCCCAATCCTTGCTTTCCGAACTTTCAAGGCTCGATCCTTCAGACCGGGTCGGAAGTTCCGTCATCCGTGACTACTTGAAAGGCGCGACAAAGGGAGCGTCTCTTGATTCCGTTCACTAAAATCCCGTCTGAGCTTTGAAGGGAGGGTCCCTGATGGCAACGATCATTTTTTACGAGAAACCGGGATGCCAGACGAACGGCCGGCAAAAGAAGATTCTTTCCGATTCTGGCCATACACTCATTGTCCGGGATCTTTTGTCGGAACCATGGTCTTTCGAAACACTGCTCCCTTTTTTGGAAAAATTGCCCGTTTCCCAATGGTTCAACCGGGCCTCTCCCCGGGTGAAATCAGGAGAAATTTCCCCTGAAACACTGGATGCCAGACAATCGATGGAGTATTTGCTTTCGGACCATCTGCTGATCCGGCGTCCCCTCATCGAATGCATGGGAAAAAAATTGGCCGGTTTTGAAATGGATGAGATTTCCCGGTTGACCGGTCTGTCCGCCCGGATTCATGATGAGGATGTCACGGATTTTTCCGGCTGCGCGCAAGAATGACAGCGGCAATCGACTGCGAGATCTGTAAGCCGTCTCGCTCACCGAACAGCTTCACAGACAGAGCGTAACGCAAAGCGGCCAATCGACGGCCACGGAGACGTTTCCTTGGATGAAAAATCGTTACAGATCATCAACTCCTATCACGAGAGGACAAAGCATCGATTTTCAGCCTATGCCCGGGGTCCGGAGTTTCTCGACTGGGACGATCAGCCCAATCCGTTCCGAAGCTTTTCGGCCACTTTGGCCACTCGGCTTCCCCTTTTTCCCGGCCATCCGGAAACATCTTATTCCGATCTGTTCGATCCGGAAAACAGGATCCCGCCCGTAGCGTTTGACCTGAACGCAATCGCTCTTCTTCTGGAAGTCTCCCTTGGTCTGTCTGCATGGAAAGCCTATGCCGGAACCAGATGGTCCCTTCGCTGCAATCCCTCGAGCGGCAACCTTCACCCCACCGAGGCCTATCTGATCACACCGACCCTTTCCGGCCTTTCCGGAGGAATCTATCACTATCTGAGCCGGGATCACCTTCTGGAACGGAGAATGATCCCACCCGATTCCTGGGAGAAAGCCTGGAAAACGCCCGGGATCCTCCTGGGGCTCACCTCGATTCACTGGCGAGAGGCCTGGAAGTATGGGGAAAGGGCTTTTCGCTATTGCCAGCATGATGTTGGCCATGCCATCGCGGCCATCCGTTATGCCGCCGGTGCAATGGGGTGGAATGCGACCGTCCTTGATGGCTGGAGTGACGGGATGATCTCCCGGATAACGGGAACCGATCGCCATCAGGAATTTCCGGAGGATGAACAGGAGGTTTCTGAAGTGTTGATCTGGATTGGTGACCTTTTGGCGCCCCCAGACCCTTCCCTGCTCCTGGAAACAGCCGATGTTGGCACATGGGAGGGCAAGGCAAGCCAGCTGAGTCCGGATCATCTCGGGTGGCCGGTGATCGGAGAGGCGGAGTTCGCGACAAGAGATCACTCCCTCCCTCCCCAACAACCACATCGTCCCGTCGCCCGCCCCGCCCTTCCGAAGATTTCAGAACCTCTCCCTTCAGGACAGATCTTCCGTCAGAGGAGAAGCGCCCAACGATTTGATCCTAACGGAGAACCCCTTCCCCATTCCCGATTCTTACGGATTCTGGACGCCCTCCTCCCCAGAGAAAAAATGCCTCCCTTTGACGTCCTGACATGGTCTCCGAGGATTCATCCCGTCTTTTTTGTCTACAAGGTGGAGGGAATGGAACCGGGATGCTATCTGTTGCCCCGCCATTCGGCCGTGGAGGAACAGATTGCCCGGTCCCTGACGGCGGATTTCGTCCTGGAAAACTGTGGACAAATTCCCCCGCACATCCCGTTGAGGCTGCTGAGGAGAGGCGATACCCGTGATCTGTTCAGAAATATCTGTTGCCGGCAGGCCATTGCCTCCCAATCGCTTTTTGGCGTGGCCATGCTCTCCGAGTTCGGGAGCTCCTTAAAAGAAGGTCCCTGGTGGTACCGAAGACTTTTCTGGGAAGCGGGGGTGTTGGGACAAAGCCTCTACCTTGAAGCCGAGGCGGCAGGCGCAAGGGGCACCGGAATCGGCTGTTTTTTTGATGATGAGCTTCATTCCTGGCTGGGATTGACGACTCATGAATTCCAGAGCCTTTACCATTTTACCGTTGGCCGGCCGCTGGAGGATCCCCGTCTGGAGACATCTCCACCCTACCCTTCAGCTTAGGTCGGCATTGCCGGTCTTTTTCAGCCTGTCCCAAAGGCTTTTGAAGCGGTCATCGAGCTCCGAGAGTTCTTCATCCTTGGCGATCAGCTCTTTTGTCCGGGGAAAGGGTCTTTCGGAATTTTCGCTGTACCAGGCTTCCATCGAGGACTTTAAAAGCTCGCGCTCTCCGACGACCCGAATGATGGCCTCCCTCAGGAAGGCGAGCATTTCCTGGTCGCCAAGCTCATCGGAGCCGCTCATGAGATCTCCCCGCTTGCCGGATCGGGCAGAAGCTGGAGGTCCGTTTTGATCTCTCCGGCCGAAAGCCAGGCTTCAATGGCCAGAATGATCATTCCCGGATACTGGCTATGGGGTTTTAAAATGTCGAATTCGGCATAGCCGCTTTGATCGTTGTGAAAGATGATTTTCCCGCAGTCCATGCCGGAATTATTTTTCCAGACTCCGATCAGGCTGTCGAGACCACTGTACGGGTCGCGGGACAGGCTGAAACGGGCTCTACTCCAGTCTGCCACGACCTGTTTTGACGAGGCAACGCCCAGTCGGCTTGCCTTGTCCCGAAGTGCCTGACAAATCCGTTCTCCCTCGGGGGTGAGTCTCTCGATGGTTTTTTCGAGTGGTTCCATGCATCCTCCGTCGCGGTATTGTTGGAAACATTCATTTACGATTTTTTTATTAAAACACATCGGAGGTCTTATGAAAACATCCATTCGTAATCATTTGTCTGGCAAAGTTGTCAAAATCATTAAAGGAACCGCGGCATCAGAAATAGAGGTTGAAACAGCGGCCGGGATCATTTCTTCGGTGATTACCACCAGAAGCCTTGAGGATCTGGCCCTTAAGGTCGGGGATTCGGTTCATGCCAGCATCAAATCGACTGAAGTCGGCATCGAAAAACCTTAATCCGCCTTCTATTTCCAAAAGTCCATCACCGGATTGGCCGCCTGGAGAGTTTCAGGTGGCCAAACGGGATAAAAACCAACTCGAAACGACAATCGGAGCGTCGACTGGTTTCAGAGACGGAGCGCATGATGCTTTCAGATAAGGCCAAGATTCAGGAATGGTATGAGGAAGATGTCCCCTATGGAGATCTCACAAGCGAGATTCTGGGGATCGGACAGGAGAAGGCCCGGATCCTTTTCCGTTCCCGTGGAGAATGGGTTGTTTCGGGAACGGAAATCGCGGGAGATGTTCTGGAACATGCCGGCATCCTGGTGGAATCCCTCATTCCTTCCGGCCAAAAGGGCTCTCCGGATCTCCTGATCCTGTCTGCCCGTGGCCCGGCCGCCTCGATCCATAAGGCCTGGAGAATCTGCCTGAACCTTCTTGAGTACTCAAGTGGGATCGCGACAAAGGCTTCCCGGCTTCTGGATGCAGCCCGTCTCGTAAAACCCGGCATTTGCGTCAATGGAACCCGGAAACACCTTCCGGGCCTCCGACGCTTTGCGACCGAAGCCGCAAAGGCCGGAGGCGTTCTTCCCCATCGTCTTGGTCTTTCCGAATCGATTCTGGTCTTTGATCAACATCTGGTCTTGATCGGAGGGATCAAAACCCTCGCAAACAGGTTAGTCGAGTTCAAATCCAAGGTTCCGGGCAAAAATATTCTCGTTGAGCTGAAAGGCGGCCCATCTCTCGAAGAAGAGGCCTGTCTTCTGGCCCGCTCCGGGGTTGACGGACTCCAGTTCGACAAGGTTCGCCCGGAAGAATTGACCGGTCTTCTCAAAAAGCTTCGTCTCGAGAATCCCAAAATGATTTTTTTTGTCGCGGGTGGGATCAATGAAGACAATATTGGCCAGTATGCAGCCACCGGTGTCGACGCGATCGTGACATCGGCCGTCTACCATGCAACACCCGCCGATATCGGAGCCCAAATCATTCCCTTGGCCGGAGAATTCTGACAAACATCCAAAACGGGACAACCGGATCAAGCCTTTCATCCGTCGGAAGAACCCATCCCCCAATCCATGGTAGACTCAAAGGGAGGTCAGGCGAGCCTATCGCGTTTCCTATGGTTTGCAGGAAGGAATCCATCCGATGGTCCGGTTTCGTGTATTTTCGTTCATTCTTTTATTCTGCTTCATTTTGTCCGGCCAATCGGGCGCTGAGCCACAGCCCCCGCCACCTTCCACAGTTTCTGCGACCGCTTCCAGGATCTGGATCTTCCCCCTGACCGGAGCTGTGGGGCCACCCATGGCAAACGATCTTCACCGTTGGTTTGAAAAAGCCAAAAAAACGCCACCGGAGCTCATTATCCTCCAGATCGACACCCCTGGAGGCCTCTCCCGGGCCATGCGATCGATCGTACAGGATATTTTGGCCTCACCTGTCCCTGTCGTCGGATATGTCGCCCCCGGAGGTGCCCGGGCCGCCAGTGCCGGGACCTACATCCTCTATGCCTGCCCCTTGGCGGCGATGGCAGAAGGAACCAATGTCGGTTCGGCGACTCCCATTCTGATCGGAGGTTCCCTTCCCCTTTTGCCCGGCAATCCTCCAAAAAATCCGGCTCAAAAGAATGCTCCCCCCCAAAAGGGATCCAACTCCGGTGATACCGAGGAAAGAAAAATCGAAAACGATGCGGCTGCCTCGATCCGAAGCCTGGCGGAAATGAATGGAAGGAATGCCATCTGGGCGGAAAAGGCCGTCCGTCAGGCCTCCAACCTTTCCGCCCGGGAGGCGCTTTCGGAGCATGTCATCAATATGATGGCAGACGATATTCCCCATCTTCTGGCCAACCTTGATGGCAAAACAGTGAAGGTTCATGGGAGAACAGTGACCCTTCACCTCCTTCCCTTCCGGATACAGAATTTTCACCCGGATTTCAAGGATCAGCTCCTCATGGTCTTGTCCCGGCCGGATCTTGCCTATGTTCTCTTTCTTCTGGGAATCCTGGGGCTGGCATTCGAGTTTTCCCATCCGGGATTCATCCTCCCGGGATTTCTGGGAGTGGTCTCCTTGCTGCTTGCAGCGTTTGCCTTCATGGTGTTGCCTGTCAGCTGGGTCGGTCTCCTGCTGATCCTTCTGGGCATTTTCCTCATGGTTTCGGAGGTGATGATCGGAGCTTTTGGGATCCTGGGAATCGCCGGCATTGTGTCCTTTTTTCTGGGATCCCTTTTCTTGTATCGCCCCACTCTTCCCCGGTCGGAGAATCACCCGACCCTTCCGCTCATTCTTTTTCTTTCGGCCATTGTCGCCGTTTTTTTTCTGGGAGTTCTCCGTATTGCCGTAAAATCCCGATTCCGACCGGAGATTTCAGGAAAAAAGGCACTGATAGGAGAAAAATGCATATCGATTGAAGATTTTCAGGGAAAAGGCCGCGTCAAGGTCAACAGTGAGATCTGGTGGGCCACCTCTCCCGTTTCGGTCAAGGAGGGAGATGTGCTTCTCATCGTGGATGTTTCGGGGCTGACACTTCGTGTCAAGCCGATTCTGGAGGAAAAAACATGTCCAATCTGATTCCGACCATTGTTCTTTTGGGTTTTGCCCTGACCATCCTTTCACGATCGGTCAGGGTGCTGAGGGAATATGAACGAGGGGTTGTCTTTGTTCTGGGACGCTTCTGGAAGGTCAAGGGTCCTGGACTTGTCCTTCTGTTGCCGGTCGTGCAGCAGATGGTCAAGGTCGGACTTCGGACCGTCGTCATGGATATTCCAAGCCAGGATGTCATCTCAAAGGATAATGTCTCCGTCAAGGTCAGCGCTGTCGTCTACTTTCGGGTGATGGACCCCAAACTGGCCATCATTGCCGTTGAGAACTATGAAAATGCGATCAACCAGCTTTCCCAGACCACACTTCGTTCGGTTCTGGGGCAGCATGACCTCGATGAGATGCTGGCATCAAGAAACCAGCTGAATGCCGATATCCAGACGATTTTAGACGAACATACCGATGCGTGGGGAATCAAGGTCTCAAATGTCGAGATCAAGCGGGTTGACCTTGACGAGAGCATGATCCGGGCCATTGCCCGCCAGGCGGAAGCCGAAAGGGAAAGACGGGCCAAAGTGATTTATGCAGACGGAGAGCTTCAGGCCTCCGGAAAATTTCTGGATGCAGCCGAAATCCTGTCAAAGGTCCCCGAGGCCATGCAACTCCGATATCTTCAGACGTTAAGCCAGATTGCGAGCGACAGGACCTCGACCATTGTCTTTCCCTTTCCGCTGGAGATGTTCAGGGAATTCATGAAAAAGACGGAACCGGACGGGCAGAGCAAACTTCCTCCCGACCCTTGAAGATCCCTCAACCGTGGGGTGGCCAAAAAGGTTGCAGGGCGGAGAAAAGACCGGAGACGAGCGAATCGGGTGTTTTCGACTGTCGGGTCGAACCCGGACGAATCCCTTTCCCTCTTCTCGGTCCCGGGAGACTCGCCACTGATCCCGTTAAAGAATAGAAAAAAAATCAATGGCCCAAGAAATGTTCTGGCAAAAAGACTTTTGCGGAAACATCCTTCTGAAAAGAGTCTCCATACTCCTTCCGGACCGGACATACCGGACAATTCATTGGCTCTAAAACCGAGCCCGTCCACTTGTCTCTCACAGAAAAATTCCCGAACCTTGACAACTCCCCTCGGGGTGGTACTGTCTAAACAGGTCCACTTCCAAAGAGAAGGAGGCATGTCATGAGAGACTACATCTGGCTTTTATTGGCGTTTGCCATTATGACCGTCACTTTTATCATCATGAAACTGGAAGCCAATAGCCCGAGAAGGCATCTCCACAAATAAGGTCCTTAACCCGTAAGAGAGCCGGTGATAGGACGAACCGCCCGCAGGCCGGCTCCTCTGAAGCGTGTTTTTGGGGTTTCAGGCGGCACCCCATCTGTTTTGGGTTCTTAGCTGGGAGTTGCGTGTTTTTTCAGCCGCAAGTTTTTTCTTGAAGGTTATGGAAGCTTCTCTCCGTTCTCCCTGAGGGGGAAATCCGGCCGGGTCGTTTGCCTTCGCTCTTGACCGGTCTCTTTTGACGCCATCTTTGATCCCGGGTTATCCTGAGCATCTTTATAATATTGCAAACCGAATCTTTGAGGGGGGTCGTGTGCGTCCAAAAATCGCAATCGTGACAGGAGCTTCATCCGGCATTGGCGAAGCAACGGCGAGAGCTCTTTCCCAAGCTGGCTACCACGTCATTCTGGGGGCCAGGAGAGTGGATCGGCTCCAGAAACTGGCACTGGAGATTTCCGGTGAGGGATATGTCCTTGATGTTTCCGATTCCGATTCCGTCCAGAATTTTCTGGATCGGTTGCCCGAAAGGATCGATCTTCTGGTCAACAACGCCGGCGGGGCTCTCGGGCTCGATCCGGTCGTCTCTGCCGATGAAGAAAAATGGGTAGAGATGTTCCAGTCCAATGTCATGGGAACGCTCAGGATGACAAAAGGAGTCTTTCCACTTCTGGAGCGCTCTGGTGACGGGAGCCATGTCATCAATATCGGCTCTATCGCCGCATGGGAGACCTATCTTGGGGGAGCCGGGTATACGGCGGCAAAACACGCTCTCCGGGCGATCACCGAGACCATGCGGCTCGAATGGCTTGGCCTTCCTGTTCGCGTCACGGAAATCGACCCGGGTCTTGTCGATACGGAATTTTCGATCGTGAGATTTTCAGGAGATGAAACGAGAGCCAGAAAGGTCTACGAGGGAATGACCCCCCTTTCAGCCCGGGATATCGCCGAAGCCGTTGTCTGGGCGGCGCTCAGGCCACCCCATGTCAACATCGACCAGATCCTGATCCGGCCAAGGGATCAGGCCCGTGCCGACAAGGTTTCAAGGGCGTCTTCCTGATTTTTGGGAGTGGATCAAAACATTCAGGTCTCGAGGTTAAAAAGCCCTTTTCTCTGTGACCTGACGGGCGAGATTGTCGAGTTTTTCATGCAGGAGATCCGAGATCCCCAGAAGTCTCTGGAACTCAACCTTTGCAAGGGTGGTATTGCCTTCGGAAAGTCGCTTGAAAATGCGCCTCGAAGAAGCATGGATCCTGTCATGAATGGGTTCAATCTCGAAAAATCCGCCCAAATGCGAATAGCGACTTTTCCCGGAATGGTAATACCATTTTCCAAAACGACACTCCCCGGTCTCCATCTCCGGTTCTGGATCGATCTTCGATGAACCCTCGACCATCTGACGCACTTCCTCTACCCATCTTCTATGATCGATCTGGGCGTAAAGAAGCGTAAGATCCTCGCGGGTCCAGATGGTGCGTGTCGCTTTTTGCCAAAGAGGATCGGGGGACCAGCCCCGGACCCATGATGCGACCTTGTCGGCCGGCATAGGCCGGCTGATGGCATAGCCCTGCATCTGGTGGCATCCGATCTGGGCCAGGATGGTTCCTGTCTGGAGCGATTCCACTCCTTCTGCTGTCACCTCGCGCTGGAAGGTATTCGAAAGAGAGGTGATCGCCTCCACAAGAGCCAGATCATTGATATTTTCATGGATATTGCGAACGAAACTCTGGTCGATCTTGATGGTTTTTGCCGGCAATTTCTGAAGATATGTCAGGGAGGAGTGGCCGGTTCCAAAATCGTCAAGCGTGAAACGTATTCCCAACCGGAGGGCCTCCTCCATGACGGGAACCACTTTGTCCAGATTCTCGAGAGCGGCTGACTCGACGATCTCAAGATCGATCATATCGGGGGGAACTTCAGGAAAATGTTGGAGGCAGGCGATGAGATCCTCGATAAAATGGCCATTCTCCAGATGGCGCGGAGAAATATTGATTCCGACTCTGAAGTCCAGCCCCTGAGACCTCCAGAGACGCGCCTGCACCAAGGCGGAGTGCATGACAAACTTGCCGACGGGTGTGGCAAGATCGGAGTTTTCCACCAACGGCATGAAAGAGCCGGGAAAAAGCAGCCCCTCTTCCGGGTGTTGCCAGCGGATCAGCGCCTCCATCCCGATGACCATCCCCCGGGAAATATCGACCTGAGGCTGATAATGAAGAAGGAATTCCCCGTTGGCGATTCCTTCCATGATCCGGTCAATCTGGGGAGACTGGGCTATCTCCTTGTCGATTTTTGTAAAATTCGCGACGTACCAGAAAATTTCACCTTTATGATTGCGAACGGCACTGATGGAAATTCTTTGAAGGTAGAGTTCCCCGTTTTTTTTCCGGTTGCAGATCTCCCCGTTCCAGAATCCGTTCTGCTGGACCGAATCCCACATCGCCTCGTAGAACAGGGTGTCATGCTTGCCGCTTGAAAGGATCCTCGGTGTTTTTCCGATGACCTCTTCAGGCAGATATCCTGTCGTTTCGCAAAAGGAGGGGTTGACCCGAACAATGCAGGCATTCGCATCGGTGACCATGATACTTTCCGATGTCTTTTCGATGATGGTTTCTGCAAGAAGGATGTCCATGATAAAATCTAATTCTTCATCACGTTAAAGTCAATCGTTTCATTTTCTTATCATGACTATGAACAACCTATCATTGGTTTGCCGAACATTCTGATTTTTGTCGGGAAGAGTTACAAGACTCATCATCGACTCTGGGTCCTTTCTGGATTTTTTCGAAAACAGATGAGATCGAGTCGATTGTAGTGGCCGGCCATCAGGTAGTCCGGCCTGTAGCCGCAGTCCAGAAAAAATCGGACATTGTCCCCGAGCCTGAGCATCGTGCAGACCGAGATCTTGTGGCAAGTTTTCGGGGCAGAGGCTTCGATGACTCCGACCAGGGCCCTGCCGATTCCCCTCTTCTGATGATCGGGGGAAACCGAAAGCTTCCGGATGATCCAGACCCCCTCGAGCTCCCTTGCCCTGACCGACCCGAGAACCTCCCCATCCGCTGATCGGGCAAGCATGACGGTCATTTGATCAAGATCGGCCAGGAGTTCCCCGGGCGTTTCATTTGTCCAGAGAGAAACATCAAAGATCTTTCCATGAGCCAAAAAGGCCTTTGCCTGGAGATTAAGGATAGCAGGAACATCCCGGTCCGTGGCAATGGTCAACGAAAACTCTTCCCTCATGAAAACGCGCCCAGACGGTTCAGAAGAATCTCGGGAGAAACGGCATAAGGGGAAAGATCCCGCACGTAACGGATCGTCTTCAGAATATCGTTCGGCTGGATCATCTCCTTCAGCGGAACGGGCGCCCCCGAAACCATGGGAGTTGCGACATACCCCGGACAAATGGCAAAGGCTTTTACCCCGTGGGGAGCCCCTTCGGCCAGTAGGGACCCGGTCAATCCCCGAAGTGCAAACTTGGTCATGGAGTACAGGGAGGATCCTTCCCACGCCTCTGTTCCGGCAACGGAGGAGATGTTGACAATCAGTCCGCTGCCCCTTTTTTTCATCTCCGGAAGAAATGCCCGGGAGAGAAGAAACGGAGCGCGAAGATTCACTGACATCAATGTTTCGTAGTCCTTGTCCGTGATGTTCTCAATCGGCGCGAAGACGAGACCACCGGCATTGTTGACGAGGATATCGATATGGGGGAGTGCCGACTGTCCCTTCCGGATCAGGCTCAGGATCCCTTCTTCCGTCGAGAGATCCGCCACATGAGAAATGGCCTTCAGATCGTTTTTCCTGGCTTTTTCCAGTACGTCTTCCAGAAGCGCCGCTCTCCGTCCCGTTACAAGGACCGTATAGCCTTCCTCGAGAAGGCCCATGGCGACCTCCCGTCCGATCCCGGAGGTCGATCCCGTTACAATCGCTGTTCTTTCATGCATTTTGGCCTCCCTGAAACCATACCATTATCAGAAGTTATCGTTCAATTCGACGGGCTCCCCAGATTTCATTCGCATACTGGAGAATCGTCCTGTCACTTGAAAATTTTCCCATATTGGCGACATTCAGAATCGAAGACCGGGCCCATCGGTCCTGATCCCGATAAGCCAGATCAACAGCGCGCTGAGCATTTCTGTAGGATGCGTAATCCGCTAGGAGAAAAAAGGGATCGGCCGACAGCAAAGAGTCCACGATCGGCTTGTAAAGGGTCGGCTGGTCTGGAGAAAAGTAACCGGATCCGATCAGGTCGATGGCCTGCTTCAGATCCTTTTGTGTTTCGTAATGCTCCCATGGACGATATCCGGTTTTTTTCAGATGGAGAATCTCCCCTGCTTTCATCCCGAAGATAAAAATATTCTCCTCGCCAACTTCGGAGGCGATTTCAATATTGGCCCCGTCAAGAGTTCCGATCGTCAGGGCGCCGTTTAGGGAAAGCTTCATGTTTCCGGTTCCGGAGGCTTCGGTTCCGGCCGTTGAGATCTGCTCCGAAAGATCTGCGGCAGGAATGATCATTTCGGCATTGGAGACGCTGTAATTGGGGATAAAGACCACCTTCAGCCGGGAACCGACCCTGTGGTCGTGGTTCACGATCTCTCCAACGTCATTGATCAGACGGATGATCAATTTGGCCATCTGGTAGCCGGGAGCCGCCTTCCCCGAGAAAATGACCGTTCTGGGCTGATGGTCCCCACCGGGGGAAGAAATGATCTCCTGATATCGGGTCACGACATGAAGAACGTTCAGGAGTTGCCGCTTGTACTCGTGCATTCGCTTGATCTGGACGTCGAACAGGGAATCGGCCGGAACCTCCAGATGAAGTGTATTTTTGATGAAAGAGGCAAGACACTCCTTGTTGTGTTGCTTGACCTCCCGGAATGAAGTCCTGAAATCCCCGTCTTCCGCCAGGGGGATCAATTTTTTTAAAAGAGCCAGATCCTTTGTCCACCCGGGACCGATCTTCCCGGATATCAGGGAAGAAAGACCGGGGTTGGCCTGTTTGAGCCATCTTCTTGGCGTGATTCCGTTGGTGATATTGATGATTTTCCCCGGGGAAAACCGCTCGAGATCCGAAAAGATGGTCTCCTTCATGAGATCCGTGTGGATTTTTGCCACACCGTTGACCCGGTGGCTCCCCACAAAAGCCAGATGGGCCATCCGAACCTTTTTGGGAGGTCCATCATCGATGATCGAAATTCTCCTGAGAAGCTCGTTGTCGCCGGGGTAGCTTGCCCGGACTTCTTTCAGAAAACGATGGTTGATCTCATAGATGATTTGCATGTGCCTTGGAAGAACCGTTTCCAGAAGCTCCACCGGCCATGTTTCAAGGGCTTCCGGCATCAGGGTATGGTTGGTGTAGGCAAATGTTCTTGTCGTAATGGAAAAGGCCCTGTCCCAGTCGAGGTGTTTCAGGTCGACAAGGATGCGCATCAGTTCGACGATGGCGATGGAGGGATGGGTATCGTTCAGCTGTATGGCCACCTTTTCCGGAAGATGATCGAAATTGTCATGGTATTTTCCGAATCGGTAGAGAATGTCCTGGAGGGATGCCGCGACAAAAAAGTATTGCTGTTTCAGGCGCAGCTCACGGCCCATGAGAGTGGAGTCGTCCGGATAGAGAACTTTTGAGATATTCTCCGACTGATTTTTATCTTCGACAGCCTTGATATAGTTCCCCTCATTGAAGTAGGAGAGCTCAAAATCGTGGGAAGCCTTGGCCGACCAGAGCCGCATGTTGTTCACGGCATCGGTCATGTATCCGGGAACGGGAGTATCGTAGGCCATGGCCATGACATCGTTCGTGTCCATCCAGTGATAGCGGAGAACACCCTTTTCATCGGCATACTCCACGACCCGGCCATAAAACTTGACCGGATAAATGACCTCCGGCCGCGGAAACTCCCAGGGATTTCCGTAGCGTAGCCAGTTGTCCGGACTCTCCACTTGCTGTCCGTTCTGGATGCGCTGAAAAAACATTCCATATTCATAGCGGATTCCGTACCCGAATCCGGGAATTCCGAGAGTTGCCATGGAATCCAGAAAACAGGCGGCAAGCCGTCCAAGCCCTCCATTTCCAAGTCCCGCGTCGGGTTCCGCCTCAAAAACATCGTCCGGAGAAATCGAAAGAGCCTTTAGCGCCTGTTTGGCCATATCGAGAAGGCCGAGATTGTCGAGACTGTTCGAAAGGGCCCGGCCCATGAGAAACTCGAGGGAAAAATAATAGACGCGCTTCACGTCCTGATCATAGTAGCTCCTCATGGTGCTCATGAGCTCTCCTACGACCTTGTCCCGAGCCACATGGGAGAGACTCACAAACCAGTCATGGGCTTTTGCATTGATTTTGTCTTTCCCTGCAGAGTAAGTCAGATGATCCGAGACAAGCTGTTTCAGAGAATCGATCATCTCCTCTGGGATAGGGGTACCCAATGCTTTTTCACTCATGTCATTCTCCTGGTTTAAAAGGATAAGAAAACGATCGGACGCTTTTTCGAGTGTTGCGGTTTGGATTTGAATCGATTGGGGGAAGAGTCGTCCGAGCCATTTGGGCGACTCTTCCCGAAGGAAACGAAAGAACTAGAAGAAACCCGGGAAACCCATCCCCGGCATCATGCCAGGATACATGCCTCCGCCAAATCCTCCGAAACCTCCATCCATTGGACCCATCATTTCATCATAGGGCATGGGAGGTGGTGGCGGAGCCGCGGCATGAATATGATGTGCCCGGATGACGGGGATAACCTTTTCGGTTCCATCAAGCAGCTTTCTCTTGACCGGACTGGTGACCGTTCCCATGACCTCCACATCCCTTCCCGCCTTGTAGCGGTCTTCAGGAAGAGGCTCGTCGGTCAGGATCTCGAAGGTGCCCATCGACGGCTTGTCATGATCCGGGTGCAGTTCCTTTCCAAGAGGGTACTCCCGGACATCGACCTGCCCCAGAAGTCCTTCCCGCTTGACGCTGATGATCACACCACCAAGAATGACATGCTGCCCTTCGAGCGCATGGGGATGACGTTCCACCTCCCTGAAAAGAATCGAGCGGTCCGCCCACTTGACTTCATTGCCACTAAATGGCGGGGGATCGAAATAAGAGCAGCCTCCCGAAAAAGACAAAACAGAAAACGCCGTGAAGGCCCATAAAAACGAGGCGTTTTTTCTTTTGCTTCTGGGGGAGGAAGAAGGGACATCGTGGATCATTGTCGTACCTCCGGAAGTTCGGTTGTGTTGGGTGATCGATAAAATGAAGAACGGGGCAACAGGAAAATAAATGAACCCCGAAAATCATACCATCTCTGGCCGGAAAAAAAAACGATTGCCCCTGATTCGGAGCCCGAAAACAACCATCATTTCCGGTCTGAAGACGAAAAAGGAGACGAAACGGTTCGTCCCGTGGTTTAATAAAGCCATCCAAACATGAAATCACTCACCGGGAAAATTCTTTTAACCATTTAACACCCCCCCAGGAGGCTTCATGAAACTTCTCGCAGTCCATCCAAGCTCCCTGATGTATACCAAAATCTATCTGCGGCTTGAGCCGTTGGGGCTCGAGCTTCTTGCCCAAGCCGCCAGGAAGGCGGGCCATGAGGTCTATCTGATCGATTTACAGGTCGAGACGCACCAGGACCTCTACAGGGTCATCGACCAGTGGAAACCGGATGCGGTGGCTTTTTCCCTGAATTATCTGGCCAATGTTCCAGAAGTTGTCGACCTTTCCAAAATGGCCAAGTCCAGGCGTCCCGAATCTTTTGTCTTTGTTGGAGGCCACAGCGCTTCCTTCGTCGCCAAGGACCTCCTCAGACACGCGGAGGGGGCGATCGACTGCGTCTTGAAGGGAGAGGGCGAAGCGGCGGTTGTTCCCCTTCTCCTCGCGGCGGAAAATGACCGGAGCGCGGTCATCAAGGTTCCCGGAGTCATTACCGAAGATGGCGATGGCCCTCCTCCCCTCTTTGTCGAAAGCCTCGATGACCTGAGGCCGGCGAGAGATCTTTTGAGACACCGGAAAAAGTACTTCATCGGCGCGCTTGATCCCTGCGCTTCCATCGAATTTGCGAGGGGCTGTCCATGGGACTGTTCATTCTGCAGCGCCTGGACTTTTTATGGACGAAGCTATCGGACAGTCAGCGCCGACCGGGCGGTCGAAGATCTGTCTTCCATCGCCGAGCCTGGCATCTTCATCGTGGACGACGTGGCCTTTATCCAGGATAAAACAGGCTTTGAGATCGGAGAAGCGATTCTGAAAAAAGGGATCCGGAAAGAATACTATCTCGAAACGAGAGGGGATGTCCTTCTCCGGAACAAGGAGGTGTTCCGCTTCTGGAAAGAACTTGGAATGCGTTACATGTTCATGGGGATTGAGGCGATCGATGAAGAGGGGTTGAAGATGCATCGGAAAAGGACATCCCTCGGCAAAAACTTCGAAGCCCTTGAGTTTGCCCGATCTCTTGGCATTACCGTCGCCATCAATCTGATCGCCGACCCGAACTGGGACCGGAAGCGATTCGAAGTCGTCAGGCAATGGTGTCTTGAAATCCCGGAAATCGTGAATATCAGCGTCAACACCCCTTATCCGGGGACAGAGAGCTGGCTGACCGAATCGCGAAAAATCCAGAGCAGGGATTACCGGCTTTTTGACATTCAGCATGCCGTATTGCCGACAAAGCTTCCCCTTGCCGATTTCTATGCCGAACTGGTCAAAACACAGCAGGTGCTCAACATGAAACACCTTGGATGGCAAGCCCTCAAGGGAACAGCCTCCATCGTGGCAAGACACCTCCTTCACGGTCAAACCAATTTTTTAAGGATGCTCTGGAAGTTCAACAGCGTCTACAATCCAAAACTTCAAATGGCCGATCACGCCCAGCCGGTCAAGTATGAAATGTCGCTCCCTCCTGCCCTGGAGAAAGGCGTCATGACAAACGTTCTCTTTATCCACGAGCCTCTCGGGAGAAAAGGGCGGGAACTCAATGACACGACTGAAGAGTTTGTCAATGAAACCAGCATGGGGAAACATCTGTAACAGATCGATCCGAATGACATGCTCATACCCTGACTTTTAAGATCACCAGTATAAGAACCCGGACTCAAACGGATAAAAGAGTGCAACTGCGCTCTTTTATCCGCGAATCCTCATGCGTTCATATGCCTGAAGATGACCATTTGTGATCTCCAGAAAGGGCATGACAAGACCCCCAAGACGACCTCTTTTGAGCATGTCCCCTATGATGTGCTCCCCTTCCGTTGGTTTCCCCTGTTCAATATCCCTGAGCATGGAAGAGGTTGCCCTGGAGTTTTTCTTCAATAGCTGGTCCCGGTAGAGCGAGAGTTTCCCCTCCGGCATTCCATGGCCATTCACTGCGGCCGTCTTTTCGCATTCCCCCAAAATCCCCAGAATCAATCGTTCCCCACCATCCGTTTCGAGAATCGTTCCGGTGTCTGCCCGCATCAGGCAAGTGGCTCCCGCCAGGGTGGAGATGAAAACAAACTTCTCCCACATCTCCTGTTCGATGTTTTCAGAAACTCTCGATTCCAGCCTGGCGCATTTGAAAAGATCTCCCAATTCCAAAATCGGTTCGGCTTGCTCCAGAACCCGAGCTCCAATAGTAAAAGAATGTGATCTGTTCAGATGAACGATCTCCCCTTCAGGAGACATCGTAACCGCAATCTGGGCAACCCCTCCGCCGACGCGTTGTTTGCCGAAAACAGAATCAAGACGTTCCAGATGAGAAAACCCGTTCAAAAAGGGTATGACAAGACTCTCATCCCCCATCGCCGGGGCGATGGCTTCGATCGCTGAATCCAGGTCGTAGGATTTCGAGGAGAGGAGAACGATATCAAAGGGGTCTTTGCATTCTCCCGCTGTTAAAAGTTTCACCTGGACATGAAGATCTCCAAAAGGACTGTTCACCTTGAGACCACGGTCCATCAGAAGCGTTTTTCGACCGCTTCGGACCAGAAAGGTCACATCCCCCCCGGCTTCATGAAGTCTCGCCCCCAGATAACCGCCGATTCCACCGGCTCCCAATATCAATATCCGCATCACTCATCCTCGATTGTTTGTCCTGGTTCCGGTCCAACATCGGACCATTTCCGAAAAATGCTTGCGACCAACCATCCTGGCTTCATTACAGGAAACATTGTTTTACCAGAAACAAGAGGCCGTGTTAACCTGAAAAAAGAGGATTACAACCTGACATAACGACCGGCCTCTCTCCTCCCATGGCAACCAAAGGAATCAGAATGGCCGAAAAGGAAGTGATTTCAAGCTCCGCATCCATTTTAAAAAAACAGCATATTGGCATCGTATTTGTCATCATCTCGGCAATCTGTTTTGCCATGAAAGGCATTTTGGCAAAACTGGCCTACAGGGAAGGCGTCGGACCGGATACCCTTCTCACACTCAGGATGATTTCGGCTCTCCCGGTCTATCTCTTTGGCATATTCTGGTTTGCGCGAAAAACACCCGGAGAAAAACCGGCACTCTGGAGCCGGGATTTCCTCTGGATCCTCCTTCTCGGGCTTCTCGGGTTTGATATCTCAAGCGTCCTGGACTTTGACGGGCTTGCCCTGATCAGTGCGGGGGAAGAACGTCTTGTATTGTTCCTTTATCCGACCTTTGTCATCTTTCTGGCCTGGATCTTTACCAGAAGGAAGATTGGATCCCGGGAGATTTATGCCAGTGGACTGGCTTATGGGGGAATTGTGATCGTCACCCATCAAACGTCAGGACCCTCCCATGGAAGCATGACAGGAATCCTTCTCGTCCTGGGAAGCGGACTTTTCTATGCCATCTATCTGCTTGGAGTCGAGGATCTTGTCAAAAGGGTCAACCCCCTCTGGCTGACCTCTGTGGTCATGATCACCGCAACTCTGGCCATCATGATCCAGTCGATGGCCATCGGATCCCTCCATGTCGACAAGATTAACGGAAAAGTCCTGGAACTCGGGATCCTGATGGGAATCTTTTCGACAGCTGTTCCAACTTTTTTGATGTCGCAGGGAATTGCCTATATCGGGGCGAGCCGGGCAGCCATCCTGTCTTTTCTCGGACCGGTGGCGACTCTTTTTCTGGCGATGATGTTTTTGGGGGAAAAGGTATCTGTCCAGGAAGCGTTGGGTTCGGTCATGGTCTTCGCCGGCGTCATCCTGATTTCTCTGAAGAAACGTTCTGCATCTCAAGAAAAAATGGATTTTCCGGATGGACCTGAAAAGGGATTGGCGGAAGAAGCCATTCAAAAAACCATGGGATGAAGCGAAGGAACCAGGTGAACCCTTATGGATTCAATATTTTTTGAACAGAGAGAGACATCCGGATTTGTGTGTCAAAAAGAACTTGTCCTCCCTTCATCGCATATTGCAGTGCCTCCAGGAGATCTTCGGCCGACTCCATATATTCATGGATCAAGCGGTTTCTCAACATGCGAAGTTCAATCCAGCCCTGGACGGATTCTATCCATCCGAATTTTTCAGCTCTTTGGAGGTTGTCGAGCTGGGTCCCGGTACTCTCAAGATTGACTCTTAAAAGAACTGGCAAGAGTTTATCGCCCAAGGTATCTTGCAATCTGGAAAATCTGGAGATAAATGCCTCCAGCATTTCAGCATGCTCATCGTTGTTCTCAAGGGAGGAGACCCAGGAAAGATCTGGAACAATTCCTTCAAGCCTCGACAATGTTCGAAAAAGGTGCCGAGACTCTTTGTCCGTCAATCTTTGGAGTTGGCTCAAAACAAACAAATCATTTTTGCCGGGATTCACAAAATCATTCCCTCCGATATCGCATGGGCATAAATGAGCGGGGGAACAGCCGTTTCGTGTTTGATCAGAACATCGACCCTGCATCCGCCAAGCTTGATTGAAAGAGCGGCCGCAAGACGGCATTCGGCATGAATGCGATTTGGTACGGCAACGGGAGGCTCTATCAACAGGTCGATATCCCCTCCGCGCTTGGTATCATCGGCACGGCTTCCAAAAAGATGGATGACAGCCTTATCCCCAAGCTCCCGGAAGACTTCATTTTTTATGATCATGCGTGTTTTTTCATCTAGGCGCATGTTCTTTTCCCCTGATAACGGCCTGTCGTGAACGGTTCATCACCGGGACACTCTCGCCTTTCCGGGACTCAGTAAAACTCGATGATCTCATGAACTCTCCCGCCCCTACTAAGCGCTTTGCGGCTACCGGAGGAGTTTCCGGTCTCACGAGCTGAAGTTCCTGTTTCTCCGGAACTTGGGAGAAAGACGTTGTCTTTCTCGTCTGACCTGACCTGACCTGTCCGTCCGCAGCCATTTGTCCTCTTATCATATGGAAATGATAACAGAAAAATAAGTCTCCCCCCTCTTGCCATGCTGCCAAGAAGGGAATGCGTTCACGATCTGTTCATCCGCGAATCGTACAATCGACGATCTTCTTATGTGCAGAAGATTTGCAGTCACCCAAGGGAAAAATCATCCAAAAGAGAAATGATCAGGGAGAATCTGACTCAAAACCAAGGAGAGGATTCGCTCCCCGATCACGGACCCGAAAGTGTTTGAAGCGGATCCGGAATACTTTGTCCGGGCCATTGATCCCTGATCAGGAGGGTCTCTTTTTCCGACAGGTATCCTGTCAGCATCCTGTCTCCCAGATGAAGGACAAGCGGGCCATTCTTCTGACTCACCAAAATGGCCCCGGCCTGATAGGAGGTTCTTCTTTCCAGAGAGTCCATGATTTTCTGGCAGTTATTGCGGGCCACAATGGGGTTTTCTGCCGACTGGTGTGCCTCCAGCAGGCGGATACCCATCGACATGGCCAGTATCCCCTCCCCATGTCCGGTCATCGAGATGGCGCCCAACTCATCATCGGCATAATAGCCGGCACCAGGAACGGAGCTGTCACCGATTCTCCCGGGCAACATGTCCCCCATGCCCCCGGTCGATGTCGTTGCCGCAACATGTCCATCGATATCCCGGACAACCGCTCCGACCGTTCCCCCTCCGGGATTACCCATTTTTTGATCCCAGATGGCCATGGCTTTTTCCGAGGGAAGAGAAAGTTTGCCGGGAGTGGAGATATGATGTCTGACGCCCCAGCTCTCGGCCATCACTCCCGAGAGAAGGACATGGCGGGTACGCCCGTATAGCCTGACAAGGAGATCCATGGGGCTCGGCGTGGCGACCAGAGACATGAGTCCCAGGGATTTGAGGTCCTTCCCGTTCATCGTTCCCACGTCCCGCCTGACCACTCCGTCATCTTGAGAGATGGCACCAAGCCCTGCGTTGAAAAGACCGGATTTTTCAAGCTCGGAAACCACCATCCAGGAAATGGAAAGGGCGCTCTCTCCTTCCAGAAGAAAACCCTTAGCCGCCAAAAGGGTTCGGGCAAGGAACTCTCGGGAGGTTGGCGTTTCCTGGGTTCCCAGGCCACAGTGAAGCAAAATCAGGGGAGTCATTCCGGAGAGGACTGCTTCTGGTGGTGGGTTTTCTCGGCAATCATCCCCTTTAACGCCCTGATCTCTCCATGAAGCTTCTGAAGATGCTTGGAAAGGGATTCCAGCCATTTTCGGGTGACATCATCCAGACTGTCGAAAGACGGCACGGCCTGTCCGGAAACAATATCCTCAACCGATTCCCCCAGCTCAACAGCCTCTTCCTTCAATTGCTGCAGTTTCTCGATAGAGCGATTGACCATGGGGTCGTTGAGGACTTCTCCTCTGGCCTTGAGATCCAGAAGGAGGATTTCCACCTTGTCAGACCACCCCGTCAGGGTGGAAATGGCCTTTTCGATCTGTTCACCCCGCTGGATATCCGTTTTTGTCTGGATTCCCGGATGGGGAAGGAGGGAAATCTCACTCATGAGCGACTCTTCCACAAAAGAGATGCGGGCCAGGATATCCGCTGATTCATCGGTGGCGATGGTCGTCTCCTCAGCTGTTTTATCGGACGGGACACCTCCTTCCTCTCCGGTGGAAAAAACTCTGGAACGTCCGCTCTCTCCTTTTTTCCCCCCGTCCTCCGTTTTCGGAGAAGGCTTCTTTTTGGATGGCTGAATCTGGGATCTGGCGATCTTTCTCCCGATCAGGGAACTGTCAACCAACACAAGAGCCATCATAAAAAGTCCAAAAAGCGAAAGGGAAACAGCTGCGAGGATTTTCTGGTTCATCTGGGAAAAAGGCATGATTCCCCAAAGAGAGAGTGTTTTTTCAGGAGAAAGAATCCCTCCGATGGGGGTTACGACGACCACATGTCCAAGGATGTTTTCATCATATCCATGGCATGTCGCACAGGCAGGCTTGTTGGGGATGGGAGTGACCCGGAGAGCAAATCCCCCATCAGGAAGGATCGGTGTAAGCTCCCCGTCCCGATTGGCGATAAAGCTGTGGACCAGGCGGTCCCCGGCCATCCTCTTCGATGAGTCCGAAAGAGATTCCGGCAAATCGGAAGGAGGCCAGGGAAAACGGAAGGGTCCATGTGGGGATTTGTACCACTCGGGGGGAACCGCGACAAGATTCTTTATCCTGTCCAAAACCCTGGTATCCGAGTAGGTCGGATTCCCGTGGCCATCGAGAAGGACTATCCTGGACCCTGACCCCTCAGCCATTGCGGCCAGAGAGTCCGGAACAATCTCCGGATCCCTGGCCTTCATCTGGGATGTGATCATGTCAACAGATGCGTTCGAAAGCTCCCTGGCCTTGCTCATCTGCCTGTTTTCCGTCAAAAGCATGGAAAACAGGAGAACCAAAAAAATCGAAGCGGCAAAAAAAAGACACATGAGTACGAGACGCCCCGGCCAAAAATGCAACTTCCCGGGGGCAGCCACCTATCGGGATCCTGTCCTTGAGGAAGATGTTGGTGCAGGAACGATCGAGAGGATCTCAAATTCTTCTGTCAAAGGGTTCACCAGAAGGGATTCGCAAAACGACTTTGCCACCTGTGCAAAGTCTTCAAACGGTTTGTCTTCGATGATCACCTCGATAATCTTGCCGATCCGGACCGATTCAACCTCATTGGCTCCGGAATCATGGAGAGCCTGGCAGACAGCCTGTCCCTGGGGATCGAGGATTCCGGGACGGATGCGGACCAGAATGGTCATTTTCAGTTTTACGGGTGTCACTTGGGTGTTAGTCATGGCCGGTTACTCTCCTGAACACTTCCTGATAAAACTCCTCAACCTGCCCCAAATCCTGCCTGAAGCGGTCCTTGTCCATCTTCTCCTTTGTCGTGGAATCCCAAAACCGGCAGGTATCCCCGCTGATCTCGTCTCCCAGCAACACCACACCTTTGGAGTCCGTTCCGAATTCAAGCTTCATATCCACAAGGAGGATCCCTTTTTCGAGGAGATGCGCCGCCAGAAGATCATTGATCCTTCGGGCAAGACTTTCGACGGAACGAAGGACATTATCGGAGGCGAGCCCCATCATGCGGATGTGATCCCTGTTGACGATGGGATCTCCCAAATCATCCCTTTTGTAATACCACTCCAGGACAGGCTTGGGAAGGGGCTGACCTTCCGGAAGTCCCGTCCTCTTGGCAAGGGAGCCGGCCACGATATTCCTCATGACCACTTCAAGGGGAATCATTTGGAGTCTTTTGATTTTCATGACATGTTCGGATTCCTGGGAGAGGAAATGAGTCGGAATGCCATGTCTTGAAAGATAGGAGAAAAAGTAGGTTGATAATGTGCAGTTGATCTTCCCTTTTCCCCGAATGGTACCTTTTTTCAAAGCGTTGAATGCGGTCGCATCGTCCTTGAAATCCTGAATGACGACCAAGGGATCTTCCGTTTCTCTCAATATTTTCGCTTTTCCTTCATAAATCTTATCCCCGACGGACACGATTTCCTCCTATTGCCGTTTTATGGAACACTCTTCCGAGCACAATCAACAACCTTCATTCCCGGAATGATGGTGATGCTCTCCCAGTACCCGGTCATAGATCTCATCAAGCCCTGACAAAAATGGAGCGGGGTCAAATGCGGCCAGAAGTTCACTCTCGGGAAAGGATGCAGGCATATCAACATGAATTTTCAGATTGGTCAGAAGGTCATTGGTTCCTGACCAGGTTTGCATAGCCGCATCCTGAACAATCTTATAGGCTGTTTCACGAGGAAGCCCTGCCCGGGTCAGGGCAAGAAGCACCGACTGGGAATAAACGAGCCCTCTGGTCATCTCGAGGTTCTGCTTCATTCTTTCCGGATAGATGATGAGATCCTTCAAGATGCCGCCAAGCCGGACAAGCATATAATCCAGAAGCCCAAACGCATCCGGACCGATCACCCGCTCAACCGAGGAATGGCTGATATCGCGTTCATGCCAGAGGGCAACATTTTCAAAAGCCGCCTGGGAATAGGAGCGAAGAAGCCTTGCAAGACCGGTAATATTTTCCGATCCAATGGGGTTTCTCTTGTGGGGCATGGCGGAAGAGCCTTTCTGGCCAGGTCTGAAAGGCTCTTCCGCCTCCCGCACCTCCGTTCTCTGCAGATGGCGTATCTCGACTGCAATCCGTTCAAGCCCGGAACCGATCAGGGCCAGCGTTGAAAAAAGCTCGGCATGGCGGTCCCTTGCAACAACCTGGGTCGCCATCGATTCCGGTTTTAAGGAAAGATCGGAAAGAATGGCGGTTTCCAGAGAAGGAGAAATGTGAACCGCAGTTCCCATGGCTCCGGACATTTTTCCAACTGACATGGTCCTTCTCGCATGAGAGAGACGCTCGGAATGCCTCTCCATTTCGGCATACCAGGACAGGAACTTGACACCGAAAACGATTGGCTCGCCATGGATACCATGAGTTCTCCCAACCATCAAGGTGTTTTTATGGGCAAGGGCCTGCTCCTTGAGAATGGACTTGAACGCATCAAGAGAATGCTGGATCTGGTCGATCGCCTCCAGGTAGACGAGGGCTCCTGCCGTATCGATCAGATCCTGGGAGGTCATTCCGTAATGAAGAATGGAGCGGGCTCCTTCCGGAAGCTGTTCCGATATCATCGTGAGAAAACTGATGATGTCATGGCGCGTCGTTTGCTCGATCTCATCCATCCGTTTTGGATCGAGACGAACCTTCGCCCCTAAAAGCTCCGAGACCTTCTGCTGGTCGATAATCCCCTTTTCCGCCAGGACCTTTGCCGAAACCTTCTCTACATGGAACATGACTTCAAGACGATGGTCGACATCAAAAATGGCCCTCATGACGGGACGGGTATAACGGTCTATCATTCTTTATCCTTTTTTGAAAAAATGCTTTTCCAGAGGATCATCCTCCCGAAACCAAATATCTTCCTCAAATCGCCACCTTCAAACAGGGGACCGAACCCAAAAGTTGTTCCAGAATATCTCTCCCCAATTTCCCATAAAAGCCCCAAAGATTACAAGAAAAACAGGAATGGCTGAGAATTCGCTCTTTTAGGGTCTGAAAAGAAAGTACCCCGGAAAAGATCAAAAAGGCTTGGCGAAAAAATTCTCTCAGAATCACTGAAAGGGACCAAAGACTTTCATGGATTTTGAGAGTATTCTCCTCGAAATATCCTCAAACCAACCAGAATATCCCTGGCCTCGGCCAGAAAAACCTCATTGATCGGAAACGCTTTATGAAAAGAACCCCTTTTCCCATTGAACTTCCCTTTCGGACTTTTGTCGCCATTACCTTTGCGGGAACGATCGCTTTTCACCTTGTTGGCCTTGCTATTCATACCACGATTTCCAGACAAAAAACGCATCTGGTAGCCCAGATTGAAACTTTGGCCGAAATCCGTAGCCAGGTATCGGGCCTTGATTCCAGTCTCTCTCTATTGAGGGAAAGAGTTGGCCGGACTATGGATCATTTATCAGCTCCAGAGCAGAGCCCAATGAACCAGAGGAATCTCCAGAAGATTTCGGGAGAATTCCATCTGATTTTTATGTTGCTGAAGAGTTTTGAAGCCAATGGAGACCGCGCACAAAATCACCTTGTTCAGAAATGGGTGAAAGAAATGGACGATCTGAACACATGCAAAGTCAATAAGGGACCGGATCTGCACAATTGTCTTTTGGGTGTTCAGGATCGCCTGTCGACTTTTTTATCCCAAATTCAAAAAGCAAGAGGAACCATTTCCTCTGAACTCTTGAGGGTTGAGGCTCATCAGTCCAGACTGGAGTATTGGGATACGATCCTTTATTGGTTAACAACCGTATCCGGTTTATTGTTCATGGGTCTTGGATGGAGAAATGTCCTCCGTCAGGTGGGAAGCCCCATGCATGATGTCACAGACTACCTGGAGAGTTATCAGGAGCACTCTCCCTCGGCACCTCCCATCCTCCCCTCCCTTTTCCAAATACGCGAGATCCGGATCTTAAAAGAGTCCATGACCAATATTCATAATGATTTTCTCACGGGAATCCTCGCCCGGCATGCCATCATGGGGGTTTTAAAGCGGGAGGTCGAACTCTCCGGACGGTCAGGGGCACCATTGTCGGTGGCGATTTTCGATGTCGACTTTTTCAAGAAGGTCAATGACCAATATGGACATCCTGCCGGAGACAGGGCATTGCAACACGTTGTCTTGAAAATCCAGCAATCGATCCGGAAAACGGACTGGTTTGGCCGTTGGGGCGGAGAGGAATTTCTGCTGATTTGCCCCAATCTTCCCAAAGAAGATGCATGGAGCAGACTTGATGAAATCAGGGAGGCGATCCGGGAGCCTCTCGTTCTTTCCCCTGTTGCAACCATCATTCTATCGGCAAGTGTCGGAGTGTCCTTCTTTCCGGAATCCCCCGACCTTGAAACCATCATGACCTCTGCCGACAAGGCGCTGTACATCGCCAAGGAATCCGGACGAAACAGGGTTGTCCTCTCTTGAAGGGATAATGAGATTCAAAAACAGGCTACAGGCAGTCTTCCGGTCCGGGGATGATTCCTTTCGAGATACCGAACGGAGAGAAAAAGGATTCCGCCAGAAAGCTCAAGTATTTTTTTCGGAAAGACTGGAAACTGCGGGAGAGATGCCTCTCGGGGTCATGGAAAAAGAGCTGCTTCAGAGCCGCATGGCCGGAGGATTGTTTTTGGATAATCCTCTTTTTTTCCGACTCTTATGGTGATTTTCAAATCAGGAGTGGCAAGGACTGAAACCTCTGGAAACGTCGACAGGACTTCTGGAGGAAGGGATCTTCCGTCGATAATGACATTATTGACGGAAAGCCCCATCAAAGTGTCCGGAAGGAACGGAAGACGATCCCCAGCCTTTCCCTTTTCAAAGGGAATAATCAGGATGCCGTTGGGGACCGGCGTATCGATGGGATAAAAAAGAAACGATTCCGGATATGGCTTGACCCCCTTCATATGAGGGGACAGCCCTCGGGAAATCATCCCGCTGTGCCAGATATCCAGCCAGGAGAGGAATCCGGAAAGTTTCCGATCACCTCGGGGAAAAAAGGAAATCCACAGGGGAGCGTCAGAAGAAAAAAGAGAGGTCAGTGTTGGAAGTGGAATCTCTCCATGATTGGCCAAAAGGGCTGATTCAGCCACCGGAAGAAAAGAAGGGCCTTTCTGATGATCCGGAGACTCCCCTTCCATCTGTCAGGAACCGGGGTCTTCCCGTTGCGGAACGGGAGCCATGGCTTTTTCAGCGCTATGCTCCATGCCGATCCTGTGAAGAATGCCATTGATGAACGGGATCGCTTCCGGTTCGCAGTACTGGTGAGCCATTTCCAGAGCCTCATCAATGCTGACCCTGAAAGGAATAGTCTCTTCATGCAAGATCTCGTAAGTCCCTATCCTCAAGATATTGCGTTCCACCTTGGCCATTCGGTCGATCGTCCATCCAGAAGCGGTATCAGCAATCAGACTATCCAGAACCGGCTGATTTTCCTGGATGCCCATAAGGAGTCTGTCCCGAAATTCCCGACTTTTGGGATCCAGATCATCTTTTGCCGGAAAAACCTCTTTGGGGGAGAGGTGCGTCCCTTCACCGTACTCTCTCGAAAAAAGAGCCTCCAGAACCATCACCCTGGCTTCCCTCAGCGCATTTCTCCTGGATCGGCCCATCGATTTTGACTGTTTTTTTTCGCCATTCTCCGTCAATGGGTGGCCGATCCGAAGGTATGGGAAAGTCCTGCCATAAAAAGAGCACAACTGGCGGCATCAACACCCTTGTGGCCTGATTTGCCCCCGACCCTGTCGAGTGCCTCCATGAGGGTATTCGTCGTCAAGACACCAAAGATAACGGGAACATGGTGGATCTGGGACTGATTCATGATCCCTGAGGTGACACCTGAAACAACGGCATCATAATGTCCTGTTTCCCCACGAATGACACATCCCAAAGCGATCGCCGCAACATGCCGTTTTTCGGAAAGAACCACAGAAAGGATGTAGGGGATTTCCATGGCTCCCGGAACCCGGTAAAGATCCACGATCAGGTTCTCTCCACCTTTCTGTTCAAGCTCAGAAAGGCAGCCCTCCAGAAGACGGTCGGTAACAATGCTGTTGAAATCCGAAACAACAACAAGGATCCTGCTGGAGCCATCCCTTGTCGGGACGTTTGGCAAATGACGGACTAGATTCAATTGACCTCCTAAAGTTGGCTCAGCAGATGGCCCAGTTTATCCCTTTTGGTCGTGAGATAGCCCCGGTTTTTCTCCCTGGGAGCAATTTCGAGCGGAACCCTTGAGACGACCTCAAGACCGTAACCTGCGATACCGACAATTTTTCTCGGGTTGTTCGTGATCAGGCGAAGCTTTTTCACCCCCAGGATATGGAGGATCTGCGCACCGATCCCGTAATCCCTGAGATCGTCCTTGAATCCAAGCTTGATGTTGGCCTCGACGGTGTCGTACCCCTGCTCCTGGAGTTTATAGGCCTTGATCTTGTTGGCAAGACCAATTCCACGGCCCTCCTGATTCATATACAGGAGGATCCCGTTCCCCTCCGCCTCGATCATTCGGAGAGACTCCTGGAGCTGGGGACCACAATCACATCTGAGAGAGTGAAAGATATCCCCGGTGAGACAGCTTGAATGCACCCGTACAAGGATGGGTTTTTCGGGATCAATAATCCCTTTCACCAATGCGAAGTGGGGTCCCTGATCGACCATGTCCTCAAAAACCACCGCACGGAAATGCCCATACTCGGTAGGAAGATCGGCTTCGGCCACCTGGCACACCAGTTTTTCCTGACGAACCCGATAGGCAATCAGATCGCGCACTGTGGCAATCGGAATATTATGTTCCTTTGAGACGATTTCAAGATCCGGGAATCGTGCCATTGTCCCGTCTTCATTCAAGATCTCGCAAATGACACCGACAGGGATCACGCCGGCAAGACGCGCGAGATCCACTGATCCCTCGGTCTGTCCGGCCCGTTTGAGAACCCCGCCTTCCTTGGCCCGGATCGGAAAGATATGTCCGGGGCGAACAAGATCGGTCGGAAGTGCATCCGGATTGGCGATCTTCTGGATGGTGAGGGAGCGGTCATAAGCGGAAATCCCCGTGGAAATGCCCTCTCGCGCATCGACACTGATGGTAAAGTCCGTACCGTAAGTGGCTTCGTTCACTGCCGCCATCGGATCGAGATGAAGTTTTTCCGCTTTTTCCTGTGTCAGGGTGACACAAATCAGCCCACGACCATATTTTGCCATAAAATTGATCGCTTCAGGTGTCACAAACTCGGCTGCAATGACAAAATCGCCTTCATTCTCGCGATCCTCGTCATCACTCAGAATAATCATCCGGCCATGTTTAATATGGTCAATCGCTTCCTCAATAGAAATCGTTGGCAACGATTATCCTCCTTGTTTCCAATGTACGCCTGGAAATGTCCGATTCAAAACCGAACCCAGACGAATCCCTAATTTCCCTTGAACTGGTTGGTAACCGGAACGCGCCAGTCTTTTCCGAATGCTCTCAGGGATATTTTAACACCGGGAGGAGACTGTCGTCTCTTATATTCGGATCCCACGATAAGACGAAGAATCTTGGCCACCGTCACCGGGTCGTGTCCCCTGGCGACAATCTCCGCATATCCCATGTCTTCCTCGACATAGGCCCGCATGATCGGATCGAGGATTTCGTATGGGGGGAGAGAGTCGGAGTCCTTCTGGTTCGGCCGGAGTTCGGCGGTCGGTTCTTTTAACAGGATCCTCTGGGGAATGCGACCGGGCTTGAGAACATTGACCCGGGTGGCAAGATCATACACGAGAGTCTTGGGAACATCCTTCAAGACCGCAAATCCGCCGGCCATGTCCCCATAAAGCGTCATATACCCCACACTCATCTCCGACTTGTTTCCAGTGGTCAAAACCATCCAGTGAAACTTGTTGGAAAGAGCCATCATCCAGAGGCCCCGGATTCTGGCCTGAAGATTTTCCTCTGTGGTGTCTGCGGGAAGAGTTCCAAAAAGGGGCTGTAGCGTATCGAGCATGGCCCCATAAATCTGGGAGATGTTCAATGTCTGGATCTTGATCCCGAGATTTGAGGACAGGGCAAAAACGTCCTCGAAACTGTCCTGGGATGTAAACTGGGAAGGCATAAAGAGACCATGCACATTCTCTTCTCCCAGCGCATCGACAGCAATCGCCGCCACCAAAGCCGAATCGACCCCTCCCGAGAGCCCCACAAGAATCTCCTTGAAGCGATTTTTACGGACATAGTCCCTGACCCCGAGGCAAAGGGCCTGGTAAATCTCGTCTTCCGATTCGAGCGGAACCGTTTTCTGGGTTTTTTTCAGAGGAGAGTTGTCCAGGAGCGGACTGGCTCCCCTTTTAAGACTATCCCGGATTTCCCATATCGAAACAGGGGCATCCCAGAGTGGATCGCTCTGTGAAGGGAGACGCTTGTCCTTTCGTCGTCTGGGGTCGTGAAGTCGAACCCTGAAGACATGGTCCAGATCCACTTCACAAATCATGAAATCTTCCTGGAAAGCCTTGCCGCGGGCTTCAATCTCTCCTTCAGGACCGATCAGTAGACTCTGTCCGTCAAAAACCAGCTCGTCCTGTCCCCCTACGGTATTGATATAGGCGATATAGGTCGTGTTGTCCGCTGCCCTGGTCTGGAGCATCCTTTCCCGGACCTCTCTTTTTCCGGCGTAAAATGGGGAGGCAGAGAGATTGACGATAATCTCGGCATCCCCATAGAGGGCCTGATGATAGAGCGGACCCTTCGGATACCAGATATCTTCACAGATATTGATTCCGATCCTCATTCCCCGGAAGAGGATCACCGGGTTTTCAGTCCCTTCCTGAAAAGTCCTGTTTTCATCGAAGACACCATAATTCGGAAGGTATTGCTTGTGATAAATCCCCTGGACCTTTCCGTTATAAAGAATCGCCGCAGCATTATAGATATCGTCTTTCCTGTCGACAAATCCGACCACGACCATAAGATCCGTTGCCAGCGGAAGGAGCGAGTCGAGTGCTTCCTTGTTTTTCTCGATAAAAGCCGGTCGAAGAAGAAGGTCCTCGGGCGGATAGCCTGTGATGGCAAGCTCCGGGAATGCAATGATGTCGACCCTCTCGGATCTGGCATGCTCTATGAGCTGACGGATCTTTGCAAGATTCCCTTCTATATCCCCGACGGTCGGATTCATTTGGGCAAGGCCTATTCTAAGTCGTCTCATTGAATCTCCTGTCTGATGACCAATCTGGATTTTTGCTCAAATAGGGGCCGGAAAAACGCCCTCTCAACGAAGCCCTTTTTCCGGAGAAGGATTTCCCACGGCCAGGATGGCGCCGATCAGTTTTGTCGCATCCGGAGAAAGCCAGTCCCTAGGCCCTGTTAATCGCCCGATCAGAATGCCCCTTGAATCGATCAGGTAGGTTTGGGGGATTCCAAGCCCAAAATACCGGGAATCGATTTGCCCCTTCCGCCCCAGAAGGACCGGGTAGGAAATAGGGTACTTTTTCATAAACTCTGTCACATGTTGCGTCCTTCTGTCCATCGCAACCGATACCACCCTGACGTGCGCCCCGGACCATTTTTTGGAAAAGGCATCCAGCGAAGGAATCTCTTTTCGGCATGGGACACACCAAGTTGCCCAGAAATTCAGGACAACAAGATCTCCCCGGTAGTCGGAAAGATGATGGACGACACCGGATGGGTTGGGAGCAGAAAGGTCAGGGGCTATCATCCGGTTGTCAAAGACCTGAAGACCCATCGCCTGGGCAAGGGAATCAGGGATTGTCTGCGTCAGGGAAGTCTCCCCGGCTCCTGCCGATAACGATGGACAGGCTAAACCCATAAAAGTCAGAAAAAGGAGCACGCCAAATGAAGTGTGAAAGAGCCGGTTCATGATGGCCATCAAGAGGAACTCCTTCTGAAAGACCGGAAACAGGAGTGAACGGGGTTCATTTTCTGCCCATGTCGATCTGGGTGTACAAAAAGATTCCTGCCGCAACAGAGAGGTTTAAGGAATCAATCTGTCCCCTCATCGGAAGACGAACTTTCCAGTCGGAAATCTTGAGAACCGGGCGGGAGGCACCTTTTTCCTCCGATCCGATGACAACAAGAAGAGGATCAGGAAATCGGGTGCCATAAACTGCTTCCCCTTCCAATGAGAGAGCCGCGATGCCATACCCCATTTTTTTAAGCCCCAGGATCGTATTCGCAGGGTTGCCACACCTGACAAGAGGAAGCGTGAACATGGCTCCGGCCGAGGCTTTGGCACAAACCGGGGATAACGGAGCCACCCGCCTCTTCGGCATAAGGGCTCCCTTCACTCCGGCTGCATCACATGTTCTCAAAAGTGCCCCCAGATTCCTTGGATCAAGCACCCCATCCACCATCACAAGCGGTGAAGGAAGCTCCATGGAGTTGAATCCGCCTAAAAAGGAGTCCAGGTCCAACATTTCCACAGGCTCAAGAAGAGCGATAACCCCTTGATGGACCAAATCGCCGGAAAGACGGTCAAAAGCCTCCCGTCCAAGAAAATCAACAGCGATGGCAAGAGATCTGGCTTTTGCCACAATCTCCATCCTGCGCTGGTCCGGCTTGTGGTCATCCTTCAGATACAGCCTGGCCACACGCTTGGGATCATGTCTCAGTATTTCAAGAACCGCCCTCAGCCCCCCAACGAGGGGAGGACCGGCTAAATCCTCCGGATCCGTGGCAGACCTCCCGGATTGTCCATCAATTCATACCCCGCCTGCTTCAGGCGATCCCGAATTTCATCCGCCAACTTGAAGTTTTTGGCAGCCCTGGCCTCTTCCCTCTTTCGGATCATTGCTTCGGCTTCAGCCACAGAAAGAACCATTGTTGAAGATCCTTTTTCGCCTTTGCCGAAAACCCAGTCCTCAGAAGGAACCGACAGGATTCCGAAAACCTCCCTGACCGTCAAGAGAAGCCTCAATGCACCCGAAAGTTCGGCTTCCGAAGGATCTCCGCCTGAATCCAGCTTTGGATTGAGTGATGTTTTCGCTTCATGGAGGATCCTTAGGGCAACCGCCGTATCCATATCGTTTGCCAGGGCCTTCAGAAACTTCCCCGATGCTCCGGAAAACAGGGGACCCGGAAGAACTCCCCTGGTGTCGGCGACCTTGTTCAAGCGGATCTGGAACTCATGAAGACTGTCGAGAGAGGCTTTTGCATGACCAAGGGACTCTTCAGAGATATCGACCGGGGAACGATAATGAGTGGAGAGGAAAAAGATCCGAAGCCATTCGGCGGTAACAGGATCTTTAAAGGGGGAGGTTTCAAAAAATGAGCCGATTCTGAAACTGTTCCCCAATGATTTCGCCATCTTCGCATCATTGATGGTCACAAATCCGTTATGAATCCAGGTTGTTACGAATGGCTTCCCGGTTGCGGCTTCGCTCTGTGCCCGTTCATTTTCATGATGGGGAAAAAGAAGATCGAGCCCCCCGCCATGAATGTCGAATGATTCTCCGAGCTCATGAAGGCTCATCGCCGAACATTCAATATGCCAGCCGGGTCTTCCGGGACCGAACGGAGCCTCGTAGTAGGGTTCCCCTTCCTTGATCCCCTTCCAGAGGGCAAAATCGAGGGGATCTTCCTTTTCTTCATCAGACTCCACCCGTGCACCGGATCTGAGCTCGGAAATCTGCTGATGGGAAAGTTCCCCGTAGGCGGGGTAGCTTTTGACCCGAAAATAGACACTCCCGCCCTTGGTATAGGCATGCCCCTTTTCGAGAAGGGTCTGTATCAGGGAGATCATATGGTCCAGATAGAGCGTAGCCCGGGGTTCAACCGAAGGAGAAAGGACTCCAAGACGCTTCATGTCCGAATGGAAGGAATCGATATAGGTCGAGGTGATCTCTCCGATCGTCTTTCCAGAATCATTGGCTTTTTTGATGATCTTGTCGTCGATGTCGGTTATGTTTCGGACATAGCGAACTTCATATCCCAGAGTCAGAAGCATCCTGTTGACAGTATCAAAGACGATCTGGCTTCTGGCATGACCCAGATGACAATCATCATAAACGGTAACGCCGCATACATACATGGAAACCTTGCCCGGCTCCCGTGTTTTCAGAAGCTCTGTCTTTCCGGTCAGGGAATTTAAAAAAGAAGGTGTCAAAAACATCCGTATCTCTCCATTGTCGTTCCATTTCCCAATACATAACAAAACAGCATGCCGGAAGGAATCTTCCGGTAAACATCGGACAACAAGTGTTCCTTTTGCAAAAAATTCACATGTATGATCTTTTTTCCTTCAGAAACGCTCTCAAGCTGTGAAGGATCCTGAACCACCTTGACATGGGGAAGCCCAAGTTCGGATAGAACGATCGAAAGCTCTTCCGCAATTCCAGGATTTTCTTCAAAGATGGAGATCCTGAGTGTCAGCTCCGACAGGATCACCAGAAAGTATGGGTCGGTCGGAGAGATCAGCAGAACCCTGTCCCCTCTTTGTACTCCGGATTCCACAAGGATTTTCGAGACCTCGAAAACTGATGGGGCAGGCCTTCCGGCAAACCCTCCGACCCTTTCTTTACCATAGAGGACGTCCATCGGAATGGACGGAAAAAGGGACTCCCTGGGGTGTTTCAGGATCGCAGAGAAGAGTCTCGGATCCGCTTTTGGAAAAACCCGGGACAGCTCCGAGACCAGATTGTCACGATATCCTCTCGAGTCATTGCCTTTCATCAAAAGCTCTTCATCTCGATGAAAGGAGTTGCCCCGAGATCATCACAAGTCACTTTTGCCCAAAGTGGCACCTTGGATCCCGAAATGAGGGCTTGTTCCACCTGTAATCGATCCATCTTTCTCCCAGTCCGAAATCCTCCCCATCGAAGGGAAATGCGTCAGATCCAAATGAAGCGGCGTAATGGAAACAAATCCATGGTCAATGGCATGCAGGTCGGAATGCGGATCCGGCTCGTAATCCCTGGAGTTCAGACCGATCCAGAAATATGGCCGCCCCCTCGGATCCTGTTTCCGGATAATGTTATTTTCATTCAAGATTCGCTTTCCAAGGTGTGTGACCCTGACCCCTGAAAGATTTTCCTTGGTGCGATTCGGGATATTGACAGAATAGAGCACTTGGGGATCACCAGGATTCTCCAGAATCCTTCCGATCAGATACCGGGCAACATGAAGGGCTGTATCCAACTGGAACGGCATTCCGTCCGCTTCAGGGCTTTCAAGGGAAAACGCCATTGAAAGTGATCCAAGGAGCGACCCCTCGAAGGCTGCAGAAACGGTTCCCGAATAGGTCACATCATCGGCAAGATTGCACCCGTGATTAATGCCGGAGAGTACGAGGTCCGGCTTTCTGGGTAAAATGACAAAACGCGCAAGATTGATGCAATCGGTTGGCGTCCCATTGACCGCATAATGATTCTCCCGCCGCTTGGTATATCGAAGAGGCTGATGGAGGGTCAACGCATGCGATGCGGCAGAGCGCTCCTGGTCGGGAGCAACCACCACGATCTGGCCAAACCCCTCGGCTGCCTCTTCAAGGACGCGGATACCATCCGAATCGATACCGTCATCATTTGAAATCAGAATCAGGGGTTCTTTATTGGAAAAGTTCAATGATTATCCTAATGTTGAAGAAAATCCAAATGTTTTGGGCCATTCATCATTATGGTGCCAGGAAGTGCCATCTGCAATGGGTCAAAACCGATACGCCCCATCAAATGCTCCCAGAGAGACCTTCACAGGAGACTTTCCCTTGCGACTTCAACAGGGGAGTTTTTCGGAAAACCTCCTCCGGCATAAAAAAAAAGGAGGAGCCCCAGAAAAATGGAACTCCTCCAAAATTGGTCGGGGCGAAAGGATTTGAACCTTCGACCACTCCCACCCCAAGGGAGTGCGCTACCGGGCTGCGCTACGCCCCGATTTCGTGATCATTTCGTTCCATGACATGGAGTGCCTTGCGCACATCAGTCAAGACATCCCAAAGCAATACAGCGGACTGCTCCCCTTTTCCACTCATAAGAAGCTCTTTGGCTCCTTCAAGGGAACGGCCCTCATTCTTGACCAGCTGAGTGATACGCCCCAAAAATCGGACATCCTCTTCCGTGTATTCCCTTTGCCCTCCGGGGGTCTTTCTGGGAGAAAGAAGCGGTATCGTACTTTCCCAATAGCGGAGTGTTGAAGGGGAAACACCCAGCATTCTGGAAACATCACCAATCCGGAATTTTTTCTGGGATCGGGAAACCATAGGATCCCCTTCCAGCTACTTTTTGAAAAAAGACCGGCTGGGATGGAAAAGAACAGTATGGTGCTCCGGAATGGGAACAGGCTCCCCTGTTCGGGGATTTCGGCCGGGCCTCGCCTTGATCTTCCGGACAATAAATGTTCCGAACCCTGAAATTTTCACATCTTCGCCACGTTCAAGCGAGCTTGCGATTTCTTCAAGGAAAAAATCGAAAATTTTGCCCACAGATCGAGCTGTCAGCTCCTGATTTTCCCCATCTTCCAGAACATGCCGGACAATATCTGATCGTTTCATTACCCATCCCTTCCTAAAAAAGACCCCTAATCATAGTCAACACCCATTTCCGTGTCAATATCGGGCAACCGTCCGCTCCCATGGCAAACGCCCCTTTTGGAGTCCCGGATAAAGCGGACAAGCTCCCGGACAAGTGGGCTGGGATCACTTTCAAGCTGGAGAAGCCCCCTTTCTTCCATCTTACGACGTCCGAACAAAATTCGGAAGGCCATTTTCAGCCGGGACCTCTCCTCTGCCGAAATGCCGGCCCGCTTGAGCCCGACCCTGTTCAGGGATCTGATCGTATGGGTTCCGTCCATGATGCAATACGGGGGAACATCACGGCTTGTGCGGGAGCCTCCCCGGAGAAGGGCCAGTCTTCCGATCCGGACAAATTGATGAACCAGGACACCTCCGGAAATAAAAGCCTGGTCATCGACATGAACATGACCGGCCAGAAGAGCGCCATTTGCCAGAATCACCCGATTGCCGATCTCGACATCATGGGCCACATGGGATAGCCCCATCAGAAGATTATGGTCTCCGACCACCGTCTTAAGACCTGACCGAGAACCTCTATGAATCGTTACATATTCCCGAATTTCATTTTGGGAACCGATATGGGTCCATGTCTCTTCTCCATTGTAGGAGAGATCCTGGGGAGCATGTCCGATAACGGCACCCATATGAATAATATTGTTTCGTCCCATGATGACCCACGGACCAACAGAGACCCGTTCCATCAGCACCGTTCCGGGTCCGATGGAGGACGGCCCCTTCACATGGCACCAGGGACCAATCCGGACACCCCGGGAGATCTCCACAGAATCCTCAACAATCGCTGTGGGATGAATTTCGGCCTGTGGCCAATGAGGATTTTGGGTCTTGGAATCTGTCACTTTGGCTTTACCCCCGATTTCAATAGCCAATAATCAATGCTGTCTTTCAGTGCCATCAGGCTGGCGCTGATGACATTTTCGGAGACACCGACCGTTCCCCACAGTTGGGATCCGACACCAGACTGGATCAAGACCCTGACACCGGAACTCGTTCCCCTGTCTCCGGTCAACACCCTCACCTTGTAATCCACCAGTCTGATCTCTGAAACCTCAGGGTAGAAAGGTGTCAGTGCCTTCCTGAGAACCAGATCAAGAGCATTGACCGGACCATTTCCCAATGCCGCGGTGTGTTCATGGCTCTCACCAACCCGAATGCGCATGGTCGCCTCTGAAAGCCCCCCTTGCCGCGAGGACTGCTGATCCATGAGAATATGAAAAAATTCGATCGTGAAAAAAGGTTGCATCGTCCCCATCGCCGCGCGCATCAAAAGCTCGAAGGAGGCTTCTGCTCCCTCAAACTGGAATCCCTGATGCTCAAGTTCTTTTAAACGATGAAGAATCTTCTCGGCCTCAGGGCTCTCACCATCCATGGATATTCCATATTGACGGGCTTTTTCAATCAGGTTGCTTTTGCCTGAGTGTTCGGAGAGAAGGATCCGCTGTCGATTTCCCACAGATGCCGGATCAATATGTTCATAAGCCCGGCTGTTTTTTCGGATGGCATGAACATGGACACCGCCCTTGTGCGCAAAAGCCGATTCGCCCACAAAAGGAAGATTTTTGGGAAGAGGACGATTCTGGAGTTCAAAAAGAAGGGAGGCCAAGTGCTTGAGACGGGACAAGGCCTCTGGCGTTGAAACCTCCATCCCCATCTTCAGGGAAAGATTCGCCATCACCGAGAGCAGGTTGGCATTTCCGCAACGTTCGCCGATTCCATTGATCGTCCCGTGAATCTGGCGGGCACCGAGCCTGACGGCACCGAGACTGTTGGCAACAGCCAATTCGCAATCATTATGCGCATGAATGCCAAGAGGCGTGGAAATAGCCTTTTTCGTCTCCCCGAAGATTTCAGAAAGTTCCCATGGGAGGGTCCCTCCGTTGGTATCGCACAGAATAACCCAGTCGGCACCTGCCTCTGATGCGGCCTTGATCGTATCGATCGCAAAATCGGGATTGTCTTTATACCCATCAAAAAAATGTTCCGCGTCATAGACCACTTCACGGCCATGATCCTTCAGAAAAGCAACGCTTTCCCGGATCATCTCGGCATTTTTGGCAGCTGAGACGTTCAGGACCTCTTTCACATGAAGAGACCAGGACTTTCCGAAGATTGTGACAACAGGTGTCTCTGATGCCAACAGGGCTTTTAAAACAGGATCTTCGGAGGTCTTGTTATGGGCTTTTCTTGTAGAGCCAAAAGCGGCCATCTTGCTTCTGGAAAGGGGGATTTCCCGGATTCGGCGAAAGAACTCGATATCCTTCGGATTGGCTCCGGGCCAACCACCTTCAATATAGTCAACACCAAGAAGATCGAGCTCAATGGCGATACGGATCTTGTCTTCGATCGTAAACTGGATATCTTCGGACTGACTACCATCCCTCAAAGTCGTATCATACAGGGTGACAGGCCCCATGAGACCTTCCATGACAACGGGAAAATCCGCTCCGGTTTTGGTCTGCCGCGTATCGTTTTTATCCATTGGGCATCTCTTCTCCCTACCGATTGATCATGATTCAGTTTCCCGAAAGATGCGGCTGTCCATTGGGCAGCGACCGACTTTCAAGCTCGAATTCCTTGTGGAGCGTCCGGACAGACAGCTCCGCATAACGATCTTCAATGAGACAGGAGATTTTGATCTCGGAGGTCGAGATCATGACAATATTGATTCCTTCCTTGGCAAGAGCGGAAAACATCCGGGCAGCGACTCCCGAATGAGACCTCATTCCCACCCCTACAATTGAGATCTTGACGATATCCTCTTTCACCCGGATCTCACCTGCCCCGATTTCCTTCGAGAAATCCAGCGCGATCCTTTCGGCCTTTCTGGACTCCGAGCGGGGAACGGTAAAGGAAATATCGGTCATCTGGTCCTGCCCAATATTCTGGACAATCATGTCCACAATAATCGAGTGGCCGGAAATATCCTCAAAAAGCCTCGCGGCCAGTCCCGGTCGATCCGGAACATCCGATACCGTAATCTTCGCCTGATTCTTGTCCAATGTTACCCCTGATACAACGATTTGTTCCATTCCTTTCTCCTCTTCTGTGACGAGTGTGCCCGGGTCGTCCGAAAAAGTGGAACGCACGCGAACAGGCATTTTGTATTTCATGGCAAACTCGACCGATCTGGTCTGAAGAACCTTTGCACCGAGAGAGGCCATTTCAAGCATCTCTTCATAGGCAATCCGGTCAATTTTGCGGGCCTGGGGAACCAGGTTGGGGTCAGTCGTGAAAACGCCGGTCACGTCAGTATAGATATCACATCTTTGGGCACCAATCGCCACCGCTATGGCAACAGCCGTCGTATCCGAACCACCCCGGCCAAGTGTTGTCACATTCTCCTGCGGACTTATCCCCTGAAATCCCGCAACGATCGGAACGATTCCCGCCTCAAGGCTTTGCGCCAACGGCTCTGACGAGATGCTTTCAATTCTGGCCTTCGTATGGACATTATCCGTTTTGATACCGACCTGGCGCCCAGTCATGGAACGGGCGGGGATCCCCATATTATTGAGACAGATAGCCAAAAGGGCAGAAGTTACCCTCTCTCCTGATGACATCAGCATGTCCATTTCCCTCTCGGGAGGGTCCGGGGAAAGTTCATGTGCGAGTTTGACAAGGCGGTCTGTCTCCCCTGCCATCGCCGAAACCACAACAACAACCTGATCTCCCGAAGAGAGCGTTTTCTGAACAATGCCCGCAACAAGCCTGATCCGTTCAATGGAACCGACCGAGGTTCCGCCAAACTTCTGGACGATTAATGCCATACCACCATTTCCCCCGCAGAATCTTTCCATATCTTTTGCCAGCGGGTGAGATCCCACTGGCTTTCTTTTTCGGCAATAGCCTCTGTGAAACGAACGCCATTGGTCGTTCCAGACTGATTGAAGCTTTTATTTCCCGTCACAATCAGGACAGGAACGGGACCAGCCCCATGCTCCCCCGTTTCCGGGTTTGATCGATGATCCGATGTCAAAAATACTTCGTCCACCTCGCCACTTTCCAAAAGGGAGAGAAGGTCCCGAGAAGCTTCCCGATCAAACCGTTCCAGAAACGACTGTTTCTCCTCCCGGTTTTTACGGTGGCTTGCAAGGTCAAATCCTTCGATGTGAACCACGACCGGAGATATCCCGTCTGCCAGATATCTCCGGGCAAAACGCATGATTGACGGAAAGTCCGTATCGGTCTCACCGGACGCACCGGGAACAAAGGGATGCTCCAGCCCCATATAGGCGCCAATCGCCCTCGCAATGGGAGCGCCTGCGATCATGACCCCACCAGAAGGTGCCGGTTTGGTCAGGGGAACGATAGTGTGCCAAGGGCCGGCTCCCCAAGGCCAAAAACCGTTCAAACGACCGGAAACATCCGTCGTATGGGTAATTTTTTCAAGAAGCCACTGGGCCCAATCACTTCGAGGATACTTTTTCCCCAGAGATGGTGAAACAAAGTCCTCCCTGGAAAAAGAGGAGGCCATTTTCTGGGGGATCCGGACAAGAAGCCTTAAAATGGTATTCTTCCGGGCCTCCCGAAGCGGGTAAATCCTTAAGCCGGACTCCCGGTCATGGTAATAGTCTCCTGCTTCGACCGAGTCAAAAAAAGCCCATAGCCTGCCAATGGACTCACGATCCCCCACATAGTCCTTAAGCCTCCCGTCCGAATCGTAACAGGCAGGGTTCAAAAGAATGGCCATGCTTCCATCTTCGCATTCGGCATGCGGAAAAAGGCAAGACAATAGAGTGGCCCTCGGAGGAAGCGGCTCCTCCTGGGGGAATCCCAAAAGCCTGAGGATACCCCGTTCGGATGATGGGGGATAAAGGGTTGGAAATTCTTCGGTTCCGGATTCCGGTTGAAGATCCAGAAAAGCCAGCCATCCCCTTTGGGCAAGCTCATCCAGAAAGGGTGTCCTGGCCATTTCCATGGTCGTAACCGTCTTCGGGGACTCGCACAATCCATCAAGAATGAACAGAAGACGTCTCATCGCTCGTTTCGAAAAAGCACGTCAGAAACCCAGAACCTCAAGAACAGCCTCTCTTGAAGGCGGAACCGATATATGCGTATAAGGAACTGATAAGGCTGTTTCGGGATCCTTCAGACCATGTCCTGTCAACGTGCAGACAACAACATCACCCTGGCGGAAGAGTCCTTTTCTCGCATAGGCAATCACGCCCGCCAAGGAAGCAGCGGAAGCAGGCTCGCAAAAAACCCCTTCTTCCCTGGCCAGCATTCTGTACGCTTCCAGGATATGCTCATCGGAAGCCGCAATAATCTCCCCCCCCGATTCAACAGAAGCGTTTGTTGCCCCAGTCCAGGATGCGGGATTACCGATGCGGATGGCTGATGCGATTGTCCTGGGGTTGGGGACAACATGTCCGAGTACGATCGGTGCGGCTCCTTCGGCCTGAACACCTACCATTTTGGGGAGGGCCGCAATACGTCCGATATCCCGGTATTTTTTGAAACCCATCCAGCTTGCCGTTATGTTTCCGGCATTTCCAACCGGAAGGAAATGGAAGGTCGGAGCGCTTCCCAGAACATCACAGATTTCAAAAGCCACAGTCTGTTGGCCTTCAATCCTGTCGGGATTCACGGAGTTGACCAAAGCAACCGGATGGGTCTTGGAAACGTCCCGGACAACTTCAAGTGCCTGGTCGAAAAGACCCTGGACCTGAATCACCACAGACTGGTGCATGACAGCCTGCGCAAGTTTACCCTTTGCGATATTTCCCTCTGGAATCACCACATAGACCTTGAGTCCTGCCCGCACACCATAAGCGGCTGCCGATGCCGAAGTGTTCCCTGTCGATGCGCAGATCAGGGCTTTTGCTCCCTTTTCCAAAGCTTTTGTCACAGCGAGGGTCATCCCCCTGTCCTTGAAGCTGCCCGTCGGGTTTTGACCTTCAAGCTTCACATAAAGGGAAATCGGAGCCTTGATGATATCCGGTATGCGGAGCAACGGAAGGAGTGGAGTGCCACCTTCCTTGAGGGTGACAATCTTGGTGGACTCGGATACGGACAAAAACTCCCGGTAGTTCTCTATCACGCCTGGCCAATTCGGGAGGCTCATTCGGAAACCCTTTCAACATGAATCAGGACGGTGGGTTCAGTGACATGATGCGAATGGTCAATGATCTCGAGTGCCGACTGGATGCTCGCTTGCGTTGCGGTATAAGTGAGGATGACCACAGGAACACTTCCGCCTTTTTTACGGCCTTTCTGAATGACCGACTCAATACTGATTCCATGTTCTCCCAAAATTCCGGACAGAAACGACAAGGTTCCGGGCCGGTCATGAGCCATGAACCGAAGATAATACTCGCTCTTGACCTCGGATCTTGGAGTCATTGGTCTTGGATGTCTTGCATCCCATGAAAATCCCAGGGGGGGGACCTGAAGGGTACATTCGGAATGGATTCCACGGGCAAGTTCAAGGATGTCACCCATCACAGCCGATGCGGTGGGATCTGCTCCTGCCCCCCTACCGTAGAAAAGAGCCGTTCCCAAAGCACGACCGGTCACTTCAACCGCATTGAAGACTCCATCGACCTTCGCCAACAGTGACTCCTCCGGGAGAAAGGCCGGGTGAACCCTCAAGTCGACCGAAGTTCCATGATCTTTTGCGATTCCCAAAAGCTTTAGGACGTATCCAAGTTCCCGACCAAATTCGATGTCAAGTTCGTTGATTCCCCTGATTCCATCGACCGGAATTTCCGAAAACGGAATAGGAACACCAAAGGAAAGCGTTCCCAGAATCGCAAGCTTATGGGCTGCATCCATCCCGTCAACATCGAAAGTGGGGTCCGCTTCTGCATACCCGAGTGACTGAGCCTGCGAAAGCGCTTCCGAAAAGGAAATCCTATCCTCGGTCATCTTGGTGAGAATATAGTTGGATGTCCCATTGATGATACCTTTCAGGGACAGCACCCTGTCTCCACCAATCCCCTCGCGCAGGGCCCGCAGAATGGGGATTCCTCCGCAAACAGCGCCTTCAAAGGCGATATCGACCCCATGGGTCCGTACGGCAGAAAAAAGCTCTTCCCCATGCAGGGCCAGCAGGGCCTTGTTGGCTGTCACAACAGATTTGCCCCGGTTGATCGCATCGAGCAGGAAGGTTTTTGCTGGCTCAATGCCACCAATCAATTCAATCACGATCTGGACTTCGGGGTCAGAGATGACATCCATTGGGTCGGTCGTAAGCTTGAATTGGGACAACCCATCCATTTTCAGGGAATGAATGGAGCGGTCTGCAATCGATGAAAGAACCAAAGGGAACCCCAGCCTTTGTTCCAAAAGCTCTTTTTCACGCAAAAAGAGCTGGATCAGTCCGGAACCAACGGTTCCAGCCCCGATCAGCCCTATAACGACTGGTTTTTTTATCGCTGACAACGGCGCTCCAAAATCTTTCGATCCGGAGATCGCTCTCCGGATCGGACTGATTGATTTGGGCAACAGAATAAAGATCTATTGCATGAAAGGATTTTTAAGAGGAAGGGGAATGGTCTTCCCTTCATCCAGAAGAACCGACCGGTAGGCCCTGAAGTAGGCGGCTACAGAGGCATGCTTCCATCCGTCAGGCTGGCTTTTGTCCCAGTTGAAAACAAGAATCTGCAACTCCCTGTCACCATAATCCCAAATCAGGACCGCATCATTGGGAAGCTGGATTCCTTTTTTCTCCTGAAGCTCCTTTGCTTCGATGACGCGTGGCGGAACCGAAAGAAGCTTTTTGGGGAGAATCTGATCGGCCGTCCAGGCAGATGGAGCTTTCGTTCCAGAATAAGGCGCCGTAATCAGTACCGCCTGCAACTTGTTATTTCTGAACTCAAACTGGAACTCCGGACTATAGCGACCTTTGCCCATCGACATCGGGGAGAAAAAATAGTAATGATCACCAGGATGGGCATCAAAGTCGGTATAGATCCCGCAAGGAAGCGCCGTCGAATCCCCTTCGCGGGGCTTCATCTTCTCATCGCCCTTTTTGAAAACCGCAAGAACACTTTCAGCGCTCGATCCAAGAGGCCAGCTCCAGGCAAACGCCTTTACCGGAACAGCCAGGAAGGAGACCGCCATCAGGGAGGCAAGGACCTGTTTTTTTCCGGCATCAAAAAACGTCCGTTTTTTTGTGTCTTTTGCCGCCAGAAAAGAGCGTTTATGGGAACAAACAAAAACTCCAGGGATTTTATAGCGCATGTTCAGCTCCCGATAATTCTGATTTCACCAGGAATCTCCGGATATTCATTGTCGCCTGACGAATCCGGCTTTCATTTTCCACAAGGGCGAATCGGACATGATCATCTCCTGCGCTTCCGAAACCGACTCCGGGAGAAACACCGACCTGCGCCTCCGACATCAAAAGCTTTGCAAACTCAACCGAACCCATGTGCCTGTGGATTTGGGGAATTTTTGCCCATACAAACATCGAACCCTTCGGCATCGTCACAGACCATCCTGCGCGATTCAAACCGTCAACCAGCACCTTGCAGCGTTTTTCGTAGACGGCAGAAATCTTCTGCGGTGTCTGGTCATGGTTGTTCAGCGCATGAATGCTTGCGATCTGGATCGGCTGGAACATACCGTAGTCAAGATAGCTCTTCAACCTTGTAAGAGCCCCAACGATCTGCTTGTTTCCCACCAGGAAACCGACTCTCCATCCCGGCATGTTATAGGATTTGGAAAGGGTGAAGAACTCGGCGCCGACTTCCTTTGCTCCGGGGACTTCAAGAAAGCTTGGAGCACGATACCCCCCGAAGGTGATATCCGCATACGCCAAGTCGTGGATCACGAAAAAGTTTCGCTCGTGGGCAAGTTCGACAACTCGTTCGAACAGCCCATCCGGAACGGTCATCGTGGTGGGATTATGAGGATAACAAAGAAGAACTGCCTTGAGTCCGGGACCGGCATTTTCAATGGCTTCAAGAACATCTGCCTTATGATCCCCCTCGGGATTCATCGGATAGCGGAGAACTTCGGCGCCGGCAAGAGAAAAGGCAAACGCGTGAATCGGATAGGTTGGATTCGGGACAAGAACCTTGTCTCCCGGCTCCATGGTTGCCAAAGCCAGATGTGCAATCCCTTCTTTTGATCCGATTGTGACAACAGCCTCTGTCTCCGGATCGAGAGTCACCCCATAATGCCGGTTGTAAAGGCCACAGATGGCCTCTCTCAGTTTGGGAATACCCTTCGATGCTGAATAGCGATGATTTCTGGGATTCCTTGCAGCCTCAACGAGCTTGTCAACGATCGACATGGGTGTGGGGAGATCGGGATTTCCCATACCGAGATCGATGATGTCTTCGCCCCTTCTTCTGGCGGCAGTCTTTAGATCATTGACAATACTGAAAACGTAAGGGGGAAGACTATTTATGCGGTTGAACTCCATGAAATTCCAGTCCCTCTATAATTTTGGAAGCCATTATGTTGGCACCCAAGGATGTCCCTGATCTGATAGAACCCCGAAACAATCCCCCATCGTTCTCTATAGTTCAGATATCGGGGAAAGCTCAATGGGTCCCTTCATATTTATCATATTTTCAGGAGATTGGATAGAGCAGATGTGGAATAGACTGGCTCAAATTCCTAAACAATCAGTGGAAAGGAGAGAGTCTGAAATTTTTTCAGGACATTCACTTTGAGCTTTGCTTTCTTCTCCTGTCTGGAAGGGTGGTTCGGCAGAATGGCTTCAGGCAAGTCTGTATAATCCATAATTTGCATCAAAAATCTTTTAATGTCATAATGGCTCCATGATTTCAAAGACGGAATTTCGTGTCAGATATTCTGAAACTGACGGCCAAAGAAGGGCTCATCATTCCCATTTTCCAGTATGGTTTGAGATGGGCCGGGCCGATTTTTGCAGAAGTTCTGGATTCAATTACAGGGAAATGGAGGACAACGGACTTTTTCTGGTTGTCGCCCGATTGTCCTGCCGATATGCCGCCCCGCTTGAATACGATGATCTGGTTTGTGTCGAAACATGGCTTTCATCCATTTCAAGAAAAATCATGACGTTTGATTATCTGGTCCGAAACCTGTCGACTGGGCAAATAGCCGGTTCAGGATCAACGACCTTGGTTTGCGTCGACCCAAAAGGCGATCCAAGATCCTTCCCGGAAGGTGTCTTGGAACTATTGTCTCCAAAAGTCTTGAAGTCTGAAGACCTTCCCACCAATTCAAGGGCGGATAGCTCAGTCGGTAGAGCGCAGCTCTTACACAGCTGATGTCGCAGGTTCGATCCCTGTTCCGCCCACCATTTTCGAAGTATCCCGTCCAAACCCCACGAAAGCAAAAATAAGCCTTTTTTATCGTCAAACGTGAGAATTGCTGACTTTCTCCATGGGAACAACCGGCATCCCCGGACCGATCTTCTGCTGATTTCCAACGATAATTCGGTCACTATCGGAAAGACCTTTAACGGCTTCGATCAAATCACCCTCCATGACACCCAGAACAACAAATCGGATTTCAACCTTGTTGTCTCTCGAAACAACATAGACAAACTTTCCGACCTGATTCGACCCGACCGCTATCTGGGGAATCATGAGCGCGTTCTGTCGGTCCCCGATATGGAGCCGAACATGCACCCACTCTCCCGGGATCAGCGTCTTTTGTGCATTCGGAATGGTGACTCTTGCTGTAATCGTCCCTGTCTGCCGGTCAATCACATTGTCCAGAAAGGATAAGGTTCCATTGTAAGTTTTCTGATGATTCCCGGCCAGACGAACAGTGGCTGGCATCTTGCCAGCGGACCTGTTCTTTAAAATATCCGCCAGATCTGACTCGGGCGGATTGAACGTGGCATAAATCGGATCGAGTTGGACAAGAGTATTGATCTGTGTTCCTGAACCAATCAAGTTGCCAGTGTAAACAAGGCTTCGGCTGAGCCTCCCGGAAAATGGAGCCCGGATCTCGGTATAGCCCATGTTGATCTTGGCAAGGGCAAGCGCGGCCTTGTCCGCCAGAATGGTGGAGGCCGCCTGATGCATCACGCTTGTCGACTGCTGAAAAACATCCTTTGAGACATCTCCATTGACAACCATCAGCGCATTTCTTTTCTGATTGGCCCTTGCATATTCAAATGAAGCATTGTCCCTGTCCACCTGAGCCTGAGCCTGAGCCAATGCTGCCCTATAGTTTCTCTGGTCAATCCGGTAGATCAGCATTCCCTTCCTGACATCGGACCCATCCGGAATCAATTGATCTTTAAGATATCCGGTGACCATTGCCTGCAGTGCGACATTCCGGATGGCTTCTGTCGTCCCGACATAATCTTTATAAAGAGAAACCGTTTTTCTCACACCCCTTTGGACGGGAACAGGCATTCCCATCATGGCGGGAGATGTTTTTTCTCCTCCCATGAGCGCAAGCCATCCTTTCTTTTCTGCAATAGAGACACCTCCCACAAGGATCACCGCCACGAGAATGGCTATACGAAGCTTTCCATTTTTTTTGCTATCCATTACAAGATCTCCTCTTTCGGATTTTTCGACAACACATTCTCAATCAGGTGAAGAAGCGTTATCACCCAAACCTGCTTTTTCACGAATACCTTCGATGACTGCGTAGAAGATAGGAACAAAGAAAAGGCTCAACATGGTGGCTGCCAGCATTCCGCCGAAAACGGTCGTTCCGATCGACTGACGGCTTGCGGCTCCAGCTCCGGATGCAAACATCAGTGGAACAACCCCAAGAATGAACGCAAATGCCGTCATCAGGATGGGGCGAAGACGCAGCCTTCCTGCTTCCATGGCAGCCTCAACAATGCCAAGACCACGCTCCCTCAGACGCTTGGCGAACTCCACGATCAAAATGGCATTTTTGGCCGACAATCCAATGAGCATCACAAAACCGATCTGGGAATAAACATCCACCTGTTTGCCACGCAACCATGTCGCGACCATCGCTCCAAAAATCGCCAGTGGAACGACCAGGATCACCATAAAAGGCATCGACCAGCTCTCATAAAGTGCCGCCAGAAACAAAAAGACAAACACCAGGGAAATGGCAAAAACCCATTTTTCAATAGAGCCGACCTTCAGCTCCTGATAGGTAATTCCTGTCCATTCATATCCAAAATCGGAAGAAAGGGTTTTTTGGGCAGCCCTCTCCATCGCGGCAATAGCATCGCCCGAGCTGAATCCTGGCGACGGACCACCATTGATAAGAGCAGAGCCGTAGATATTGTAATGGTTGACCGTTTCCGGACCGACCGTTGGCTCAAGATGTCCAAGCGCATCGAGTGGAATCATGTTTCCGTTTACATTTCGGACATAGAGTCGTGAAAGGTCTCCGGGGTTTCCCCTCGCCCCGTTTTCAGCCTGGAGGGTCACCCTGAAGGTCCTTCCATAGAGGTTGAAATCATTCACATAAAGAGATCCCAGATAAATCTGGAGGGTATTGAAAACATCCGGAAGCGAGAGCCCCAGAAGCTTGGCCTTGCTGCGGTCCAGATCATAGTCAAATTGCGGTGTCGTTGTGGAAAATGTCGTGAAAACCTGACGGGGTTCAATTTCCCGCTGTTTTCTGGCTTCAGCCATGAGAGACTGGGTTGCTTCATCAAGTGCTCGACTTCCCTTTCCCGTGAGGTCCTCAACCTCAAATTCAAAGCCACCTGTTGATCCCAACCCGGGAATCGAGGGTGGATCAAAGCTAAGGACAACAGATTCAGGAATCATGAAAAGTTTGGGCCGAACCGAATTGACAATCATTGAGGCAGTCAGTTCGCTTCCCCTTTCCTCCCATGGCTTCAAAATGGCAAACTCGGCAGCACTGTTGGACTGATTTGCAAACGTCAGAAAGTTCAGGCCGGATATCGAGACCACATCCTGTACTCCGGGAGTTTTGAGGAGGATGTCCCGGACCTTTTTGGTCACATAATCCGTTCGCTCAAGGGAAGCCCCGTCAGGCAACTGAATAATGACAAAGAAGTACCCCTGATCCTCAACCGGCAAAAAGGTTTCCGGAACTCTGACAAAAAGAAAATAGGTCATGAGGATTCCACCCAGAAAGACTCCCATCGCATACCATCGGTAATCGATCGCCCGGCGAACCATACCGGCATACCGGTCACGAGTCCGATCAAAAAACTCGTTGAATTTCCGGAAGAAAAAGAGTTCCGATGGCTTCTGATAGCGCAAAAGCCATGCCGAAAGAGCTGGCGTGAGCGTCAGGGAGTTGAAGGCAGAAAGACCAACGGAAATGGCAATCGTGAGAGCAAACTGACGATAAAGCTGTCCGGTGATTCCTGGAAGAAAAGCGACCGGCACAAAAACAGCTCCCAAAACTGCGGAGGTGGCAATAATGGGCCCTGTCACCTCATCCATGGCATTGCGGACTGCTTCCATAGGAGCCACCCCATGCTCAAGCTGACGTTCGACGTTTTCGACAACAACAATCGCATCATCCACAACCAGCCCAATCGCCAGAACCATTCCAAGAAGACTGACCGTGTTCAGGGAAAAACCGACGATCTCCATGATGGTCAGTGTCCCGATCAGGGAAACCGGAATCGCAATGCCGGCAATGACCATTGTTCTCCAGCTCTGCAGAAAGAGAAAAATGACTCCAACCACGAGGAGCAATGCCTCGATCAGGGTGATGACAACCTCTTTCATCGAAGCCGAAACGAACATGGTGGTGTCATACTTGATGGAATAATCAATCCCCTTGGGAAATCTTTTTGAAAGCTCCTTCATTTTCGCTTTGACCTGACGATCAAGCTCCAGGGCATTCGATCCGGGCGTCTGAAAAATACCGACGACAATGGTTGGCTTTTTGTCCATGTGGGCGGACGACGTGTACTGGAGAGCTCCCAGTTCAATTCTGGCAACATCCCTCAGTCTGACGGTTGCATTGCTACCCGTTCCCGCCCTCAGGACAATCTTGCCGAACTCCTCAGGAGTGCTCAGCCGGCCTGTCGCATTGACCTGATAATCGAACATCGTTCCCTTGGGCGCCGGAGCATCTCCTATTTTTCCCGCGGCTACCTGAACATTCTGCTCGGCAATGGCATTTTGAACATCTACTGCGGTTATCCCCAGACGTGAGAGCTTGTCTGGATCCAGCCAGATCCTCATGGAGTAGCGTCTCTCCCCAAAGATCACAGCATCGCTCACACCGGTCAGTCGTTTCAGTGGATCAACGAGTTGAAGATAGGCATAGTTGCTCAGTGTAATGGGATCAACCGAGCCGTCAGGAGAGAACAGATTGACGATCAGAACAAAATTTGGATTTTTCTTCTGGACGATAATCCCGCCCTGATTCACAATGGCCGGAAGCTGTGGAGTTGCCTGGGAAATCCTGTTTTGGACATCAACCGCTGCAATATCAATCGGGTAGCCGACATTGAAGGTGATCGTAATCGTCGAGCTACCGTCATTCGAGCTTGTCGAGGACATATAGGACATACCGGGAACACCGCTGATCTGTTGCTCAAGAGGAGTCGTAACGGTATCGGCAACAACCTGGGCGGATGCGCCCGGGTAGTTGGCCGAAACGGTCACCTGAGGAGGAGTGATTTCCGGAAATTGCGAAACCGGCAAAAGCTTGAAGGAAATCAGCCCGGTCAAAACCATTATGATCGCAACAGAAGCCGCAAAAATGGGTCTTTTGATAAAAAAATTCACCATGGAGGTAAAGGCCTTTTCTTAGATGTCTAAAGTCAAGTCATTATTTTTTTGAAGAATTTTTAGCCAATTGTTTTTTGGGGAGCCCCACTCCCTTGGGAGTTGCCTTTGCAAGATTCCACCATCCTCCCCCAAGAGACTGGAATAAGGCGACCGTATCGGAATAACGACTTGCCTTGGCCAGAACCAGATTGATTCTCGCTTGCTCATAGCTTTGCTGCGCATTGAAAAGTCCAGGATAGCCAATCGCGCCCACATTGAACTGGCGCTCGGAGATCTTCAGGCTTTCAGAGGCCGCGACAAAAGCGACCATCTGGGCATTTTGCGTTTCCGCATCTGCTTCGAGCGCCCGAAGAGAGTCTGCAACATTCTGGAATGCCTGAAGGACTGCGTTTTTGTACTGGGCTTTTGTCTGCTGAAAGATCGCCACAGCCGCCCTCTTCTTATGAAGAAGTGTCCCCGCCTGAAAAATGGGCTGCGTCAGGGAAGGACCATAGCTCCAGAATTGGCTTCCCGGAGAAAAATAGCCGGCAATGCTTTCGCTACCATATTGCCCTGTCAGGGAAATCTGGGGAAACATGTTTGCTGTCGCAACCCCAACCTGGGCACTTGCGGAATGGAGTTGAGCCTCCGCCGACCGAATATCGGGACGCTGTTCCACCAGTTTGGACGGAAGGCTGACAGGTAATTCGTCGGGTAACGTCAAATCATCCAGGTGAAAGTTCGCGCCAATTTTTTCGCTGGGAAATCTCCCCAGATAAACCGCCATCTGATGGCGCTCGATCGACAACTGTTTTTCGAGAGGAGGAAGTGTCGCTTCTTCTTGTGCAAGAAGCGTTGCCTGGGAGTAAACCGAAGAGCGGGAAAGAGAACCGACTTCAAATTGACGTTTGACAATAATAAGTTCCTGTTTCAAAACCTGAATAATTTGACGGGTTGCCTTGATTTGCTCCCGGAGAGAGGCTTCCTGGATAGCGACAAGGACAATATTGGATGTCAGGGTCAGATAGGCTGCCTCGAGCTGAAATCGCTGATAGTCTTCCTGGGCTTTCAGGGACTCGACCTGTCGCCTGATTCCCCCAAAGAGATCCAAAGGATAGGAAACACTTAAAGAACCGGTATTGAGTGTGAACAGGGAGGACAACTGGGGTGCACCAAAAGCAGATCCATTAAAATATTGCTGAACAGTCGACAAATTTCCGGTTACAGAAGGTGCATAGGCTCCCTGCCCCGCAGAAACATTTTCCATCGCGGAAAGAAGTGACCCTTCCGCCGCCTGGAGTGTCGGATTGACCTTCAGTGCCTGGTCGATCAGATTGTTCAAGGATTTCGAGTGAAACAGTTTCCACCATTGTCCGGGAATGTCCTTCCCTGTCCTGAAACGCTGGACAATATCACCCTTATCCGTGTAAACAGTCTGAGTTCCTAGTGGTGACTTCGTATAAGTGGTTGCTTTAGGGGGAGCTGGAGTATGAAAATCAGGACCCACTGCACAACCGGAAAAAAGCAATAAAAAGGTAAAAACCGCCGGAGGGAAAAAGAAAGAAAATTTGTTTATACTCACCTATTGCGATCCTTGGCTACAGATATTGAAGATTTGTCAATGGTCGGTGAGAAAAGACCTGTAGGTGCATGAGCAAGCCATAATAATGCGTATACGCATTATTCAATATTAGACTTCTATGGTATATTGTTTGTCAAGGAGGATCCCGCATGCACATGGCCAAGGACAATGGCTGCAATGCCGGCGAAGGCGAACCCAATCCATTAAGACACCAGCTGATGAAACTGTTCTGGATGCTGGGTCCCGCCTATATCCGCTGGGCTGAATCGATTATGGAGATGGATGGGCACACTCCCAAAAGGATGTACCTGATGGGGCTTCTTTTCGAATATGGCCCGATGATGATGAGCAACATCAAAGACCGGCTCGGAGTCACAGCCACCAATGTAACAGCCTTGGTCGACGCTTTGGAAAAAGAGGGAATGGTCGAGCGAAAACCTCACCCAACCGACCGGCGGGCAACCATCGTTTCACTGTCATCCAAAGCCGAGGAGTTCCTGACGGTCAACTGTTTTTCCTTCAAGGACAGGGTCTCAGAATTGTTTTCTGTCTTTTCTGTCGAGGAGCAGGAACAGTTTCTCTCGTTCCTTTTTCGGATGCGGGATGTTTTGATCGATAAAAAAATCCTTGAGAGAAAAACGAGATCCTTCGATTCGAAAGAGGACCACACGCCTCAAAACCCCTGAAACCTCTCCCTGCAGAATGCGAAATCCTTCGTCAAACATCAAAATCCGCTCACACTCCCGAAGAAGGCCCCCCTAAAGGCGTTTGGGAAAACGATCCCTATTCGCCTTAAAAAATGGATCTGAGGGTCAAAAAACACCCACCAGACCCCCTGCCCTGAAACGGGGTGAGTTGGAGAATCCAGTCGGCAAGCTTATTCGACCGCTTCAATCCTCCAACCCTGCTCCATCTTTATTTTTTAGGGCTCAATCTTTTTTGGAATTTAACGGGCACGTATTGAAACCAAGAACCTTGTACAAGCCACAGCGCCCGGTAATTCCTGTGATTAATGGGAGAAGACCGATCCAACCCCATGGAGTCTTGGGACCAACATACACCAATGCGATCAGAACAACCCCCAAAACAACCCTTACAACGCGATCAACAGTTCCTTCATTGACGGGCATAGATCCTCCTCTAAAAAACGAACAACTCAATTTTCAAAATCAATATTGCCTTGAAGGTAGGAGAGAACGTCCCCCCTTTCAAGGAAATACCCCATGAACCTCATTGTTAAGCGTATCACGGATTTGGCGGATCTGCCATGAACAATAGAGAATGACAAAGACAATAAAAAAGGGGACCTTCCGGCCCCCTTTTTTACGAAAGAGATTCCATTATCTGACGATCAGAAGGAAACAGACCGGATTGTATCAGCTGGAGTGTCTGTCACGTAAAGGACTCCGTGATAGATCGTAACGGCTCCAGGAAACTCGAAATGTCCAAGTGTCCCGTCACCATCTTCGCGACCCTTGATCGGAACTCCACCGTTGATCGTTGCTCCGGCTACTGTCGAAACAGTATCCGAGTTCAGGTCAATCAAGCGAAGATCAGCATTGGCAGCATCACAGACATAAAGTTTGTTGCCATCAATAGCAAGCATCATCGGATCATAGAAATACGCATCCGGACCAGGACCGTTCAGTGTCCCCGGGAAACCAGGATGACCCGCAAGAGTTGAGACTGAATTGGTTGCCAAAACGAGCTTTCGGATCAAGTGATTGCGAGTGTCTGCAATATAAAGGATTTGACCATCGGGAGAGATGGCAAGGCCACGAGGCTCAAGAAAGGTTGCCTGGGTCCCAACTCCATCAGCATGTCCTGGAACAAGAGCTCCCTGACCGGCAAGAGTCGTCACCTGCAGTGTGGTCAGATCCATCTTGCGGATCATGTTGTTTCCTGAATCCCCGATATAAAGGGTCTTCCCGTCGGGAGAGATGGCCAATCCGCGGGGCTGGGCAAAACCTGCATGATCCCCGATACCGTCATTGCCGCTGGCAAAAGCATGGCCGGCAAGGGTTGATACGGTTTTGGTCGCCAGATCAATCTTCCGGATACGGTTATTTCTGGAGTCTGCAACATAAAGGGTCTTCCCATCGGGAGAGATGGCAAGGCCTTCAGGGTTGTTGAACCTTGCAGCTGCGCCCGCACCGTCACGAAAACGGGCATGATGGTTAACGCCTGCAATGGTTTCGACAGTGCCAGTCCCGGAGCTCATCGTGATCTTTCTGATCATGTCATTACCGGTGTCAGCCACATAAATCGAACCATCTGGAGCTGCTACAATGCCTTGGGGAAATTCAAATCTTGCTGAAGCCCCGTTACCGTCATTGTCTCCTCGCTCATGAAAAGAGCCTGCGATCGTTTTCAAGCTGACAGCCTGAGCCTGAAATGCCTGCCCCGCCATCAGCGTCATGCCGATACCGAGAGAGACAGCTACGGCTGCCGTCTTGATTGACCGAATGCCCCTTCCCTTCGGATGTTTGCTCTTGTTCAAAGTGTCCTCCTTCGGAACGCCTGCTGCCAATTCTTATTGGGCAACAGATGGGTTAATCTCCCCCCCCAGGGGCTTCTGGTCGGGAACCAAGCCGTCATTGCGTCGTCAATCGCGCATGATTATTCATCTATAATGGCTTCCGGCATCATTCCCGCCACACATGGATCGACAGATGTATACACCCTCCCCCCGGAAAATGCAATAAGCAATAGACCAGAAAAGACTGTCATCATCTGAGAGAATGAGGAATCAGGAAAATCCATTCTGAAAAAAGAAAGCTGTTTATTTCATATAGTGGATAAAAATGCAAAAAGCTTTTCCTTTTCAGCCCCATGCAATGAAATTTCACGAAAACCAAGAACAAGGTCTTTCCGATGAAGCGCCTCCTTGGTCGAGTCAAAAATTTTCTGAAGCCGACTTGTGATGATGGATGCATCCGCTTCCAGTGTTTCAGGAAGAAGGAGAAAAAGATGGCCATCTCCCGCACGGGTGAGAGAATCTCCATTACGGATCTCGAGACTCACACCTCGCTGGAAGCGATCCATGAACTCCTCCTCCATTTCAACCGCTCCTTCCTGATGCTTGAGATCCTTGACAGAAAAAACAAAAAGCAGTGTTTCCGTCTTCAACCGGTCAGCCCTTTCAAGCTCCTGGAAAAGCCGGTTCTCGAAACCTCTTCCGTCAAGGACACCGTACCCATCGAATGTATCCTCCGGGATTTGGTAATGGAAACGCGAATAATCTTTCAGATGAAGCTCCAGAGCCGAAAGCAGCTCGACCCGGCTCTGGGAAACGGAGCGAAACCATTTCCCGGAATGTTCGTTTCGAATTTCTGAAAAATAGATCAGATAAGAAACACCCCTCTGGTCGAAAAACAAAACACATAGGGAATCGATATTCCCATCGGTAATGGTCGTCATGCCAAAGGCTGCCTGTTTCCGATCCAAGTCTCCTGTCTTCATTGTCAAAAGCAGATTCTGTGTTGACGCAGACAAAAGTGAGGGACGAAAAAATCTTGGGAAACGTGCTCCTGCCGAACGGGAGAGCAATGTATGAAAAGCGGAATTGCTTTTCAGATGATAAAGCGCTACGCAGGACAAGTCCGGCTCTGAGGAATTGGCCTGAAGTGTTTGAAGAAAGCTGTCCAGCCTTTCCATGTAAGATAAAAACGTTCCTGGAGAACGCGAAACGGTTGAAGACAGGAGGGGTCTCCTGTTTTTTTTCGACCGGGTATCCGGCAAGTCCTTCTTGGGAGGAGATTTTTCCAGTTCCATGCCATCGGAATCATCTGAATCCAGAAAAGAAGAACCCTCGCTCGGGACGGAAGATTCCCTTTTCTGTTCGCTCCGGATAACCCACCCCAACAGAATAATCCCAACCCCCAAAGCAATCAGCAAGACCGAAATCAGAAACGGATGTTCCTCCAGACCGGAGGTGCTTGGGTTTCGATGGGGTGGGTTTTCAATGAGTCCTGAATCAGAATGATCGGGAAGTCCGAGGTCTTGCTGTAAATCCTTTTGCGCCCGCTTGAGAACATCGAAATCCACCGGATGAGCGACAGAAGAAATGGATTCCGCGCCACAGACAGGAGATGTACTGAAACCCCATAGACAAAACAAAATGGCAAGTCCGACAAGCAAGTTCCCGATCTTACCGTATCGCATTCTTTTCCCTCGCATCAGTATCCCCGGCAAAGGATGCTTCCATCCGTCAGAAACATCCACCACTTCAAAGATTGGATCCTATCGCTCAAAATAGTTGAAGCCATGCCGATCTCTAAAAAATTCTGTATCATGGTTGCAGAAGACGAAAGCCGTTTCCGTTCCAAACGAATGAAGACCATTTATGATCTCCCGACATGGCTCTGAAACTGGAAAAACATAAAGATCAAGACCCATCCTGAAGGGATAACTCTTGGTATCCAAGAATTTCTCCATGATAAAAATGCCATTATTTTACAAGATTTTCATCTTTTCACTTTCGATTTTTCTGATCGCGATTCTGGAAGGTGACTATTTACTCGAGAATCAGATTGAAGGGAGAATCCAGGTTCTCCTTGAAAATGAAACCAAAATGATCGCACTTCAGATGGCCAAAACGATTGCAGCTCCACTGCTCCTTGAAAATCGGCTGCAAATCGAAAATGTACTGGCCAATCCCCCCGCCGGCTCCGGAATCAGCCGCCTTCTCATACTCGGAATGGACAAAAAGATCATAGCGGATACAAGAGAAGGCGTTCTCAACAGGAAAATCTCTGATTACCTGAAATCTCTTCGGAAGGGTTCAACGATAAGGATCATCCCGGACATAGACCAGGGAAACGATGCACTTCTCGTAACACCGATCCTCTATGCTGGCATCAGAATCGGGACACTTCTCGTGATCTTCTCCGAAGATCCAGTTCTCGCTGCACAAAAAGACATTCGTCACTCCTTTTTGATCATCTCCCTTTTTGGAGCCATCCTTTCTTTTTTTGGAGCTCTCATCCTTTCCAGAATGCTCTCCAGACCTGTCAGGGAGCTTCACCGTGCCACACAGGCCATTGGAAAAGGAGATCTGTCCGTCACGGTGATTCCAAGCTCCAATGATGAGCTCGGGGATCTTGTCCTGGCCTTTAACGGAATGATCACTGAACTGAAAAAATCCGATGCGCTGAAAAATGCCCTCACACGTTATGTCTCCAGAGATATTGCCGAACGGGTCATGGAACATCCTGAACTCATCCATGTTGGAGGGATTCGCCAAAAGGTCGTCATCCTTTTTGCAGATATCAGGGGATTCAGCACCTTGTCCGAAAACCTGCCGTCAGAACAGGTCGTGACCCTTTTGAATGAATATTATCTTCCCATGTTCGAAATCATCCTGAGCCATTCCGGATACATCAGCAATATTATGGGCGACGGCATCATGGTCGTATTCGGAATTCCGGAATTTCTTCCTTCCAATCCCGATTCAGCATTAAAGTGTGCCATCTCCCTCCAATCGGCCATTGCCTTGGAATCTTCAAAAAGAGTATCGGAAGGGTCTCCCGTTGTTGAGTTTGGCATTGGGATACATCTGGGCGACTGCATCGTGGGAAATATCGGTTCAGGCAGTCGAATGGAGTATACTGTCGTGGGCCAGGCGGTCAATATCGCCTCACGGATTGAATCTCTGTCCGGACCGGGAGAAATCCTGATCTCCGAAGACCTGAAAGAAGCACTGCATGGAGAGATTCATTGCTCACCCCCTCAGCAGGTGCTTCTCAAAGGTATCGAGTCGCCTGTGAGAATCTTGAAAGTACTGGAGCCCGGGTAAGCGAACGAGTATAGTATTGCCTTGTCGACAGCAAACGGCCTACCAGGAAAAAATGAGAATGAACCGATTGGAAAGTCTGAAAACATTGCTCCCGAAGGTGAACCAGACCTTCGTCACAGGATTCTTGTTTCTTTGGATTCTTGCAACCTTTTCTTCCTGCACAGAACAGGTTTCACCACACAAAGAACCTGTCACTCCAACACCACAGGAATTGGACCAGCTGACCATCCAGAGAATCAATCATCTGTTGGCCATCAAAAATTATCCCGCGGCAAAAAAAGAACTCTCCCGGATCCAGAATCCTTCCCTCAAGTTATCCATGCAAAACAAAATCAGAATGGATTGGGACAAAAACGATATCAGGGACGCGGACGAGGATTTAAAAAAAGGGTTGGGCATAGAGTCTCTCGAAAAAATGGAATCCCTTAAAAAAAGGGACCCCGTTTTTTTTAAAAATCATCCGGAGATGATTCCGAATGAACTGACAGAAACTTATCTCGACAGCCTCATCTCCACAGGCAAGGAGTTCCAGGCCTTAAAAGAAAGCAAAAGCAGTTTCCGTCTTCCGAAGGATCTGGAGAAATCGGTTGAGACCGATGCCTATGCCCATCTGGCAAAACGCCGGCTTGATGAAGGGAAAGATCATTTCGCCCTTCTCGATATCAAAAAAGGGCTATCGATTGATCCATCCAATCAAAAACTGGTAGAGATGCAATCCATACTGAAAAAGAAAGAAAACCACCTGACCGAAGAAGGGTTCAAGCAATATGGCAAACAGCATCTCAGGAGAGCCATACGTTACTGGAGTGATGCTCTCCTTCTCTCTCCGGGAGACAAGTCCCTTAGACAAAACATCTCTCAAGCCCAAAAGATGCTTGAACGATTAAAAAGCCTGCAGCATATTGACCAGAACCCAAAATATCCATCCGGTAAATAAATCCTCACATAAGGGAGCCTCACATGACCGACCAATCATCAAACCCTGAAAAAATCATCGACGTTCAATGGTTTACAGATCCTCTCTGCTCCTGGAGCTTTGCCGCAGAAAAAGCCATAGGGGAATTTAAAGACACAATGGGAAACAGGATCGTCTTCCATCATCGAATGCTGCCTCTTTACCAGTTGCTTGATACTTTCCTGGCAGCCCACGAGATGAAAGCTCCTTCTGAATTTGCCTCAAAGGTTCGAAAAGCCTCCAAAGCCACTGGCGTGGAAATGACTACGACCCCATGGGAAAAAGGAATTGTTCCAAAAGATGGTTCCATTCTTTCGAAATGGGTTCTGGCAGCTCTATCGATCGATCCCGTAAAAGGAGATCAATATCTTCGACAACTCCGACGCGCTTTTTTTGTAGAGGGAAGAGATCTTACAAAAACAGGATCGTTAAGGGATCTTGGGGAAAAAGTGGGGTTGGATCCGGAAATATTGGAGAAACTGTCTTCCGGGGAAAGCATCCGTCTACAGCTCGAATCCGATATCAAAAAAGGATCCGAAGAAGGTGTCTCTGTCCGGCCAACTCTTGTCATGGTCAACAGCGGGGGAGACAGGATCTTTATCGGTGGACTGAGGGATCCCGAGCTTTTCATTCATGCCGCTGAAGTTTTGATCAGCGAAGCCTAAGGTCAGCTTGTTTGAAGGTGTCGATAGATTCTCAAGGCTTCCTCCAGGGCCAGATCCACAGACTCGTCCAGCACCGTGATGTGGCCCATTTTTCGACCAACCCTGGCCTCTTTCTTTCCATAGAGGTGCAGTCTTGCCTTGGGGCTTGAAAGGGCGACTGAAAAATCCGGATCGCCCTTCACCCACAAATCCCCCAGAAGATTGACCATTGCAGCAGCTCCAGTCAGGACAGGAACAGCCGGAGGAGCTCCGACCAAAACCCTGATCTGCTGTGAAAATTGGCTAATGCCGCAGGAATCAATTGTGAAGTGCCCACTGTTATGGGGTCTGGGAGCTAGTTCGTTGACAAGAACCCTTCCATGGCTATCCAGAAAAAATTCGACCGTCAGAACACCCTCGTAAGAAAGACGTTCTGCAATCAAAAGAGCAATCTCCCGAGCCACAGCCTGGACGTTCGGATCCACGCTGGCCGGGGCAACGCTTGTATGCAGGATTCCATTGACATGAATGTTTTCAATCAAAGGAAAAAACGCATATCCATTTTTGGGATTCCCCGACAAGATCAGAGAAACTTCTTTTTCCAGCGAAATCCGTTTTTCCAATAGGCAGGGAACATTTCCCAGCTGAAAGTAGGCGGCTTTAAGATCTGTCAGGTCCTTGACCGGAACTTGACCCTTACCGTCATACCCCCATCGACTTCTCTTCAGAATCGCTGGAAAAAGATCCAGTTCTCCATCGTGCATCAGCTCCACTTCTGACTCACTCTGGAAAGATCGGTATGGTACCGTTGGGATGGCCAGTTTATTCAGAAACTCTTTCTCGAGAATCCTGTCCTGAGCAACCATAACCGCCACGGGATCGGGAGATAGACGAACGGACTGGGAGAGAAGGTTCATCAGCTCGGACGGGATATTTTCGAATTCAAGGGTTGCGGCAGAGACTCTGGAGAGAAATTTCTCCCTGAGTGGTGCCGACAGAAAATCCCCCTGAATATGATCATCCGAAAGCATCGCAGCCGGACTTTCCGGGTCAGGATCCCATGTACAGACCCGATACCCCATTGTCCTTGCAGCGATTGCGGCATATCGCCCCAGCTGACCCCCACCAAGGATTCCCAGCGTTTCTCCAGGAAGGATCACTCATCCTCCGGAAAAGAAGCTTCCAGAACAGACTGTGTCAGGTCATTCCGGTAAGCGACCAGCTGATCCGATAGCACAGGGTCAGACAATCCCAGAAGGGAAACAGCAAAGAGAGCTGCATTTTCGGCTCCCGCTTCGCCAATCGCAAAAGTGGCGACCGGGATTCCCCTTGGCATCTGGATAATGGAGAGAAGGGAGTCGATTCCCTTCAGGTAGGTCGATGGAACCGGAACACCCAGGACCGGGAGGGTTGTCATCGATGCCACCATTCCAGGGAGGTGTGCCGCGCCTCCAGCCCCGGCGATAATGACCTCCAGCCCCCTCCCCTTGGCCCCCTTGGCATAGTCATGAAGAAGATCCGGCGTCCTGTGGGCAGAAACAATCCGTTTTTCATAACAGACTCCAAAGCGTTCAAGAATCTTTGAAGCCCCCTTGAGGATCTTCCAGTCCGAAATGCTTCCCATAATCAATCCCACTTTTGGAGTGGACGTTCCCATCATGCCTCCTTGAGATCTTGTGAGCGCCGATAAAATACCGGGCATTATCTCCAAAGATCAAAAATTCTTCAAATTTTTTCAAAATGGGAGGGTTCATCCCATTCCAAGAGCCAAAACATCCCGGTTCATTTGACCAAGATTCAGGGAATCATGTAGATTATCAGGGCTAAACATTATACGAAGGAGCAATCTTTGTCACATCCCGAAACCGGTGTAAAAGTTCCGTTTGAGATTGGTCCCGAACCGGTTCTCATCCGGAAAGAGATTCTTGAGAACGGTCCCAGTATTGAGAGCTATCGCGCCATTGGCGGCTATGACGGACTGACGAAAGCAGTCCGGACAATGACTCCCCATGAGGTGATTTCGGAGGTCAAGGATGCCGGTCTCAGGGGCCGGGGTGGATCCGGTTTCCCGGCGGCGATCAAATGGGAAAAAGTCGCATCGCACCGGGTCAGGGAACACTATATTGTGGCGAATGGCAGCGAGGGAGAACCAGGCAGCCACAAGGACCACTTTCTGATCACCACCAACCCCCATCAGATCCTCGAGGGAATCATCATCGCCTCCTACGCCGTTTCGGCCAAGAAGGCCTTACTGTTTGTCAAGGAAAGCTTCCCGGAAGGAATCGCCATTCTTCAACGCGCCAGGCTTGAAGCGATCGAGGCTGGCTTCCTTGGAGAAAATATCCTCGGATCGGGCTTTTCCGTTGATATCGAGATTTTTGTCGGCCCCGCCGCCTATATTGCAGGAGAGGAAACGGCCCTTCTCGAATCCCTTGAGGGACGTCCGCCAAAACCAAGAACAAAGCCCCCCCATTACCCCACCGAACGTGGACTCTATATGTGTCCGACTGTGGTGAATAATGTTGAAACCTATGCCCATGCAGCCCATATTCTCAAGAACGGCTCGGAATGGTTCCGAAAAAGAGGCACAGCAAAAAGCCCGGGGACAATGGTTTTTGCTGTCACAGGATCGGTAAGGACACCCAAAATTGTTGAACTCCCCCTCGGAACACCCATCAGGGAGCTGATCTTTCGCTATGGTGGAGGGCCACTCCCAGGAGAAGAAATCATGGCCTTCTTCCCGGGAGGTCCCTCTTTCGGTGTTCTCAGCTCAAAGCAAATGGATGTCCCTCTGGAGTATGATGCACTGAGAGCCTTGGGATCCGGCATCGGATCCGGAGGAGCCATCGTCCTCTCCAACAAGGATTGCCTGGTTGCCACATCGCTTGAGTTTGCAAGATTTTATGAAGAAGGCAGCTGCGGTCAGTGCCCTCCGTGCAGAATCGGAACAGAAACAATTGCGGGCCTTCTCGAGCAGATTGAAACAGGACAAGCTCCTCCCGGTATCATCGACCGGATCGTGAGAGTCTCTGAAATGATCAAGGGAAGAGGCAATTGCGGCTTGATCACGGCATCAGCCTTTTCAGCAGAAGCCCTGATGAAACACTTCACCAACGAAATACTTCTTCATATTGAAAAGGGAACGTGTGTCCATCATCACAGAACGCCGATATATAACCAGTTTCGTTCCACGGGGACAGACAAGTAAGCGGGCTCCATAGGTAAAGCCAATTCATGCAGAAAATTTTGGTTTCCCAATGAATTGGGGAGGCGGCTGCCCATTTGAACTCTTCGCCACGATGAACTGGTTCAACGATCATCTTTTTCAGACAACCAGGAGCAAGCGATGTTTTCCCAACCTTCCTGGAAGTTCCATCTTTTCTTCTGTACGGGAAATAAATGTCTGGGAAAAGGATCCGAAGATCTTAAACTTCTCGCACAGAACAAGCTTAGTCAGACAACACATGCAGGAGATCTGTTAATTACAAAAAGTGGATGTCTCGATTTGTGCGACTATGGTCCGATTGCTCTTTTGTACCCAGAAGGAAAATGGTTTTCTTCCATGGACGAAAAATCAACAAGTGCCATGATTGATCAGATTTTAACCGGTCAGGATGTTTTACCAAGAAACATAATCTACCAGATTCCCGGAAAGGACGGTTTAAATAAAAATGGGGTATAGGATTCGGAAAAAGACTGAAGTTTTTGCATCTCCCCGTCAGGAAACGATGACAGACTCACCGTTATCCCGGCCTGCGAGTAGTGGACCAGGTGGAGACCGAACCAAAATCTCCCTGGCGATCGCCGGATCCATTATCCTTATTCTTTTGGTGGGAACAGGTCTTGCATCCCACATCATTTCCGACAAAAAGAAAAAAGAATCCGATGCCGCGACAATCGAGGTATCGGCCGAGCAGTTATACACACAGGGCCAGCACGGAAGCACTGCCGATCTTGAAAAATCAAAAACTATGTTCAAAGAAGTCTATCAGAAGTATTCCGACACCAAGAGTGCGGCTGTTGCACCACTTTTCATTGCAACGATCGACAATCAAGAAGGAAAACCCAAAAATGCAATCGACTGGCTTCACAAGGGATTGGAAAAGAATGCGGGAAATACACGTATTCTTCCGTTCTATTACGAAAGCATGGGGGTAACCTTTACGACAACAAAAGAATATGACCAGGCTCTTGCGATGTTTCAGAAGGTCATCAAATTTCCCGAGAAAATTCTTGCAGATGCTGCCTACTTCAATATTGGCATGATCTATGAAACACTGAACCAGCCGGCATTGGCCCTCATCAATTTCCAGAAGCTCTCAAAGGAGTTTCCGAATTCCCCTTGGGCAGCCGAAGCAACACCTTACCTCCAGCGAAATGGAATGCCTTCATCGCAAATGGCTCCAGCTCCCCTTCCATCAACTCCCACAAAGTAACTCTTCTTTCCGGAAAAAGGCCTCAACGGCTTTTTCCGGAATCATGGACCCCTTTTCTGAACTCCTTCGCATCCAACCAAAGATTTCATGCATTTTCCAAGGGACCCCGGATCGATCCCCTTCAAGACATTGAATCAACAGGATATTCTTTCAGGAGGAATGGCTATTCGTTCTTGACAGAGTGTCAATAAGGTGGTGGAAGGAAGCCATCTGGTCAAAAAAAGGGCATTCTCCCGAAGGAAAATGCCCTTTAACAGTACACCCGTAAAGCGACTTTATCTGGCAGGAACCATGATCGTTTCCCCTTCGCGAAGAAGAGAAGAGTGAACCAGATGATTCTTATGGCGAATGACGCCAATGCTTGTGCCAAATCGTCTTGCAATGGCAAAAAGGGACTCACCCCTTCGGATGCGATGAGGCAACCAGTTGCTTGCGCCTTGCTCTGACCTTGAGGAAGCGATGACATTCCCATAACCTCCGCCTGGAATGGCCAAACGCTGTCCCACACGCAAAACAGAGCGAGAGTGGAGATCATTTGCCGCCATGAGGGAGCTCACCGAGACCCCATAATGATGGGCAATCGTCCAAAGAGACTCTCCGGAGCGGATCACATGGCCACCTCTCCTTGAATCTGCATACTCGACATGTCTCCTGGAAGACGGAAGACTTTCAATGCTCGCCAGAAACTGGTCTCCCTCGCCCTTGGGCACATTGATCGGAACATTATGCATGTAGGGTGGGGTTGACCAACGGGTCAGAGACGGATTCATCTCTTTGAACTCCCTGTAGGAAACACCAGCGGCTCTTGCCAGTACCTTCACTTCAGTCGGCCTTTTCAGCTTCACGGTATCGAGATTGAGCGGATCATCGTACTCGATGTCGGTAAACCCGTAACGGGCAGGATCCTTGGCAATCCGCATTGCCGCGATGAATTTGGGAACATAATCCTTTGTTTCATTCGAAAGGGCTCTCGTATTCCGGATCTCCCAATAATTCTCCGTTCCGGCATCCGCAACGGCGTTAGCAACCTTCCCCTCACCCGCATTATAGGCGGCCATTGCAAGACTCCAAGAATGAAACTCATTATAGAGATCTTTCAAGTAACGGGCCGCCGCGCGCGTGGACATCATCGGGTCACGTCTCTGGTCAATCCAGCCGTTGACAGCCAAACCATACTTCTTGCCTGTTCCTGACATGAACTGCCATAAACCGGCAGCCCTTGAATAGGAATAGGCCCTCGGACTGAATCCGCTTTCAATCAGGGAGAGATAAACCAGATCCTCAGGCAGACCCTCCTCGCGGAAGATTGCCTTCATGTATGGAAGATATCGACCGGAGCGCTCCAGCCACACACGAAACTGCCGGTGAACGGAATTTTGGAAGTACTGTGTATACCAGTCGATGCTCGGATCATCCGGAATCCGTAAAAAGGATTCCTGAACAACCGGACCCGGAGTCGCAGGCTTCAAGAGCGCACCGGTACCCCCTTGGGCAGGAGAAACAGGAACACCCTTCAGTGAATCGGCATGATCGATGGTTGTTGGCGACGGGCTGGGAATGGACGGAGGCAGAATATTCTGTGTCAGGGCCTCGGCTTTTGGGGAAGGACTCCCGATGGAAGAACATCCACCGGCAACCAGAGTAATTGCGATAGAGAAAAGAACCCCCAAACGAGCCTGCGATGATTTACTCAATACAACCTCCTTGATAAAGCGGCTTCCCCTCAAATGCAGGAAGAAAAACCCGAATATAGGCGGATAATACCCTAAGAGAAAGTAAAAATCAATCAATGCAGAAAAGGCCGGATGGGTTTTCGAGAAGAGAAAGCCCTAATAGAAAAGCCAAATGGGCAATCCAATCATCAAAAGCGAAGAATAAATCCATCCAATCGATAAAATAAAAACAAATTAACAATAGTTATATGTTGTAAATCAATTCAATGATCGAGAAATTGACATGGATCACAACTCCTCATCATAATTAAAATGTAAGAGTGATAAATGTTTTTTTATACCAACTGGAGGATTGTTATGTCATTTTTCAATAAAAACAATCAAAATAACAATCTTTCCGTTACATTAAATAGTAATCAAACTCAAAAAAGCATTTTCATGTATCCTGAAGTCGTCAAGTCCATTCTTGACTCCATCCCTAAAGTCGGCATCGCCATTGCCAGAAAGGAGATGGGGAACAGCAAAGTCGGCAACGAGATTTTCTATCTGAATGAGACGATGAAGGGCATCATCTCCTCGATGGAAAAAGACATGATCAAGGACTATGGAGTCGCTGCAAAAGATGTCCTTGGAGGTTCCATCCACCGCTTCCACAAGGATCCCGACAGGATCCGGGGCATTTTATCCAATCTCCGCGAAGGAGAGATCCGAAAAAACCAGATCATGGATATCGGTGGCTCAAAGCTTCTCTCCACATCACAGGTACTTGTGGATCCAGTCTCGAGGGAATCACTGGGGTACATGACGATCTTTATCGACATTACCGAGGGAGATGCCCTGGAGCACAGTATCTCAAGCCAAATGGAAAATGCCTTGTCCGTTTTGAAATCAGTGGGAGACCTCGATACCGCCACAAAAGAAATCTCCAGAAATACCTCGGGAATTGCTGATGTTTCAAAACAGACACAAAAAGAAGCCGAGGACGGGCAGCATGTCGCATCCCTTTTGAAAACGCAGGTGGGGCAAGCGGGCGATGCCATGAACACACTTGGAGATGTCGTCAATGCCCTGGCATCGAGAAGCCTTGAAATTGGAAAGATCATCGAGGTTATCAACGATATCGCCAGTCAGACCAATCTTTTGGCTTTGAATGCGGCGATTGAAGCTGCACGCGCTGGTGAGCAGGGACGCGGATTTGCCGTCGTTGCAGATGAGGTCCGGAAGCTTGCGGAGAGAACGATTCGCGCGACAAAAGAGATCGGGGATACCATCAGGGAGACGCAGGAAGATACCAGCAAGACAGTCTCGATGATCAAATCCGCTCTGGAAAAAGTCTCCGGAAGTCAGAAAATGTCTGAAGATGTCGACCGTGTCTTCTCCTCAATCGTAGCGAGAAGCCAGGATTTATCGAAATCCCTTTCAGAAACAGTCTCTGCCACAAAAAAACAGTCGAATGAGGTTGAAGAGATCCGGAAAAATCTGGAACATGCCCAGCAGGAAGCAGAAAAAACGAAAGAATTGCTCAAAAAAAATAAAGTCAATCTTTAATTCGGGCCGGAGGCTTCCATGGAAGTCTCCGGGAACCGTTCGCCCACATAACCTGATCGATTGCCGATCATCTCCATATTGCCGAATCTGCCTCATTTGACCGCCGACACTGCCTAAAAGAAAACTTTCGTGTATTCTTGTATGGTAAGGGTGTCATTCCATCGTCTGATCAAAACGGATCACAACCAAACACTAAACAGGAAGCTCATACCCTATGACCAACCCCAAAAAGATCAATGAAACCATTCCCCTATTGGAAACGCTTCAGGAAATCGAGCTTTTCAAGGAATTGCCCCCGGAAGATCTGGAGGATATGTCGTCCATCTGTCGCTTGCGCACCTACCGATCCGGACAGATCATCATACAGGAAGCGGATTCCGGCTCGGAGCTGTTCTTCCTTGTTTCAGGATCCGTCAAAATTTACACCGAGGATTTTGAAGGCAGGGAGATGATTCTGACCATTGGATATCCGAATGATTTTTTTGGTGAAATGGCCATTTTCACAAACGATATCAGAAGCGCTTCCGTTTCCGCACTGGAAGCGACCATACTGATCTCGATGGAGCGGGAAGATCTTCTATCCCTTTTGAAAAAAAGTCCGGTCATTGCCTTGAAGATCCTGTCCGTGATGGGAAACCGTATCAGGGAAATGGATAATCGGCTGATGCATATGGCCTTCGGGGATGCCTATTCAAAAATCGCAAGAACCCTTTTGAACCTGATGGAAAAAGAGGGACAAAAGACCAAGGAAGGGATCCCTTATATTCATGACAGGCTAACAAGACAGGAGCTGGCCTCCCTTTCTGGTCTGACGAGAGAGACCGTCTCCCGATCACTTGGGACATTTGTCCAGACAGACACCATTCGCATCAAGGACAACAAAATCTATCTGGTGAACGAAGCCCGACTCAGGAAAGAGAGTCAAACACACCCAATCTGAAAATGTCACAATCATGGAGATGAAAGAATGCAGCCCTACACAAACCCGACACTTTCCCAATGGGGCCCCACCGACTATATCATCGTAACCGGGGTCATCATTGGAATCAGCATGGGCATCTATTACATTTTCAAGGCCATCCGGGCCATCAACAAACCCTGACGGATCTCCGGAGCGGATGGAAGCACTCCGGCATATATCCTGAGGTACTCACCAGTCCGCTCTTCCCATCCATTTTGCTTGTCCATTGAGTGACTTCTGTATGAGAAGAAGGTCTTTTTATCCTGATAAAGGTCTAAAGCGCGATCCAGAACATCGATCACCCCTTCTTCCGAAAGAGATGACATCCAGAGACCATCCACACCGTCTGAAACGGTATCCCGAAGACCTCCCGTCGGAAAGACCAGAGGAATGGTTCCATATCTCATGGCGTACATCTGTGCCAGTCCGCAGGGTTCATAACGGGACGGCATCATGAAAAAATCCGACCCCGCATAAATCTGGTGAGAGAGCCCTTCATCAAATCCGATGACAACATGGACTTTTCCCCTGTACTTTGCCTCGAGTTCCAGCGCTTTTTTTTCAAGAACGGGATCTCCCGTTCCCAAAAGAAAAAAGGAAAAGGGCTTTGCCTGCCCCGACAACCACTGATCAAGTGCCAGAAGCAACAGGTCGATCCCCTTCTGTGATGTCATCCTTGTCACACAACCGATGACCGGAGCATCCGCAGAAGAAAAGTTTCCTTTTCTGATCAGAGAATGGCGGTTGATCTCCTTGCCGGAAAGATCTGTCCTGGAAAAAGGGTGCTCGATCATCGGATCCGTCAACGGGTTCCAGACATCATCATCAATTCCGTTCAGAACACCCAGAAAGCGCTCCCCACGATATTTCAGTGCTCCCGAGAGTCCCGCGCCCAAAGGTTCGGAAAGCACTTCATTTCGATAGGTCGGACTCACAGTCGTCACATAATCGGAGAAAACGATCCCTCCCTTGATCATCGAGAGATCGCCATAATATTCAAGACCGTCAAAACCTCCCCAGGAAGCAGGAAAACCCGTCAGGAAAAAGAGATCAAACGGAAAAAGTCCCTTGAAAGCAAGATTATGAATGGTAAAGACCGTCCGGATGGAAGAAAGACTTGAATCCTCAATGGACTTGAGTCGTAGGAGCGGAAAAAACATCCCGGTTTGCCAGTCATTTCCATGGACAACATCCGGAAGGAATCCAGTCTCCCCCATCCAGACAAAGACCGCCAAAGACCAGGAGAAATAACGGATGAAATTGTCCGGATAATCCTGACCGGCCTCTCCATAGAGCCCTTTGCGATCAAAAAGGTCATCCACCAGAAGGAAATCAAGGATTGGCCCTGATGGACAGCTTCCAGCACTCTCTTTTTGATCCGCTGCCCGAAAGACCCTGAGCGTTTTTTCTCCCCATGGAGTTTCGAACGTCAGGGGACCACCGACGGGCGTCAGCCTCGGATCGGTCTCTGCGCCCAAAAATCCCGGACAGAAAATTCTGACATCCCCCCCATCGGCCATCGAACGAAGGAGCGCTGGAGGCAGTGCCTGGGAATAATCTCCAAGACCACCGGTCTTCATGAAGGGAGAGATTTCAGATGTCAGGAACAACAGGGATCCAGGGGTATCGACAAAAGGAATTTTCTGAACGTTTTCCAAAGATTCCCTAGGCAGCTTTTTCTCCATTATCTCCAACTTGGTTCAATATGAACAAAACTCCGAAAGAGCCACCACGGAGCGACATCATCCTGCACCCCTACTTTTAGAGGGAGTGGATATTTTCGACAGACAGGATTATAGTGGAGCCAAATGGGTGTTGTTCGCAAGTGGTCGAGTTCAAAAATGGAACATCGGGCCGGAAAGTCGGTCTTGCTTACGTTCAGAAAGGGATGTTGTGCATCTACCTATTTCAGAACTGAGAAATGTTGTCAGAGGCTTCAACCAGATTGCCGATGATTCAAACTGGAACAGATTCAGGGATCTTCCGTGGGAACTGCACCGGCCAGAGCTATTGTCCGAGGGGCAGAAGGGAGCCGTCTCCTTTGTGACCATCGTCGAAGATCATCTTCCGGGTTATTTTCAGGAATATCAGAAGCTGTTCCCTATAGAGACGGCTCCGAATCAGGAAGAGGCCATCCATAACAGGGAGCTCTTCCATTTCACCGTACGATGGGGTCTCGAAGAGGATCGCCACGCCCAAGCGCTGGCGCTGTATCAGATCAATTCAGGCATCGAGCCTTCCGAAGAAGCGCTCGAAATCCAGATGATCCAGGAAAATCTGAAAGACTTCTCCATCGGGTTTTCTGAACCGGTGCAGGTCTTTACCTATACGCTCCTTCAGGAAAAAGCCACACAGATGTACTACCAGTCACTGGCCAAGGGTGTGACAGAGCCAGTGCTATTGAAACTTTTGAGCTTTCTTTCGAAGGACGAGGCGAGGCACTATGCATTCTTTGCACAGATGGTCGAAACCTTTATCCGGACCTTTGGCGAGGATGTGCTTCCACAGATCGAGGAAGTCGTCTTCAACTACAAGATGCCCCTCCACAACACCATGAAAGACTACAGAAGACGGGCGATCAAAATGGCCAGGGAAGCTCCGGGATATGACCGGAACGCGCCCCAGTCCATTCTTGTCTCTCTCCTTGAGAAACTCGCCCAGAAAGAAAATATCCCGGCCGCTCCGGCTGTCCTGAAGATGGCCCAGAAAATTCGCGAACGGCTGAACCTGAAGATCACTTACGCCAGCTGAAGAAAACCCCATCCATAATACGGGTGGGGGTAGACCGGAAAAAACAGCTCAGCCTGATGATGAGGGAAGGAACGATCATAACGCTCCCTTCCCTCATTTGAGTTTCTGAACCCCCGGAGAGTTCGATTACAACACCAACCATCAATACCAATCTTCCAAACGTCCCGGCTGTGGTTCCTGTCAAACCCGTTACGCCGTGGTTTGCCCACTTTGACCTCAGACTTCTTCTGCTGTTCCTGAGCCTTGCATTTCTGGCATCATTTTATGGCAGCGCTCTGGGGAAGTATGGACGGGCCGGTCTTCTGCTTCTTCTGATCGGTGTTTACTACTTTGTTCTCTACTGGGCTACTCACCAACCTTGACCGGGTCCTTCTTCCGTTTCACCCCAGCGATCCCCTTGACCCAGTCCATCCCCTTGATTTCAATGAAATCCCGAAAATCCTGATCCGGATTTTTCTCAGAGAGGTAAGACCCAATAATCGACGTCAGGACCGGAGCCACCTGCTCCCCGGATAAACGGACACCCGTTCTCTGGTTAAACGACTTTCTGCTACCGGTCTGCCCTCCCAGGAAAAGCTCGTAGCCGTCGATCGCCGCACCCGACTCGTCCTTGATGGAGACTCCCTGAAGTCCGATCTCGGAAATACGCTGCTGGCCACAATCGTTCGGGCAGGCCGTCACATGAAGATTGAGCGGGTCGGAGATTTCGCCAAAACGCTCATGAAGGGTTAGCGCGAGATCCCGGGAAAACTCCTTCGTCTCAACAAGAGCTAGTCGGCAGAACACGTTGCCGGTGCAGGAAACGGTTCTTGAGAGAAAGGATCCGTCAGTGGGATTGAGACCAAGACGGAACAACTTTTCCAACACCAGTGGAAGATTCTTTTCCGCTATCCCTGTCAGGATCAGGTTCTGCATTGAGGTCAAACGGATCTCCCCGTTCCCCCAGGACTCCGAGAGATCAGCCAGCCCGCTCATCACAGCGGGAGAGAGAGCCCCCTGATTGATCGAAAGGCCGATATAACAATGGCCGGATCCGTCCGGGACCTGATGGACACCGATGTGATCCCTGGCGGACTGAAAGCCCTCGACTTCGATTCCTGATGGCTCCCAAACAACCGGAGAAAAAGAAAGATAGGACAAGAGAACCTCTTCGAAACGATTCCTGTCCCAGCCATGTTCCAGAAAGAGGAACTTCAGACGGGCACGGTCCCTGTTTTCCCGAAGTTCGGATCGGTCCCGAAACAGGGAGGCAATCCCCCTGAGAACGGGAACCACCTCCTCATACTTGAAGAAAAAGTGAAGTGGTATGGAGAAGTGGGGACGTGTCGAGAGCCCACCCGCCACCCGCAGGGCATAACCATCCCCATGAACGGGATGATGGACCGGAACGATCCCGACATCATTGATCTCGGGAAGGGAGCACTGGCTCTTGCAGGACGCAATCGTGATCTTGAACTTTCTGGGAAGATTCCAGAAATCGGGATGGCCCTTTAACGCGGCATTGGCCTCTTCAAGAAGACGCCTGTGACGCTCTGCCAAAGGATCCCCCGAGAGATCGGAGACAGGGCAGCCGGAGATGTTTCTCGTCACATCGCCACAGGCGCCCATGGAGTCGATCCCTACCTCGCCCAACAGTCGAAAAATCTCGGGAAGATCCGATGGCGTGATCCAGTGGAACTGGATATTCTGCCGTACAGTGATATCGGCGGTCCCCCTGGCGTACCGCTCCGAGATGAAGGCCATCTGCCGGAGCGCCGCGGCTTTCAGGATCCCTCCCGCAATGCGGGTCCTGAGCATGAAGTATGGGACAAGCCCTCCGGCCTTCCCCTCTCCGTCCCCCTGTGGGTAGACCCCCCACCATCTGAGCCTGAGGTTCAACACCTCGGGTGGGAAAGCGTCATATCCGGCGCGAGCCATATCGCAGATCTCTTCAAGCTGGGTCCATGGATTCACGATCGCCTTGGATTCTTCATGGGCATCTGCCTTGAGTCGTGCGGAGGATTTGACAGCCGGATCTTTCGACATTTTGCTTTCCCCTTCTGAGAGACAAGTTCTTTCTGGATAAGACCTGATAAATAAAGTTTAATAAGTTACTAACGTATAAACAATACCATAGATAAAACTGGATGGTCAAGACGACAGAATCATCTCGAGGTGTTTTTCCTGAAAAACAAAGAAGATGGGGACGGTTCTGAAATAAATTGACTTATCCCGTAAAATCCCCGATAGTATTGGGAGTTTTGAGCCTTCTTAATCTTGGTATCAGATCAAAAAAGAAAAAAAACAAGCGTCCGGATCGTCTTCCCTCAATACACTCGATGAAGACATTTTCACAGGGATAACAGACAAAATGGTCGGCAGGAGGATTCAGGCAATCATTTCTCATCTTGGGTCTTATTGGGTTGTTTGCGCCTGGGGATTGTCGTACTGATATGAAGCTTTTTCAAATGAATCAAGGCTTATCGCCCACAATATGGAAGTGCGCCGGATTTTTACGCTCACAAAATGGATATTGGAAAGAAAAAGTCTCAAAAATCCCGTTTGAGGCTTCCTTGATTGCGGTTCTTTTTTTGGGTTTTGGAGCCTGCGGACAAAATACCCCGTCAGGAGCCGCCAATAATCTGAATTTTTCCGCCGGAATGGCCATGTACGCCTCTTCAACTCCCGCAAACTCCTTTGCTGTGGTAACCGATTACGGGATCAGGGAGGTGTTGCTCTATCCTGGAACAGATCTGACCCAATATCCAAGCCCGTCGGCGAACCCGACCCAGATCTCCCCTGTCGCAACGATTTCAGGGCCGTTTCAGGGACCTTCCGGGGCTTTTGTCTATCCGCATGCAACAAGCTCAACGCTTACGTATTTCAGTGATATCAAGCCAATACCCGCATGCGGAACCACCAGTCCTCCCGCTCTCATTGTCACCGATGCTGTGGCCAATTCCATCTCGATTTTCTGTAATTTCAACTATACGAACCCTTCCCAGAGCCCAACGGTCACCATCCAGGGGGGCAATACCCAGCTGAATTCTCCGGAAGGAGTGGCTGTCGCGACCGTCCCTCCCACCGGACAAACATCTATTTCCGCTCCGTTCATCTTTGTCACAAATCTTGCGGGAAGCAACGTTCTGGCCTTCGACACCTCCCAGATCACAGCACCGGGGACCTATAACCTCGCCCCTTCCGGAGGAATCAATCCCGGAACAAACGGGACCCCCGGGGCACCCCAATCCCAGCCGACAGAGCTGAACGCCCCTGCCGGGATCTATTTTTCAAACTCGACGAATACTCTTGTTGTGGCCAACACCGGCGCCGGCACCGTCAACCTCTATCCGGATGGAGCGGCGTTTGAAAAATCGTTCTCAAACGATCCTCCTCCGATCTTCTATGCCGGCGGCAATACCTATATCTCAAGCCCGGTGGGAGTCTGGGTGAACAACAACACCCTTTATGTTTCCGATACCAGCGGGAACATTCTGGTCTGGGACAATTTTCTTTCCAGCGGAGGAAACTACAACCCGACACGAAGGATCAACGGGCCAAACGCCAATCTTAATACTCCGTATGCGCTCACGTTTGACTCGATCAACGAAAATCTGTTTGTCTTTCAGCAGACAGGCGATGCCATATACGGATACAACACCCAGATTTTCTATGGTGGAGATACGCCACCGACATATGATGTGACTCCGGTGAACCCGTTTTTGAAATAATCATCCGTCAAGATTGTCCTAGAGGGCGATGCTCTCCTTAATACAGGAAAAGAATCAAAACAGCAGTCAACCGTTACAATGTGAGGATCTGTTCCCATGAAAATTGTCCCTTTTCAGAAAAAACCTGACCGTTCATTCCTGATCAAGATTCCCGCCCTCTTTCTGGCAGTTCTGGCGACATTTTCGGCTTGCTCGGGAAGCAACAATACCTCAAGCACCCCCATTCCGCTTCCCAACGGTCAGGCAGGATCACTCATCACAGCGAACGGGAATCTTGCGGACTGCTTTGCCATCACCAGCACCAGCAGTCTGACACTTTGTACAAGCTCAACTTCATCCGCTGCAGGATCCGAGGGAGTCACCGCATTAAACACTTTTGTTTCATCTTCTTCTCTTCCGGTCCTCGTCGTCGGAGCCAATAACGGTGCGGTCAATGTGGTCCCAAATGTCGATTCCACATCATCATCTCCCATTCCCTGTACTACTTCTTCTTCTCCAACATATGCCATCTCCGCGGTTGCGGGAGTTGCGACATCATCCGGAGCCAATATCTTCGCCGCGTCAGGAAACATGCTGTACGGATTTACATATTCATCATCATCATGTAATGCCTTTAGCTCCAACTCCTCAATCTCCATATCCTCCGGGACGATTACCGGACTGGGGATTGTCAATAATGTGTTGTTCGGGGTCACAAGTAGTGGAAGCTACTTCGCTATTAGCGGTGCAAACGCTTTGACCGGATTTTCTTCCTTTACCACACAACTGACAACACTTCCGAACTATCCCGTTTCCGGCCCTATCATCAAAGGGATGGCCATCGATCCCAACGGACTGGTCTTTTTTGCGGACGCATCCACCAATACAGCAAACAATGGCGGACAGATCACGATTTACCATGTTTCTTCAAGCAATCCAAACACCCTTAGCCCCAACAACGTACAAAGCTACTCGGGAAACAACAACGGCGTCGCCATGAGCGACCCCATCGGCATTGCGGTCTCGGAAACAACCATCACAAACTCGAACTACTGCTCCACCGCCCCATGCGATTATATCTATCTCCTGAACATCGGAAACAGCATCCAGCAATATGTCATGCCGGTTCCCACCCCGATTAACGGGGGTGTGTCAATCAACCCCTTCAACCTCCCCTATACCGGCTGCGAAATGACTGATCCTGTGGCACTGACCTCATTTCCTGCCCTGAACCAATCGCCCTTCAGTACCCAATCACAAACAGGCCCTTTTGTCTTCCTCGGAAACAAAAGTCTTTCAAGTCTTGGGCCCTGTTCGGGAGCGACAAACTCAAACTATGGAAACAACGTCGTTTCATATGGCATTACCGGACAATAGCGATCCTTCAAAGGCCAGTCTTTCCCCACCCCCGGATCCTCTCCCATGACTCCGGGGCTTCGGGACCTTCTGGATCTTTTCGAGCAGGATCTGACCGTGGGATCCGGCTCCGCCCAGAACACCATCCGATCCTACCTTCTTGATCTTTACGCCTTTGAAAAGTACCTCTCCGAACAATCCCAGGGGCTGAGCCTCCTCGATTTTCCGGAATCGGAAGTCCTGGCCTACTTCACATTCCGCTCCGATCTCTCGGTCCGCTCCCGCTCCCGCATGCTCTCCGCCATCCGGAAATGGATCCTCTTTCTCGAACGCCAGGGCTACCCGGGATCCGATCTCTCCAGAATTCCCTCTCCAAGGCTTTCCGCCGATCTTCCGACCGTTCTCTCCAAAGAAGAGGTCAGACGCCTCCTGGACGCCCCTTCAGACGACGATCCTGAGGGAATCCGGGACCGGGCCATGCTGGCCCTTCTCTATGCCTCCGGGATCCGGGTCACGGAGCTGGTCGAACTGACCATCGACAGGGTTGACCTGAAGGAAGCCGTCATCAGGGTTCAGGGAAAAGGAGACAAGGAACGATTGACATTCATGGACGAGGAAGCCATCGAGCGGATCAGAACGTATCTCGAACAGGTCCGGGAAAAAATTGCCAGAAAGGAAAAAATCCTTTTTCTGACAAGACTTTCAAAAGGATTCACCAGACAGGGCGTCTGGGTGATGGTGAAAAAACACGGAAAACTCGCGGGGATACAGAGCGACCTGACCCCCCATACCCTCAGGCATTCCTTTGCGACCCACCTTCTGATGAACGGAATGGACATACGCTCCATCCAGCTTCTTTTGGGCCATGCCGACATCCAGACCACAGAAATCTACACAAAGGTCGACATCTCGAACCTCTCCAAAGAGCTCTCCGAAAAGCATCCCAGAGGGCAGGCAGACCAGGAAAACCCCTCTGTTACAAAACCCGATCCATCCCAAGAATAAGTCCCGAGACCAGATCGTCAAGACGATTCAAACCCTCATCCGTACAGACCACCCTCGAGTTACGTATAAGCTCTTCCTCTCGTACGAATCCGTCCGTAACGTACGAATCAACCATCTTCCGTACATACGCGTCGGGAATCCATTCTCCCAAATCCTTGAGGGAAATTCCTGACCGAACTCGCATACGGGTTAAAAGCCTCTCGATAAAGAGCTCCTCATCGGAAAGGCTCTCCCGTACGGAAAAAGGGTTCTGTCCTTCATTCGTACGATCAACGTACTCCCTGAACGATCGTACATTCTCTGTACGGATATTCCGTACGCGCTGATGGGCCCCCGCACCGATCCCCAGATAGTCCGCCCCCTCCCAGATCAGAAGGTTATGGAGACAACGGCTCTCTTTGCCGCTGGAACAGTTCGCCACTTCGTACCGATCCCATCCGACATCCGAAAGTGCGGCGATACAGTCCAGCCAGTCGGATGCCGCTTCCTCCTCGATTCCCTTGGCCGTACCGCTGCGATCATGATGTGCCAAAAGACTCGTCTGTCCCTCAAGTGTCAATGGATAAAAAGAAATATGCTCAAGACCCGCAGCCAAAAGAGCCCCTGCAAGATCCTTGAACGCACGCGTATCGAAGCGTCCCCCACCCACAATAAAATCCATGGAAACAGATCCCGGGAAGAATGGCCGGATCCCCGAAAGAAATTGGACAGGATCGAACACCGGAGTCGATCGTCCCAGGAAGTTCATGCGATCGGCCTCCCAAGACTCGATTCCAATCGACAGCCTCGTGACCCCGGCCTCGGAAAGAATCGTTAGATTCTCCTGTGTCAGACCTTCCGGACGGCTTTCCACCGTCCACTCAAGAACCTTCTTCCGAAAAGGCTCAAACAGCCCAAGAAGCCTTCCGAGATCCTCTTTGGGAAGAGATGTGGGAGAGCCACCACCGATGTAGAGGGTCAGAGCGGACGCATCCTCGATGTAATCAAGAACCCGGGAGAGCTCAAGCGATAGCGCATCGAGATAGCGCCCCGCCTCATCCATGCGGGTGGAAACAGGTATGCTGCAGTAATCGCACCGTTCAGGACAAAACGGAACCTGCACATAAAGAGGAAGGATGGTGTCCCGGATTTTTTGAGCCATGGACAATCTTACCCTTTCTCAAAAAAAGAGAGAGAATTGGATTTTCTGAAATGATAGGTTTTTCCATTTAAAACAAAAACAACATATTCTAATATAATAAAAAAAAACGAAAACTTTAGTTTAATTATAGATATTGAAGTAGCACAAATTAATGTTGGACTATTAATAGTCTATTTGTTGTCATGAGCCACGAACAAGGGTATCATGAACGCGTTCACACGTAAGAACATCCTCTTGACAGAACATTCGTACAACAGATTCCGAAACAGTTCGTACCATGATCTGAAAAAAGGACAGGATCCTCTCTCCATCGAAAAGGAATCGGACATGAGCTACCAGCAGGAGTCTTACCAGTTTCTTCAGGAGACCCGTCGGGAAATCGACCGGCTGACCCGGAGAATCGATTCGCTGAAAAAGGTCGAACAGCTTCTCGATGGGATACTCTCCGGAACCGCTCCCTTCACCCCGGATCCCCCCTCCCGCCATAGCCAACCGGATCAGAGCCGGGCCATCGATCCTGAACTGTCTGCGCTGCCGCTGTTTTCAGAGTCCAGACGTGGTGAAAAAAATCATGTCTCGCAGATGGACAGACCGGACCAGGACTCCCGCCATACCGGAAAGGAATCTCGAACAGAAGAGAGAAAAGAGCCGGTTCCAAAGATCCTGTTTGAGCCACCCCCTTCCTCCGATACCTCCCGGGCCAGTGGTTCATGGGGAGACCTTGCGATCTTGGCCCTGAAATCCTCTCCCAATCCTCTGAGTCTTGATGAGCTGGTCTCCCGCATTTCGAAAATGGAAGGATGTCCTCCCTCAAACGACCCCAGAAATGCCATCCGGGTGGCGCTCACAAGGAGAAAGGGAGATGTCCGGCGGGAAGGAAGAGGGTTTTACCAGCTCAGCGACGGATAATCGTTTCAAATCAAAACGAAAAAGAGGCGGATTGGAGGTCGAAGTGCAACAAATAAATGCGGTTTTTGAGCGGATCTTCCTATGCGGAAAACTCGACAGGGGTTTTACTCTTCACCTTGGAATGGTGAATTCAGAGTAGCACGTTCGGGAGTTTTTTATACACTTCAAAAACACGGTTGGTGAGACAGCGACACGCTTTGATTTGGATTTGGAAAAAAGGTCTTTTGCACAGCAAGTGGATTTCACGGGAACCACTCCCCGATAAGTCTCTCGTGAAGGATTCGTTTTCCCAAGCCCGACCAGATCCAATCTCCCAAATTTCATTTGGAGAGATTGGCGCCGGAATAAAATCCTCCGTCAGGCCAAGAGTAGTCCGGAGAAATGGATTCAATGCTTCGGTGCCGGAATTCCGGATCGTCCTGCGCTTGCCCTCTCTCCGGATGGTTCGAAAAAAACGGAGATTTCCAAGAATGCCAAAATACAAATCCAGAGCCTGAACGGATTTCAGATGACCAAAATCCGAAAACGAAGACCGACGGGCCTGGAAGAAGATCCTCTCCTGTTTTCAGAGACAGCATTTTTTATATTTCTTCCCGCTTCCGCAGGGACAAGGATCGTTTCTGCCGACCTTGTTCCACCCCAAGGAAGACGGCAGAGCCTGGGCGACAAGGCGAATTTCCGGTAGATCAAGGTCCAGGGAGGAAATCAGTTCGTTGTAAAGATCTTCAAACTCCTGATGTCTCGTTTTCATGCTCGGGGAAACGAACATCCACCGCGAGCGGTTTTCCAAAGCATCTTGGGCCAGAGCGAAAGCCTCTTGTTCCATTCCCCGCTTCCGAAGGGAGAGAATGCGGTTAATGACGATCTCGAGACAATCCGGATTCAGTTCATAGGCACGGGCTGTGCAATCAAACGCGGCACGGGGACGATCGAGGGCAATCAGAAGGTTGCTCAGACGATGAAGAGAGTGCCAGTCACCGGGGCTTTCCCGGATTCTTTCCTTCACCCTTCTGAACGCTTTCGGGAGCGGCTCGGTGAGACCATCGGAGGTCACAGTGTTCAGAACATCCACCAGCGGAGTGATCCTGACCCCGCTCTCATGGGCCATCGAGATCCTCATCATTTCGGCGGTCAGGCAAAAAATCCCGTTTGAGTCGAGATCGAATTCACTCCACCGGTCGCAGGACAGGCAGACAAACTCCCCTGATATCAGCGGCGCGTCGCTCTTGTCCCCAATAAAGACCCTGTTCACGGTGTAAGGGTTTGACTTTCCGCAACTTTGACATCGAAGGGAAACGGTCAGAGAGGACTTCTCCGGATCCATGAGATTTCCGGAGAAATCTTTCGAGAAGATCTTTTTAATCCGTTTCTGCTCCGCTTCGATACCTTCCCTGATTTTCGGGAGTTCCGGGTCCTCGACCCCGAAAAGTCGGCACAGCCGATAGTAGGCCGCATTGACAAATGGGTTTTTCCGCTTAAGTTCGGACTTCAGGTGCGAAAGGAACCTCTGGTCAGCTGAGGCCAGGGCCATGTCGCACCATTGCTCCATGGACTCTTCGTACAGATCGTCGATGTGTGCCAGAAGGAAGTCCGGCAGATCCTTTCCTCCAACGGATAAAATCACCGAACTTCCGTAGATCTGCTGAGAAGAGTCCAGGGTGTTCCATTCGGTCATGAGCGTATTTCCCGCTCTCTCTCCGATCGCGATCAGGGCATCCATGGCAGCCTCGGAGAGAGCGTCTCCCGAGGAGTCATCCATGCAGGAGATCAGAAGGGGGATGAATTCTTCCCGGGCGAGAACCCCCATGGCCTGAACCAGAAAGAATCCTCCATAGAGATCCCTGACCTCGTCTATCGCCCCTTCCATGGCATGGAGAACCTCTATCGCCGGGAATTCCCTAAGATGCTCTGAGAGCGCTTCGACATGCCGGTTTCTGGAGATATCTGTGATCAGAAGAGAGATCGTCTCTTCAAGGGAAAGATTCCTCGTATCGAGGGTTTTTCGCTCGAAGATGTGGGCGACTGCGGCCAATATCAGGGCGAACATCGGTTCGACAATGCTTTCGGACAGGCGCGACCGGTCTTCCGGAAGCGCTTTCAGGATCTCTCTTGGTCCGGCCGAAAGATGGGCGTGTTTTTCCAGAAGGGCAATCGCTTCGTTCAAGGGACTCTCCGAAAGAAGGATCCGATCCATCTCCGAAAAAGGAGCGTCGTCTTCGAACAGGCCAGCCACTTCGGAAAACGAGAAAACTCTTCCGCTCCGGATTTCCGAAAAAAGATCGAACCAGGCATCGTGATCCAGAAGAATACTGGCGATGGATCCAAAGGGATCACCTCCTCCTTCGTCAGCAACCATTATAGCGGCAAGAATTCCCGGAGTCTTCGCGTGTTCGAAGTGGAAAGCCACCCGCAAAAGAGATAAAAGAACTTCGGAGGATGGGCTCCGGCTGAGGATCTGCTCCAGGAGAGAATTTGCCGCCGGCCCGGGCAGAAGAAGAAGGGTCTCCGCGATCTGTCGAAGGACCCGCGTGTCCGTCGGGGAAGCGTCTTCGATGAAACGAGCAAAGAGTTTCGCGGCACGTTCGGGATCGATCACCGAAAGAACGCGGCAGATGGGATTGGTCCCCTTCCCTGCTTCTTCGGGAAATCGTTCGGCCAGAAGATCGGCATAGGAGGCAAAGGAGGAAGGGGGAAGAGTATTCAGCAGTCTGTGGAAGAGCGCCAGTTCTCCCATAAGATGGGAACGAAGTGCCCGTTCGTTGAAAAGAGTCTCCTCCAGCCGTTTTCTGAGTGGAGATCCTTCCGGACGATCCTCGTAGAAATCGAGAAACCCATCCATCATGATGGGGTCCCCTGTCAGTTCAGCGGCAAGGGGAAGCCAGGATGGCTCCATAATGATTCCTTTCCAAAACGGGGCTTGAGTTCCCTTAATTCGATAGTTGCAGGGATCACTCTATCAAAATAATGACTGGCGGAAAACAGGAAAAAAACCGAAGCTACGGAATGGCGGCTTGGCCTCAGGTCCCCGGAAGTTGGCCTCGACCTTGCCCCCCGGAAAATGACCTCCGGTCGATTCCCTCCTGGATTTCGAGAATCCGGGAAAGATCCAGATCAAGGGCCGATGCGATCTGGTCGGGTGTCAAAACCTCCTTTTCAAGGAGTTTGACGACAGCATCCCGCTGGCCTTTCTGAAGCCCTTCCTGAAGCCCTTTCTGCAGACCTTCCCGCAGTCCTTTCTGCAGTCCTTTCTGCAATCCTTCCTCAATCAGAATATCGACAACATTGGGCATGTGTTCCTCCTTGACCAGTTTTTCCGAGATTTTTTTCAAGGTCTCCGGATTGTCGATTCCATGGCATCCGAGAAGATAGTTTAACACAACCTGCGTTCCATTCGCCTCAATGGAACGGAAAAGAGGAAGGACGGAAACGAGGGCCTCCTCAAGACTTCCGAAAATATGTTTCAAGGCCAGGATCGGCACGAGGGTGTCGGGGTCCCCGATGGCTTCCCGGATCTTCTCATCCGGGATCGGGCCCACGTCGAGCACCTCCGGCGCGAAGTCCAGGGCGATGGATTGCAGGACCTCCGGGGTTTTCATGAAGTCGGCAAAACGCCGTGGAAGGTTCCATCGCTGCTTTCCATGATGGAAGACGAGCGGAAGGACTGGCGTCAGGGGGCGCCCATCTTTGCGGTCCCGCGTCCAGAGAGCCAGCATGTACCGCAACAGCCCAAGGAAGGTCTCCGAGTCGGGAGAGCTCTTGTGCTCGACCAGAAGATAGATCCGGGTTTCCGTTCCCGACAGACGGGCGGAGAAGGCCAGATCCATAAAGGAGCGCTCCAGAGCGTCATCAACCGACTCGGTCGGAATGGGGCGAAGGGAGGCGAAGTCGAGACTTCGGACGATATCGGGGGGGAGAAATCCTTTCAGAAGACGGGAAAAAGATCCGGTTCGCCCCAAAGTGGCCTTGAAAAATTGATCGTGAAGGGCAACGTCGCCCATTGGGTCAAAACTCCTTTCCGGGATTCAGCGGATCGTTCCGGTCCACTGGGGATCACGATGAAAAAGGTAAACGGAAAGAGAGCCACGAGATCAACAAGGGATTATCATAACCACGCCATTAAAGACTTGCCCATGCCAGGAATCCCCACAGATTTTTCTGATAGCTCCCGTATGTTGGCTTCATGCCTTGTCGTTTCCGCTTGTCTTTCCATGATGACGACCTGCCATGACGATTCTGATCCCTGAAAACGCCAGTGTGTCTATCGATAGGAGGACAGAATCCGTTCGATCGGACGAATCTCGGTGGGATAGCTCCATAACACATTTTTCAGTCCTGACAGATGGTTCGGCAAAACAGACGATGCCCCCTCGTACAGGGCATTGACCGTTGCCGCCAGAACCACTTTTTTCCATCTTCGATCGGAGATGAAAACCCCCTCGTTTCCAAGGGAACGACGAAGTTCAAATAAACCGTCCCGCGTCTCCGCTTCCCATGGGAGCCTCATTCTGGCAAGCCCCGGGATCAGGGAGAAAAAGTCCGGAAGAAACCCTCCATCCTCATATCCATCAGTCATCCTTTCCCAAAAATCTCCCGACTGGAAAATCATCTGAAAGAAACGCTCCCGGGATTCCATCGGACGCAAAATGCAACGATAGGTGAATCGGTCATAAAAAGCCTCAAGCCCATCTGCCGGAGACGGACTTTGATTACTCGCTCCAAAAAGACTCATAAGCGGGACAGGAACGGGATCCGGATGGTAGAACCGTCGTTCGTTCATGAAGGACAGAAGCCCCAGGAGAAGATCTCTCGGAGCACGAAAGACCTCGTCCAGAAAGACGATCTGGCAGGAAAGAAGACTTTTCCCCGAAAGAGTCGGAACAAGAAGATCGGATAGATGCGAGTCGCCATGCAAAAGCGTCTCATAGAGTGAAATATGTTCAAAAAAACCGGAAAACGTTCTGATGATAAGACTTTTTGCCGTTCCAGGGGGACCGATCAGATAGACATGCTCATTCGCCAAAAGGGCCAGAATGCAGTTTCTGATCACCTCTTCCCGCTCTCCGAATCCCTCATTCATCCGGGATTCTATCCGGGAAAGTGAATGCAGGAGCCGGTCCAGGCGATCCTGGCAAAGCCTTTCCGGACCATCGATCATTTTGGATCCGACTGGGAGACCGACGGAGGAAATCCATGGATGATCATGATGGAAACAGGAGCCCCCGCAGAAAGGGTGTAGGTTGTCTGCTGGTTTGGCACCGGCATGACCGACTGGCTCGACCCGACAACCGCCCCCGCTTCCTGCATGGCCAGATCCGAGCCGATTCCGGCGTTGCCATACCCCATATATCCAATCGCATTGCCACCCATCATGAGGGTGTTTTGCGCGACCGATCCGGCAAACTGGCTGCCCGGATGGCGGGAGACATCGACAGGAACACCCTCCCGCCCCCCCTGCATCGCATACCCCGTCATCTGGGCCTCCAGACCATTGCCGTAGATCACCCGCATAAATCGCATCATGAGCCGATTTTCAGGAGAAAGCCCCACCGGATATCCCATAATCTTCAACGAATGGGCGATTGGGATGGGGCCGGCCGTCTGGGGTGGAATCAGGACAAAAATGGGAGCTCCCCCCGAAGGACCGTCAAAGCGTCTCATGACCCGCCCCCTGAGAATCGTCCCCGCGGGGACCGTCGGTCCGGGAGCGACTCCTTTTTGCCCGGAAGCTTTTCTGGCAAGCGCCAGGGATTGTCCTGCTCCACTGATGAGCGGACCCAGGAGACCAAACATGTTTCCCTCCCCCTGGGGATCCCCAACCGGACTCCCTGTGCCATCAACATAAATGGTACTTCTGGTATTGAGCTCGTGACCCTCGCCGGATTTCCCCCCCTGGGAGTCTCGCCCCATTCCGAAGGATCCCGGATGGATCACAGAAGGAAGATTTTGCCATGACGTCCGGGAATCCAGAACTCTTCCCCCCTCCTGTCCGCTTGTCCATGAATGATCCGCCCGCTGCTCCCGGTGATCATGTTTTCCCGACTGGCCATAAAAAAGGGACAGAACAACACCAGCCACTGCCGTTACAACCAGCAAAACAATCCTGTTCAAAGCCTTTCTCCCGCAGAAACCGCCTTTATCGCTATTTCTCCGCCGCCGGACGTCCGGACCCTTCCCGACAAAAAGAGTCCTTCCCGTTGGGAAAGCGGAGTGATCTTGCCAACCTCAAGAAGAAGACGTACGTGTTGTCCTGCCGGAACGGTCTTGTCCAGATCTCTCGACCAGTCCATCCCATCCTCATAATGGCGGCTCGTCTCCCACAAAAGGGACTTCTGAAATCGTCGAAGCCGGATCCGTCTGAGTGTCACGTCATGTCCAGAGTCGTTTCTGCAGTCGATGACGGCATACTGATTTTGATCCAGTGAGGAAAATCCCAGAAGACGGACCAAAAGCTTGTCCGCGTGGAAGGTCGCCCTAAGAGGATGCTGAGGATCTCCTTCCTTTAAAAAATCCCGTCTTTTCATCGAAAGGTCCTGACTCTCCTCTTCCTTTAACTTTTTCCGAAGAACGGTCTTGATCGGATTCAGGTTGACGACTGTTTCACTTTTCGGAAGGCGAAAGCTCAGAAGGTCGTCCTCCTCTCCGGGAGGAACGACCAGAAGCCTGAAGGACAGGCGATCATGTTCTGTGTAGACAATCATGTTCGTTCGGCTTTTCAGATCGTATGTAATGGGCTTCACCTTGATTCTGGAACCCAAGACCTCCGCCAGAAAGAGTTTGGAATCCCCGACATAAACCTCGCGGGCATCCTCCGGAAGATCGACGATCGTGACATGGGAAAGGGCTGTGCGGAGGGTGTAAAGACGGCTCGCATCATACACGAGGGTCCGGATGGGAGCCCTGTCCCGAACCTCCCCGGAGCTTTCCTCGGGAGGAATCACCTTTTCCGGAAGCTTCTTGACCATGACAATGTTGTCGGAAGGATCGGCTTCTGTAACCGGCGTCGCATGGACCGGAGCAGGTGGCTCAACCGGGAGGGAAAAGGTCGTTCTGGCCTCGGGAACAGCGACCGGAGGAGTGGGAAGAACTCTCGAAGACGATCGTGCATCGATCAGCCAGACCAGGGGAATGGTGATGACAATCAATGACACCAGAAAGCCGGAGAGAAACATCCTGTTCATGGTCGACCGGAGGTTGAAGGTTTGTCGAGGGACTCTTCCGCATAGGATGAGACCCACAGTCCATAAGGATTTTCCGGAGTGGGCCCCCCTGCCCTGATCACCATTCTGGTCTTCAGGAGGTCATCCCTCAAAAATTGCTGGTCGTCATAGGATCGGACATGTCTCACGCAAAAAGCCCGCACCGAAAAAACCCCCGGAGCCACTTTTTTGGACCGGATCCCGCGAACATCGAGAGTGGACCGGAGTCTCGATCCCGTAATACTTTCCATAAAATGATTCTTCGAGAGCTCTGAGCCAAGGGATTTCCTGAGCTCCGGCGTCATCTTCGAAAAAGCCTTTTTGAGCCGGTATGGCTCCTCAAACGCATCATACGCGGCGAGATTATTCAAAAATCCCCTTGAAAAAGCGGCAAGGACCGCTTCAGATCGTTCGTCAGGAGGCATTTGGATTTCAGGAAGTCTCACCATCTCTCCTTCTTTTGAAAGGCCCACGACGAGTGTTCGGCTCGGGACATACCAGAAAATCAGGAGCATCCCCAGAATGTCTGCAAAAACCAGCGCCCAGAAAAGGCGGCTCCCCATTTGAATGCGTCGCTCAAGTTCCAGGATCCGGTCCATTCCGGGAGGCGGAGCCATCTCTCCGGAATGATCCCGGCCAAACAAGAGATTCTTCATGAAGCGGGCTCTGGCGGAGAAACCACTTTTTTCTTTCTGGCTTTGGGCTTTTCCGGCAAAATCTCATCAGGAGTGGAAGAAACGGCAACCTTTCTGGCCGCTCTGGGTTTTGCGGCTGTCCGGGAAGACCGGGTTTTCACCTGGGCAGCCCCGGCATCTCCGTCTGCCAGTGTGGTTTTTTTGGCGCTCTTTCGGGTTTTCGGGGCTTTTGTGGCCTCCCCGGAAGCGCTCTCATCCTTTGGTTTCCGGTTCCACAAAAGAGAGGTAAAGGTATAGGGACCAAGCCTCAATTGACTTTTTTTATAGACTCTTCGCCCCTGACCGATATCTTTTTCAACCTTTCCAATCTTCATTTCACCCACCCCGAAAGGAAGTTCGCCCTTGACCAATGGACGGAGAACACTTTCTTCCAGCATCCTTTTACCGGCCATGGAAGCCTGGGGACCGACAAACGAACCGATCCCCTCGTAAGACTTGTCCATCAGAAGATGGGTCAGGATGGGCACAAAGAGAAACATCATCACCAGAACCAGGATCACGCCGATCGACAGCACGCGGTTTCCGAATGCGGTCATGGGACCTGCGGGATTCAGGGCCTGATAGAGACTGATCGAGGCAAATATCGCAATGAAAATATTGTGGAGAAGAAGCCACATCGCGACTTCAAGGGTGTTTCTCGCCCATTGGGCGAGCAAAAAGAACATTCCCGGTATTACCGCAACAGCACATAGAAGCGGGCCAATCACATACAGGAAAGACAGAAGCGCATATCGGACAAGAGTGAACAAAAACACCAGAACCTTCAGAAGATCCAGGAGAAGGATATAGATGATCCCCATCGGATCGGAGAGAATGCTGACAAAAGAGCCCACTTTCCCGGGAATCAGGTTTTGGGACCAGATCGTTTCATAAAAATCCAGAATCAGATTACTGGGGTAAAGTCGATCGGCAATGGCTCCCACAAGAGAGACGCCATCGGTGAAAAACATGGCATATCCGATCATGACCATAAAAACCAGCACGATCTGGACGAGATTCCCGAAAATGGGTTTCCCGTCCCGGAGCTTTCCCCACAACATCAGTGTGGCAATGGGAATCGTCATCATCAAAAGGACCCGCGCCACAAGAAGCACCTGGTCATGAACAGGGGAAAGGACGCAGGGAATGGTCGTCGAATCCTGGAATAACAAGATTCCTTCCTGTCCGGGAGTCCCCTGGCATCCACCCTGTCCCATCAGCGCATCATGATCCAGCGGGGAAGATCCTGACGGATCGTCTGCTGGTCCTCAAGGTTTGCATTATGGGAATGGTCGAGAATCGCTCCCTCGAGCCCCGTCGTGGAAGACTGCTCTTTCAGGAGATAGAGAAGATCCTGATGAATCGACAGGAGCATCTGGAAAATGTGTCCCTGTGTATCGGCACCCAGTCGGAGAGCCCCTTCCGGACTCGAGGAATAGGCCATCTGATGGATCCCCTGTCCGATGGCTTCCTGGCCTGGAGCGGAGGCGATCCCTCCGAGTGCCGCTCCCATCCCTTCACTTGCAGAGCGACTGATTTGAGAAACAGATGGTGGACTGGCCGGAGCGGCCGTCACAGGAATGGAAGGTGGAAGAGCCGGTGCATTCAGAAAATCCTGCCCCTGATTTTTCTCAAAAATAAAGTTCCTGAGACGGGAAAGAGTTGATCTCGTCTGGCTTTCAACCCAAAGGATCCTGCTTTCGATCAACGTGTTTGAGCCCATGACGGCATAGGCCGGATGAGGAAAAGACAGGAAAAGGAGGAAAATCAGCAAACATCGCCTTTTGATGGTTCCTGATTTCATCTCTCCTCCAAAAGACTTTTCAAGGCTTCCTTGAGTCCACCGGTTTCCAGAACACGCTCTTTGACAACCCGATCCTCTTCCGGAGATTTCGCGGAAAGCCAGTACTCCAGAAGACTCGGCTCAAGCCGGAGAATCATCGACTGTCCCTGCCTCGAAAAAAGAACCTCCGAAAAATCACCGGGACGGGAATCCAGTGTGGAAAGAAGTTCAATCTCCCTGGCCGTCAATCCAAACGCCAGAAGATCCTCTTCCTTGCTCGAGACCGGAAAGATCCATTTCCAGGAAGTGTTGTTTAAAATGCCGGCGGAAAGATCCTCTCCCAGAAAATCCTCCGGAGACTGACTGATGGCAATCACCCCGCCACCATATTTGCGGACGGTCCGGTACAGATGGGAGAGGAACGAGGTTCCCCGGAGATGGGCCAGAATGCGATGGGCTTCATCAAAGACCAGAAAAAGCCGCTTTTCTCCGGAACCGGAAAGAAGCCTCCAGAGGGACAGGCCGGCAATATAGGCAAACACAACAGCCTTGAGTGGCTCATGATGCTCAAGACCTGAAAGGTCGAAGGCCAAGAGGCGCCCGGAGGTGGATATGCCTTCTCCGCTGTTCAGCAATGGACCATACATTCCGCCGACCCACGACTCCAGGATTTTCCCCATGCGATAACCGGTCTCCTCATCCTCCCTGTCCCTTCCCCTGAACCGGAAAAGCTCCCGGACAAGATGCGAAAGGACCGGACGGACATCATCTCCGGGGAGTTGGTCATAGACCTCCTCAAGGCAAAGCGTCAGGATTCTTCGATGGAGGCTTGTCACCTCCATCGAAGAGGCCAGGAATGTCTCCACAACACCGCATAAAAAACCCAAAAGGTCGGGATCATATTCCCTTGGGGGCCCAACGGACATCATAATGAAGTGACGGGTTGGAAACGGATTCAGGGAGTATTGTCCGCTCAGATCGATCCGGACATAATCTCCCTCGAAATACTCGCAATGCCTTTCAAAATCCCCACCATTTTCCACGACAATGACCTGATGTTCCCCGGAGTGGACCAAAAACTGCCCGACCAGCATCTTGATGGCAAAGGATTTCCCCCCGCCGGACCGGCCGACGACCAGTCCATTGTGGTTTGGGTCCTGGGGCCGCCAGAAGTTGAGCCCGGCGCACTCCGAAAGATGATTTTTTCCCCAGAACCATGGATCGGGATCGCACACGGACCCATCCCATACAGGAAACAATCTCGAAAACTCCCGGGAAAGGAGACCCTCCCACCGATCATTGGCATCCCCTTCCAGCGGCAAGCCTGAAAGGAAAAGGGGCCACTGCCGATAGGGATCAACTCCAGCCATCGCCCCATTCATGGCGGCAAAGCACTGGGTGATCTGCTCTCCTCTGGAAACCGCCTCCGCTTCGTCCCGGGACCAGACCCCGATGCACATGTTGATCACAAGCGGTACCCTCGATTCGGCAGGTCCGTCGAAGGATCTGGTGAGAAACTCCTCCGCAGACGAAATGTCCGATTCAATCCGATACGATCGTCCGGGCAGGATATAGGTCAGGAACCGATTGATCGTCGCATCGGACTGAACCTTCTTCGCCAGTTTCTCATGGGCGGGTTTCCAGATATTCATGACCAGGTCATGGGAAAAGTCCAGATCGAAAAGAAGAGGAGAAAGGGTTTCCCGATCCACTTCAAACGGGAGAAGCCTCAATGCGTGCATTTTCCCCGACATCCTGAGACCGGATGGATCAACGGCAATGATTCCGTCCTCTTTTTCCCAAAAGGTCGTCTGGCTGATCCTTTCGCGGAGAGTGGAATGACGGGAATCAGAAAGCAGTTGATCGGGAAGCCCCCCCTTATAGAGGGGATTGGCCAGGGTAAAAAGATAGCGGGCCAGTTCATCCCCCATCATCCGCCTTCCCAAAAGACCACACCCCGGGAGCATGGCTTCCACAAGAGCTCCTGCCTTCCTGAGAGATGAGGCAGTCTTCCCGTACTTGCCTATGAGATCGCCCCCAAACATGGAAGAGATCTGCCGGATCGGGTGCCATGAAGGAGCAAGAAGCTTTTTGGTCTCTTCTCCATAAATGACAAGTGATAAAAAAAGCTCCCTTTTTCTGAGGAATCGAATGGAGGCGTCCCTGATCCTCTCCTCGATGAACATTCTATTTTCAGAAGACGATTGATCCTCCCTTCCTTTCAAAAGGGTCGATCCCCATGGCGGCATGAGTTCAGGATTTTCTTGAGGGATTCCGGATTGTTGGCGAATGCGAAGCTGAAGTCCCATTCCCGAGGGAAGGTGGTGCGCCAAGTTTTCAATTCCCCGGTAAACCTGAAAAACCTCGGGGTCCGATTTCATGAAAATATCCGCACCGGATAAAGCCCATGTCAGGGATCCCCGTCCGGAAACGCCCAAAAGGATATCCTGATCGATTGTCAAAAGATCAAAGGAGGACGAAACAGGATGACCTGTTCCCTTGAGCTGTCTGTGAGAATTCCTCATTTCGATGGAATCTCCGGGAGTGGCTCTTCTCTTTCAGACACACCCTCTTCTCTTCTCAGGATCGCCTGCGAGCTTTCCAGAATCACGGATCGAAAAGGGTCCGGGAGAGCGGGCAAATGCGCTTTTTCCGAAAAGAAAAAAAAGGTCATTCCCCGGAGGGTACCCTCTCCATAACCCCGAAGATGAAGGATCAGTCCAAAAGAGAGAATAAAGAAAATCAGGACGAGAAAAAAATCCAGATGAAGAACGAATCCCAGAAAAAGTGGTCCGATAAAAACCAGCAGATCTTGCGGCAACAGCAATCTCCCCAGAGAAGGTGAAGACAGTAGACTGCGGGAAATACGGACAGGATCCACTAAAAACCCGACCAATTGGTCAACGTTTCCCATATGGACTTGGACATCAGCATCAAGGAACCGCCGGCAATGGTCATCACTCCCTGCCGGATGCCGTCCGCGTCATGACTTTTCATGGCGAAACCCGCTTTCGCCATTCCAAGAACAAATAAAAAACTGCCAAGACCATAGACAACAAAATTGGCGACGCTGTTCGCAAATGCGGTGATCTGGGAATTTTCACCATAGTTTCCGACAAACAGATTGACCAATAAAGCGTGGGGAACCATTCGAACCTCCTTCTTTTGTTTTCCAAACAAAAGCAAGGAGCATGCCAAATAAAAGATACCGTTCACAAAAAACTTTATGATGATTTCAAATACTCTTAGACAAAAACATAAAAGATCTTCAATGAAGAAACGGGCCAAAAAAGAGGAGCCACGTTCCAAAACTTATTTTTACCAATATTGGACATCATGTTATGGAAATGACTGTTTTTCTTGTTGATAACAAGAATCATTATCCTTCACAAACGGGAGCCACGACAGGCCCGAAGGATGGAACAGGAAGTCCTCTTGGGCTAGAATAAATCGATCCATTTTTAGAAAACCTTAATCCGTCAGGAGGTTCAAGATGAACCCGGAGTTGCCGATCATGGCCCCCAAAAACGAAATTCCCGGGATTTCTGCGGAGTATCCCATCCCTCACCTTCAAGAAAGACAAAAACAACCGGATACTCCGCTTTTGGGGTGGATCGGATTTGGAAGCATGGGGTGGGCAATGTCCGGAAGACTCCTTGATGCGGGCATGAACCTGACCGGATACAACAGGGACAGCACCAAAGTTCCCGTCAACAAAAGACTGAAAGTCGCAAAAACCCCCGGTGATGTATCAAGGGATGCCCGAATCCTGTTCATGATGCTGACAGATGGCCATGCAACACATTCCGTCCTTTCAGGCGAAACCGGAATTCTCTCCCGACTGTCTCCCGGGACGATCGTCGTCAACATGTCAACCATCTCCCCGAAGGAAGCCGAAAAAGAAGCACAAATAGTCGAAGACGCAGGAGGCATTTATCTGGACATCCCTGTTTCCGGATCGGTTGTTCCCGCCCAGAACGGACAGTTGCTTCTTCTGGCGGGGGGGCCGGAGAAAGAACTTGCAGAACTTGCCCCCATCCTCTCCATTCTTGGAAAGGAAACGCTTCATCTTGGAGACGTCGGCGCCGGAATGACGGGAAAACTGATCATCAATACCCTTCTTGCCGCACAGATGGAATCCTTGGCCCAGACGGTTTCTCTTGGGGAAGATCTGGGGTTCTCAAGGGAGAGGATTCTCGACCTTGTCTTCAAAAGCCCTTTATCCTGCGCCTTCTATCAGTTAAAAAAGGAGAACCTCACCAAAAGGGACTATCCCAAAGCCTTTTCTGTCGCTCTGATGGAGAAGGATCTCGCCCTCGCACAAAAAGAGTGTTTGGAGCGTTCCATCTCCTCAACCTTTGCAACAGAGCTTCGAGGTCCCTTCCAAAAAGCTCTGGAGCAGGGATTCGGTGATCAGGATCTATCCGCTGTTTTTGAGGTCTTTCGAGGCCGGAACCCGTCATGAAAGCTCTCCTTGCGCCCCCTGATCCGACAGGCTTGAAGGTGATCGCAACGAATGTCGTCAAACACTATGGAGAGTCCGATCCGTCCCGTCCCCCCGTTATCCGGGGCCTCTCTCTTTCCATCACCGAGGGGGAATGGGTCGCACTGATGGGAGACTCCGGTTCCGGAAAATCCACCCTGCTGAATCTTCTGGCAGGCATCGACACTCCCAATGGAGGAGAGATCTCCATCGGGGGAGAGTCGATGATCGCCAAAAGCGAGAAAGAACGAACCCTTTTCAGAAGGAAGCATATGGGGTTCGTCTTCCAGTTTTTCAACCTCTTCCCCACGCTTTCAGTACTTGAAAATGTTCTTCTTCCTGCTAGGCTTCTTCATTTTGATAAAAAACAGGCCAAACAACAGGCGCTTTCCCTTCTTGGAGAGGTTGGACTGTTCGGAAAAGACCATCGATTTCCCTCCCAACTTTCCGGAGGAGAGCAACAACGCGTGGCCATCGTCCGGGCGCTCATCCATCGTCCACGCCTGATTTTGGCTGATGAACCGACAGGGTCACTCGACCACGATACAGGAGAGGGAATTTTGGCCCTTCTCAAAAAGCTTCACCAGCGCGACCGTCCCACCATCATCATGACCACCCACAGCCTCGATGCCTCCCTTCACGCCCAGCGAACCATACGGATCCGGGACGGACAGATCCTTCCGGAGAATCAGGAATTTTCCCATTGACCACACCTTTTTTCTCCTATTCCATTTCACACATGCGCCGGCACTGGCTTGTCACCTTGTTGACCATCCTCGGGATTTCCAGTGGAACGGCCGTGATCATTTCCGTTCTCCTGGCAAATGAGAGCGCCCTTTTATCGTTCACACGAGCCATTATTCATATCAAAGGGAAAAACGACCTCGTCATACGAAGCCCCTCCGGCGTCCCCTTCAGGGATGATCTTGTCGACAACCTCCATCTGGTCACCCCGGAGATCCCGTTCCGCCTCTCTCCGGTCATCACCAAACAGGTCTATTATCAAAACAGTCTCTTTTTTGTCAGGGGAATGGATCTTCTCTCGGAGCTCGACGGAATGCCGAAAGGATCCCCATCCCAGCGCCTGAGAGAAAAAGGCGCTCTGCTTGCTCCTGGCGGACTGAACCGCTACCACCTCCGAAGAGGAGAAACCATCACGGTCGACTCCGGGATTACACATGTCCCGGTCAAGATCCTGGGGGAAATCCCCAAAACCGAATCCACACTTCTGATGGCAGCGAACACATTGATCATGGATATATCCTGGGTGCAGGGTGACTTCCATTCGCCCGGACAAATCGATCAGATCGACTTGTTCTGGAGGGGATCACATCCCCTTACCCCGAACACCCTTTCTTTCTGGGCAAAAAAGATCCGCCAAATTGCCGGACCGGCTCTTTCCGTGGAGTCCCCCGACGCACAACATCGGGAATACGCCCGACTCCTGGATTCCTACCGATCCAATCTGCTTGCCCTGTCACTCGTGAGCCTGATCGTAGGGATGTTCCTGATCTACAACACCATTTCCCTTCTCGTCATCCAAAGGCAAAAAGAGCTACAAACCCTACGTCTCCTGGGAACCACACCCCGGGAAATCCTCGTCATGATTCTTCTTGAAGGAGGAATTCTGGGTGTTCTCGGAGGAGGACTGGGGGTCTTCCTTGGTCACCTCCTCTCCCACATCACTATCAAGGCAGTTGCGGGAACCCTTTCAGCCATCTATCTTCCCCCTCACATCATGCCCAACCTGACACCGAGGGGAGCCGACCTTCCTGTTTTCTTGCTGACGATCGGAGCGTCGGTTTTCTCAGCCTTCTTTCCGGCAAGAATCGCCATGCAGGCATCTCCATCAATCGGTGCAGACAGACCCCACACCGAAGAACGGATCCATCAACAATGGAAATGGCGAGTCTTTTCCGGATTATCTCTTGGACTTCTGGGGGCCCTTCTGTTAAAGACCCCTCCGATTCACGGCTTTCCATGGGGTGGGTATATCGGTGCTCTGGCACTGGTATTTGCCGTTAGCCTTTTTGTTCCTCCGGGGGTTCGCCTGATGGGAGCCCTGCTCCGTGCGCTCGCTCCTCCCGAGTCCCTCTTTCCGGAGGCCAGAAGCATCTGGTCCCATGCATCCTCACAGTTTGTCTTTGGTATCAGTCGAAGCCAGGTCGCCATTTCCGCAGTGATGGTCGGACTCTCCATGATGATCGGAATCTCCATTCTGGTTGAATCGTTTGAACGGACGCTTGAGATCTGGATCCAACAAAATCTCGTGGCGAACCTGTATGTCAAACCGCTCACATGCAGAGCCCTGACCTGTCGGGATACACTTCCCCCGGACCTTGAAAAACGGATTGCCTCCTGGAAGGAAGTCAAGATGGTTGCACCCTATGTCCTCTTTCCCCTCTCCATCAACGGACGGCGGGTCTGGCTCGGCTTCTCTCCCTTGGACCGGCTGATCCAAAAGGCTCCCCTTTCGATCATGGATCCTCACCCGAAAAAAATTGTACGGGAATTCTCAAACGGTGATGGCGTTCTGATCTCTGAAAGTTTTGCGTTCCATTCGAAAAAAAATCCTGGCGATACGCTGGAGATTCCAACCCCAGACGGACAAAAGAGATACCGCATTCTGGCAATTTTCCACGATTACCAGAGTTCAGCAGGACTCATTCTCCTTCCCTGGAACAAAATGGAATCACTTTTTCACACCGATCGGCCCGGAAGCCTGTCCATTTTTTTAAAAAATCCATCAGATACAGAGAAAATCATGGCCCGACTGACCCGGGACATTCCTGGCCACCCGGCTTTTTTCCTGAGATCCCAATCCGGACTCAACCACCGGGTCATGAGGATTTTTCACCAGTCCTTTGCCATTACCTACGCCCTTTTGGGCATCAGTCTTCTAGTCTCCATTATTGGAGTGGGAAATACGCTGTTTCTTCTGATTCATGAGCGGAAATGGGAGATGGAATTATTAAGGATCCTCGGCTTTACCTCGGGACAGATTATGCAAATCATCCTACTTGAGGCGTTTTTCATGGCGCTTGCGGGGACCATCCTGGGCATTTTTCTGGGAACAGTGGTCGGCTATATCATTGTTTTTGTCATCAACAGGGAAGCCTTTGGGTGGACACTTTTCTGGATCTGGCCAGGAGAGCGCATCGCACTTTTATCCATGGCACTCCTTTTGGCAGCAACCCTCTCCGGACTTGTTCCCTGGATGATTTTCAAAAAAAAGCTGGAAAAAGGAATTTCTACATGAAAAGATCTCTCCTGATCGCCATCACCGTTCTTTTTTTCCTCAATGCCAGAAACACCTCAGCACAAACACCATTCACAACGGAGGCCCCTTCCCCGGAAGCGCTTCTGGCTCCCCACCCGGATTTCCCCATTGAATGGTGGTATCTGACAGGTATTTTTGATCATCAGGGAAAAACACCCCGAAAAGGATTTGAAGCGACATTTTTTCGGTTCAACGTCCCTGGAGAAAAAGCACCTTTCTCCTCTCCATGGGATATCCATACGCTGATTTCCGATCACGCGGCCCTCACCGATACCGAAAAGACAAAAGGCCGCCCATTCATCTGGATGGAAAAAACAAGAAGAACCTTTAAAAAGTCCGTTTCCATCGAATCCAAACCCTTTGGAATCAGACTCGATACAAGTTTTCTTGCACTTGGATCGTCACCTGAAACATTGCATTTGCGGGAAGAGTTTAATGGAAGAATCCTCGACCTGACTCTTGATTTACCACAAAAACCACTCTGGGAAGATCCAGACCATCAATTGGTGACAGGAGACGGACCACAGGACAAGGCCTTTTATTACTCTTACCCTGAGATTTCCTTCCACGGCAAGCTTGGAAAAGTCTCGGACAAGGGGGTTGTCACTTGGCAAACGGTCTCAGGAAAGGCATGGTTCGATCATGAGTGGACCAAAAGCACTCTCGGAAAAAATCAGGCCGGGTGGCTATGGCTCGGACTCAGGCTGAAACAAGGAGAGCTTATGGCTTTTCAGATGGAGACAGCCAATGGACCGGACAGCCATCGGGGAGGAACTTTTGTATTCACTTCAGCCTCGGGAAACGGAAAAGTGATCTATTTGAAAAATGCGGATATACAGATCACTCCAATCACCTATGCCAGATCGTCAAAAACACAAATTTGTCGACCACGAACGATACAGATCCGCATCAGCAAGCTCCACATCGAAGGGACGGTTGCCCCGGTCCTTTCCGATCAGGAGCTGTCCGGATCTCCCCCCTATTGGGAAGGGGCCGTCAGATTCCTTTCGAAAGATGCTCCTGGAGAAGGGTATCTGGAAATGACCGGGAGGCAAGACCCAAAAAAATGTCAGTGAGGGATCCGGAATTCGACCGGATTCTCAGTAGATGAGCTTCGCTAAAAGCACCGCTCCTGAAAGAAGTAGCGTGATGGCGTTAAAGAATATGATCGGGGGGGATCCAAGGATCAGGCCATAAACAAGCCATGTCAGAACACCAAAAAAAAACAGGAGATACATTGAAAGAGATATGTCCGTGGTCTTTTTCGACCGATAGACATAATAGACCTGGGGAAGGAAGGAGATAGTCGTCAGAGTTCCCGCAATAAAACCGATGACATTTCCGTGCGAAAGCAAATATCCCTCAAAAAAGAAATCCATCTTTAATGATCCCCTCTGAGGACGCTCGATGACTCTGGTTCACCCGTTTATGGTCCACTTTACAATTACCTGCACACTTCTCGCCATGATCAAATGGTCGGGAATTCCATTTTTGAATGGGATCCCGGAATCCTTCTTCAAGTGGGTACTCCCCCCACTTTTTGTGTTGACGGTCCTGTCAGGGCAATTTTCTCTGGGAGCCTTGAAAGTGGAAAGCCCTCGCCTTTTGACCTCGCTGAAATGGCATCGGGCATTGGGGATCGGATCGGCCGTTCTGGCAATATGGACGATCTTCGCATTCCCGGCCAAGACCTCTTCAGAAGAAAAAGAAGCTCACCGCGTTGCAATAGCCATAAAAAGCCTCTTTTCCCTCCCGGGTCTCGTCGTGGTCATGATTGTTCTGACCGCCACGATTGGAGGACTTCTGGTCCATATTTACAGAGTCGGCGTTCCGGCTCAGATATAAAACATCGGATCGGCTTTTTTCCTGTCAACACGCGCTGCTTCCGTCAACATTTCAAGTGTCACGGACATCAGGCAATTTCTGAGGTTTCGGTCCACTTCCTCAAAAACCTTTTGGGTTTCCCCTCCCCAACTGACCCCATGAAAATTGGAAGGAAGCTCACCCTCAACCCGCTCGACGATTTCAAGAAGCGTGAGGTCCCTCGGATTTTTTCCGACATGATAGCGGCCCTGTCTCCCCCGCTGACTTTCCACAAGTCCTTCTTTCACCAGAAGAGACAGAATTTGCTTTAAAAACGAAGGAGAGATCCCAGAACGCTCGGCAACCATTGCCCCGGAGAGACCTTCCTCGCGGGAAAGGGCAAGTTCGATCAGTGACCTGAGTGCATACTCCATTTTACGGGACATACGACAAAGCATCCAGACACTCTCCTGTCTATCGGATCAAATCTTGAATCGACGCAACTCCTCCTGAAGCTCGCGAGCGACCCGAAGAATTTCTTCCAGACGTTTTTCATCAAGTGGTTTTCGACTATCCCTGATCTTTCTATCCGCAGAGAGCGCGCGAACATCCCGTTCAATCTGGGCCAGCATATTGACTTCAGCGAGGATACGCTCATCCAGGATCGTCAATGTTTTCCCCAACTGGGACATTAAGGCAGAGACACGCTCAAGATCTCCCTGTGTGACCAGAAGCCCTCTTCCCGCTCGGGAAACGTGGTCCAAACCAGCATCAAAGGAATGCGCCAAGGTTTTAAGAGAAACCTGCAGAGAAGCGATTTTCGCGGAAGACTCTCCTGTGACCTCCTGGGTTTTGCGTGCGAGCTGGGACAATGAATCGGAAACCACCCTGAACGCCAATCCGTGAGGTCCGGCCTGGCTGGCCTGAATAGTCGCGTTTAGTGCGACCATGTTTGTTCTATCACCGATGTCCTTGATCCAGGAAAGAAGGGTCTCAAGCTGGTTCTGACCATCACGGATCAGATCCAGATCCCGTGTATTCTCCCTCGAGATTTTCTCCGCATCCACAATCGAGGTGAGGATACCTTGGATTCCGGCCTGAAGGATCGTGGTTCTTTCCATCAGATGGATCAGGTTATCACTTGCAGGTCGAATAGAGCCGGGACCAAGCCCCATCTCCCGCCGGACTCCCAAAAGACGGTTCTGGATCTCCATCAGACGCACAAACTCTTCCTTGTCCTCCTTCTTTTCCTGCTCGAGGCTCTTGGAGAGAAGTTCCGAGTGGGTCAGGACCCACTCGACTCTGTCAGAGATCTCCCCGACCCATCCTTGAAAAAGATCTATAAAACGATTGACAAAGAAAGCCAGTCGACCGATTTCGTCCACCCTGTTCAAGGGAAGCCTCTTTTTCAAATCCATATCTTTGTCGGATATCGCCCCGATCACCCCTGAGACGCCGATAATGGGCCTGACAAGCTGACGGCGAATCAGAATAAGGAGAATCAGGACAATGGTCTCAAGTGTACCCATGAAACCCCAAAACAGATGAGATCGCTGTTTTTTCATCTCGGAATCAAAAACTGAGGTGGAATCCGTAACGGCAATCATCCCAAGAACAGGCTTTTGATCATGGCAGGAAACACAGGAAGGACCGTTCAGGACAGGAGTCATATACAACCATGTCCCCGGAACATTTTTGGACTTCAGTCTCAGGAAGTAAGGCTTTGGATCATTCGGATGAGCCAATACAAACGTTTGGTAAGAGCGGATTTCAAGAGGAATACTCGATAACTTCTTCCAGTCAACCGATGGCGACATCCTTCTGGCAGCGCCGAGAGTGGGCAGAAGAATATTTCTGTTTTTCATTTCCATCAGGACGGCAAGATCAGAAAAGGCCAGCGTCTTCCCATCAGGGCGTAAAAGGTAGGTCCCGTTGGCCAATTGCGAATGAGAATGAAGAAGATCCCTTGAACCAACAATATCTCCATGGCTCATCAGTCGAGAAAGATTTTCGGAAAAAATTCTGGATTTCATGGAAAGTCTATCCCGTTCCTGGGCGATACGTTCGGAACGGTCATTTTGATAGACCACATATCCAAGAGAAGAAAAAGCGATGGACAAGATTAGAAAAACCCATAGAAAGAAACGGGTTGTGATCCGGCTTTTCCAGGGAACATTCGCAAAAAGAGTTTTCAGGGAGGATGATTCTTCCAGGGTGTCCGGGTATTTTTTGAGTGAGGACATGGCGATCAGATCTGTGTTGGTGGTAAGCCGGACGGGCCCTCAGACGGAACCCGATAGGCCCTTATGGCCATCCCGATCCCCAGTATCGCCATGGGAACAGAAAGGAGCTGCCCCATGGTAATCCCATCAAAAAGAAAGCCGATCTGGATATCTGGCTGGCGAAAGAACTCGCCAATTGTGCGAAAAACTCCATAGCCGCCGATAAAACTCCAGAACACAACTCCTTTTGGAAGGTTTCTCCTCGATAAAAAAAAGAGTAGCAGGAAAAGAAGGACTCCTTCCATCCCAGCTTCATAAAGCTCGGAAGGATGCCTGCAGATAGGACCGCCCATAGGAAATTCCATACACCATGGCACATCCGTTTCCCGACCGAAGAGTTCACCATTAATGAAGTTTCCGATCCTTCCCATAAAAAGTGCTATTGGAACCGGAAGAACGGCGAGGTCTGCCAGATCCATGAAGGGAATTCCTCTTTTGCGGGTGAAAAGCCAGCCTGCGATCAAAACGCCTATGAATCCGCCATGAAAAGACATCCCGCCTTCCCAAACAGCAAAAACCTCAAGAGGATGGGAAACATAGTAGGAAAGATTATAAAAAAGGACATAGCCCAGACGCCCACCCAGAATCACGCCAAAGGCTGCACTCGAGAGAAAGTCGTAAATCCCTTCCTGATCGAGACCAATGGGCTTTCTCCTGATCTGGGAACGCAACACAAAATAAGCGGCAATAAATCCAATGACATACATGAGGCCATACCAACGCACTTTGATTGGCCCAGCATGAATTAAAACCGGATCGATTTGAGGATAGGGGATCATGATGTCAAAGCTTTCAAAATAACAGAAGAACCATCAGACAGGAGCATCAGGATCCTTCACAGACTCCTCTCGCTCAATCTTGTCCATCTCTTCTTTTTTCCTCTGACAAACAATACATCTTTGAGCGAAAGGCATAACGGTCAGACGCTTTTCTTCAATATCCCCGCCACAATCATCACAAAAGCCGTAGGTCCCTTCGTCCAACCGGAGAATGGCACTGTCAATGGCTTTTCGGGTATTATTACGCATCTCGAGCAAGGCAAGATCGACTCCCTCACCCATGTCGAGCGAGGAGAGATCACCCTGATCCATTACGGAATCGACTCGGTGAAGATTCTCCGGACCAACCTGCCTTGAAATATGCAAGCGGATATCCTTTTCGACCTCACCTTTTTTGTTCAGGAGAATTTCCTTGAGACGATCGCTTCGTTCATCTTTCTTGATCATGAATGCCGAATCCTTTCCATGGCTCGAAAAGTGAGCGGGGGGATAAAGGGAAAATCCAAAAAACCTGTTGGGCCATCTATTCCGGCAAACGAACTGAATCGATCCGATAGAATGGTCCAAGCTCTCCGCATCATTGATGTGGGGCTAAGGAAACAAAACATTCCCGAACCAGCGGTAGAACTTTTAAAAGAGGCCCGATCTCCTTTTCAGGTCTTGATCATGACGATCCTGTCGCTCAGAACACGAGATCCTGTGACAGTGGAAGCCTTCAACAGACTCTGCAGCATCTACCCTGACGCCAAAAGTCTCTCGACCCTGGATACAGATCTGATAGGAAAGCTGATTTTTCCCGTGGGATTCTACAGGACGAAGGCAATAACAATCAAGAGAATTTCTCAAGAGATTCATGATTCAGGAGAAACGGAACCTCCGAAATCCATGGAAAAGCTGTTGCAGCTTCCAGGAGTCGGACTCAAGACAGCGACGCTCGTACGATCCGCCGGATGGGGCATCCCCGATATTTGTGTCGACACACATGTGCATAGAATCGTCAACAGATGGGGAGTGGTCCAGACCAATAGTCCTGACGAGACCTACCATGCCATAAGCAGACTTGTTCCAGAAGACCACAAGTCTGACGTCAACAGGATTCTCGTCGCATTCGGGCAATCTATCTGTAAACCTGTCTCCCCTTTTTGCTCCCTCTGCCTTTTACCGTCAGCGTATTGCGATCGAGTCAAAGTTGATAAATACCGGTGAATCATGGCTTTGAGCATTATTGATTCGCTCTTTCGGATCCATACGCCCTTCGAGCTCACACCGAATGCACCTTGATGCCTCATTCCATGCATCAGCGACGGTAAAACCGGTCTCAACCTCTGAAAAGCCAACTCTTGCCTCAATCGGCAAAGCCGGCATCGGAACCCTGTGGATCTCTCCCAGAACCATGGGATCCTCATTGATCTCAGGCGTATAGAATGGATAGTTCCTATCAGGATTGCCCTTGAAATACCGATCAATGAAAACGGCACACTGCTCTCCATCCCGAATGGAATGGATCACGTCCAGGGGCCCGGTCATGGCATCTCCACCGGCAAAAACAGCTGGTCTGGATTCGCTCATCAGCGTATCAGGATCAACCTTCACCGTTCCCCACTTATGGAAGGTCACTCCATTTTTCTCAAACACGCTGGTATCCATTGTCTGGCCAATTGCGGCAATGACCGTATCCACATGGATGCTTCGGACCGTTCCCTTGACAGCAACGGGCTTTCTTCTTCCGCTATTGTCAAAGTCCCGGCCAAGAGCATTGACCTGGAAGTCAATAACCGTTTCCTTTTCCCCAGACTCACTCGTATTCTCACGAATCTCAAGTGGTGCCAGTAAAAACTCAAAACGAATACCTTCGTGCTCTGCCTCTTGCACTTCAAAATCATGGGCAGGCATTTCTTCCCGGGTTCGTCGATAATACACAGTGACCTCGTCGGCTCCCATGCGGATCGCAGATCGGGCCACATCGATAGCAACATTCCCACCGCCAATCACGGCAACACGCTTTCCAACCTGGACAGGCTCATCGGTGCAAACTTTCCTGAGGAAGTAGATACCATCCTGAACAGAAGGAAGATCCTCCCCTTTTACATTCATCTTGGAGGGCTTGTGGGCACCGATTCCAAGGAAAACAGCTTCATAGTTCTGCTCAAACAGGTCTTCCATTGAAAAGTCCCTGCCCAGAGCCGTGTTCGTCTTGAACTCAACAGCCAAACCCTCAAAGATTTTGAGTTCAAAATTCAGAAGTTCCCTTGGAAGCCTGTATTTGGGAATACCAACAGCCAACATTCCCCCGATGACATTATATTGCTCGAATACGGTTACCTTGTATCCCATTTTCCCCAGATAAAATGCTGCAGCCAAACCAGCGGGACCGGATCCGACAACAGCAACTTTTTTATTGATGTCCGCATCAGGCGTATAAACTGGCTGAATGCCCTGGTTGTACTCCCAGTCATAAGCAAATCGCTTTAACGCGTTGATGGCAATGGGCTCATCAATATCCCCCCGGGAACAGGGGCTCTCGCAGGGTCTGTAACAGACTCGACTGATGATCCCCGGAAACGGCAGGCGTTTCCTGACCGTTTGAAGGGCTTCAGCATATTGGCCCCGGAAAACTTCGGTGATGTATCGGGGTATGTCGATTCCGACAGGACATTCGTGTTGACAGGGCGCATACACAATCTCTTTGCAGGATTGGGATACGCATTTTTTCCTTTTGATATGGTCTTCATACTCCGCGCGGAAATAGCGGATAGTCGAGAGCACTGGATTGGGAGCCGCCTGCCCCAGACCACACAGAGAGTTGGACTTGACATAGGTAGACAAATTGATGAGATCGTCCAGGTCTTTCATCTCTCCCCGGCCGTCACTGATTCGTTCAATCATGTCCAGCATGACTTTTGTTCCATCCCTGCATGGAGTGCACTCGCCACAGGACTCATCCTTGGTAAAAGACATAAAATATTTAGCGGTATCAACAATACAATTGGCTTCATCAAGAACGATAATTCCGCCGGATCCCATAATCGCTCCAGCAGAAATCAGCGATTCGAAATCGATTGGTGTTTCAATCAAATCCACCGGGATACAGCCACCGGATGGGCCTCCGAGCTGAGCTGCCTTAAATTTTTTAGTACCGCTCATTCCACCAGCGATCTCATAGACAATCTCTTTGAGGGTCGTTCCTGCTGCAACCTCGATGAGACCGGTTCGCTTGATCTTTCCCGTCAGAGCGAACGTTTTCGTTCCCTTGGTCTTTTCTGTCCCAAAGGAGGCATACCATTCCCCGCCACCAATGATGATATGGGGAATATTCGCGAGTGTCTCAACATTATTGATCAGTGTGGGTTGTTCCCATATCCCTTTTTGGGCTGGAAAGGGTGGTTTGGGCCAGGGCATTCCTCGATCGCCCATAATAGATGCCAGAAGAGCTGTTTCCTCACCACAAACGTAGGCTCCGGCCCCCTCCTTGATTTCCAGATGAAAAGACAGATCGGTCCCAAGGATATGATCACCAAGAAGTCCCCGCTCCATCGCCTGCTTGATCGCGCCCTTGAGAAGCCTGATGGCATGGGGATACTCTGCCCTGCAGTAGATGTAGCCTTTGGTGGAGTTACCAATGGCATAAGCTCCGATGATCATACCCTCAATGACGGAATGTGGATCTCCCTCAAGAACGGATCGATCCATAAAGGCGCCAGGATCACCCTCATCCGCGTTACAAACGACGAATTTTGTATCACCCTGAGCTTTTCTGGTGAAAGACCATTTGAGACCTGTGGGAAAGCCTGCGCCACCCCTACCCCTCAGACCGGATGTGGTAACGATATCAATAACCTGTTCAGGGGAAATTCCCGAGAGAATTTTTTTGAGAGCGTCATATCCGCCGGTTGCCAGATAATCATCAATCGATGATGGATCAATCACCCCGCAGCGTTTCGAAACGATCTTTACCTGTTTCCTGAAATAGTCGCTATCGGAACTTAAAGAGAGACCGGTGATCATCGGAGTATCGTTTGATGCCCCTTGAACCTGACCGAAGGCAAGCTCGGGGAGAAACGAGTTTTTCAGGAGATGTGCGTCAAGGATCGAGGTGATCGTTTCAGGAGAAACCTGACGATAGGTCACTTTAGAAAGACCTTCGACCTCAACATCGACGATGGGCTCATTGTGGCACATACCGACACAACCGGTTTGCCTAAGAGTTATATGATAACCGGAATACTGGTCGGTTAAGGTTTTAAGAGATTCATAGACTTTTTTAGCGCCGCTGGCAAGCCCGCAAGTTGCCATTCCGACGGAAACGATCACGTTTTTCATTATTTGGCACTCCAGACAGATTTAGGCTTGATCAAGACAACAGAGGCATATGGGGAATATTTTCGGAAGAATAAGGCATAGAGAAGACTTTTGAACAGGCTCCTAATAGGGAGCCGGGCCAGCAAATATCCGACTAGAAGCTTTTTCAGCAGAACTGGAATAAACATCGAAAGCTCCTCTCCATTGAGAAGTCCTTTGAAAAAATGAAAGAATGAGGAGACAGGAGACCCACTTTAACCGGTTTTGCCGTACTCCAGTCAGCCATTGAAAGGGGCAAAATCGGGTTTGTCCATTCTATTCCTGTCCCTAAACCCTGTCAACTCCGATTGATTCTAGACAAACAACCTAAAAAATTTGGGAGAAAGGAAAAGATCCGGAAAGGGAGTCATGAAGAGAGGTTCTGGAACAAGAAGGATGGGATGGAAGGAAAAGATCATGATGAAGGTGATAAAAAGGGGAGATAAAAAAAGGGCCTGAACCCGTCGAGGACGGGAACAGACCCAACATTCATTCCGGCAGCGTCCTACTTTCCCACAACCTTGCAGTTGCAGTATCATCGGCCCTGGAGGGCTTAACGGCCGTGTTCGGGATGGGAACGGGTGGATCCCCTCCGGCATGGCCACCGGAAAACCGGCAGGCGAACTGCGGGACCCCTCGTTGTTTTTCCGAGGCGTTCCGGCGTTCGTCAAGAAGAAGGGTCAAACTTTCTAGAGCAAGGACGAAGAGCCATTCAAGTCTCTCGACCGATTAGTACTGGTACACTCAAACCCTTACGGGCCTTACATCCCCAGCCTATCAACCTAGTAGTCTTCTAGGGGTCTTCTGGCCACTTACATGGCGGGATATCTTATCTTGAGGTGGGTTTCCCGCTTAGATGCTTTCAGCAGTTCTCCCGTCCCGACATAGCTACCCGGCCTGCCGTTGGCACGACAGCCGGCACACTAGAGGTCAGTCCATCCCGGTCCTCTCGTACTAGGGATCGATCCTCTCAAATATCCAACGCCCACAACAGATAGGGACCGAACTGTCTCACGACGTTCTGAACCCAACTCTCGTACCGCTTTAATGGGCGAACAGCCCAACCCTTGGGACCAACTTCAGCCCCAGGATGCGATGAGTCGACATCGAGGTGCCAAACCTCCCCGTCGATGTGAACTCTTGGGGGAGATCAGCCTGTTATCCCCGGCGTACCTTTTGTCCGCTGAGCGATGGCCCTCCCACGAGGAACCACCGGATCACTAAGCCCTGGTTTCCCATCTGATCGACCCGTCAGTCTCTCAGTGAAGCTCCCTTATGCCTTTGCACTCATCGGCTGGTTTCCGGCCAGCCTGAGGGAACCTTTGGGCGCCTCCGTTACTTTTTAGGAGGCGACCGCCCCAGTCAAACTACCCACCAGGCAGGGTCCCGATCCCGGATCACGGGATTCGGTGAGGATGCCAGAATCATTAGGGTGGTATTTCACCGTTGGCTCCACGGATGCTAGCGCACCCGCTTCAACGCCTCCCACCTATCCTACACAAATGATCCTAGCAACCACTGCCAAGCTATAGTAAAGGTGCACAGGGTCTTTCCGTCTAGTTGCGGGCAGCTGGTATCTTCACCAGCACGTCAATTTCGCTGAGTCTCTCGCTGAGACAGCGGTCAAGTCGTTACGCCATTCGTGCGGGTCGGAACTTACCCGACAAGGAATTTCGCTACCTTAGGACCGTTATAGTTACGGCCGCCGTTTACTGGGGCTTCGGTTCAGAGCTTTGCGTTTGCACGCGAACCCCTCCCGTTAACCTTCCAGCACCGGGCAGGCGTCAGACCCTATACTTCGTCTTTCGACTTTGCAGAGTCCTGTGTTTTTGGTAAACAGTCGCTTGACCCTCTTTACTGAGACCGACAGGTGCTTGCACACCGTCGGCACCCCTTCTCCCGAAGTTACGGGGCGAGTTTGCCTAGTTCCTTAGCGAGAGTTCTCTCATGCGCCTTGGAGTCTTCCTCCCGTCTACCAGTGTCGGTTTGCGGTACGGTCCGATGATTCACTTCCAGCGAGGCTTTTCTTGGCAGTGTGGGCCCAGCCCCTTCGCCGCTTGCGCGGCTCCCTGTCGCCTCTCGGTTGATCGGATCCCGGATTTTCCTGAGATCCCCCCTGCGGGCTTAGACCACGAAGACCATCTCGTGGCGGTGCCTTCCCTCCTGCGTCCCCCCTCTGGCGCTTTTGTTCGCAAACCACCGGGTACAGGAATATTAACCTGTCTTCCATCGCCTACGAGTTTCCTCCTCGGCTTAGGGACCGACTTACCCTGGGTCGATGAACGTTGCCCAGGAAACCTTAGACTTTCGGCGAAGACGGTTCTCGCGTCTTTTAACGCTACTTATGCCGGCATTCTCTCTTCGTTGCGGTCCAGATGCCCTTGCGATCATCCTTCACCCCACAACGAACGCTCCTCTACCATTATCTTTCAATAATCCGCAGCTTCGGTTCCACGCTTGAGCCCCGTTACATTTTCGGTGCAGATACCCTTGACCAGTGAGCTATTACGCACTCTTTAAAGGATGGCTGCTTCTAAGCCAACCTCCTGGCTGTCTCTGGATATCCACTTCCTTTCCCACTAAGCGTGAATTAGGGACCTTAGCTGGCGGTCTGGGCTGTTTCCCTTTTGACCACGGATCTTAGCACCCGTAGTCTAACTCCTGTACATTCTCTGTCGGCATTCGGAGTTTGGTTGGATTCGGTAGCCGGTGAAGGCCCCTCGTCCATTCAGTGCTCTACCTCCGACAGGATTCATACAAGGCTCACCCTAGAGTGATTTCGAGGAGAACCAGCTATCACGAAGTTTGATTAGCCTTTCACCCCTACCCACAGTTCATCCGAGTCTTTTGCACCAGGCACCGGTTCGGACCTCCACGTGGTTTTAACCACGCTTCATCCTGACCATGGGTAGATCACTTCGCTTCGGGTCTCATCAGAGCAACTTGTCGCCCTATTCGGACTCGCTTTCGCTTCGGCTTCGGAACCTCCTTAACCTCGCTCCTCCGATGAACTCGCCGGCTCATTAAGCAAAAGGCACGCCGTCACACGGCTCTTGCGAGCGCTGTGCTCCGACTGGTTGTAGGCAGACGGTTTCAGGTTCTATTTCACTCCCCTGCTTGGGGTTCTTTTCGCCTTTCCCTCACGGTACTGGTTCACTATCGGTCAGCAGTGAGTATTTAGCCTTGGAAAGTGGTCTTCCCTGCTTCCCACCGGGTTTCTCGGGCCCGGTGGTACTCTGGATCATAAGTCGGCCTTGCTCTCGGTTTTCGTCTACGGGACTGTCACCCTCTCTGGTTGGCCTTTCCAGGCCATTCGCCTAACCGATGCTCGTTCCGGGTGCACTCAAAGTTACACCGCCTTATCTCCAACAACCCCGCCGGTACAACGGCTTTGACCTTGCATACCGGTGGTTTGGGCTCTTCCCTTTTCGCTCGCCACTACTTGGGGAATCTCGTTTGATTTCTTTTCCTCCGGGTACTGAGATGTTTCACTTCCCCGGGTTCGCCGCCTTTTCCTATGAATTCAGAAAAGGCTCACTGGGCATTCCCCCAGTGGGGTTCCCCCATTCGGATTCCTCCGGATCATCGCCTGTGAGCGGCTCCCCGAAGCTTTTCGCAGCTCGCCACGTCCTTCATCGCCTTCTGCTGCCTAGGCATTCCCCGTCTGCCCTTTGTCACTTGAACGCTTACTCTTCGCCCTTGCTCCAAAAAGCTTGTTGACTCGCATTCTCCGGGTTCCCCCGGGCCTGCGTTGCCCTCTTCTTGTATTTCTGCCGATTCAATTGTCAATGATCGAAGCCTCTTTCCCCATCCTTGCCCGGGGTCGCTTCCCGACGGCCGGCCTCTTTCCTTTCCTGCCGGTCCATCCTGTCCTTCTTCCTCTTCCGTGGTGGAGATGAGCGGGATCGAACCGCTGACCTCCTGCTTGCAAAGCAGGCGCTCTCCCAACTGAGCTACATCCCCGCAGATGGTGGGCCTGGATAGATTCGAACTATCGACCTCACGCTTATCAGGCGTGCGCTCTCACCATCTGAGCTACAGGCCCGGTTTTTCTCCGGTCCCGGCTTCCACTCGGATCCTTCACAATACTAAATAGGAGCGCTTCATCCAGGACCCTTCTCTCCTAGAAAGGAGGTGATCCAGCCGCAGGTTCCCCTACGGCTACCTTGTTACGACTTCACCCCAATCATCGGCCATACCTTGGGCGGCTCTCTCCTCTTGCGAGGTTAAGGCACCGACTTCGGGTACAACAAACTTTCGTGGTGTGACGGGCGGTGTGTACAAGGCCCGGGAACGTATTCACCGCATCGTTCTGATATGCGATTACTAGCGATTCCGACTTCATGAGGTCGAGTTGCAGACCTCAATCCGAACTGGGACCGGTTTTCTCGGGTTTGCTCCGCCTCTCGGCATTGCCTCCGTCTGTACCGGCCATTGTTGCACGTGTGTGGCCCTAGGCATAAAGGCCATGATGACTTGACGTCATCCTCTCCTTCCTCCAACTTGTCGCTGGCAGTCCCCTTAGAGTGCCCGGCTTTACCCGATGGCAACAAAGGGCGAGGGTTGCGCTCGTTGCGGGACTGAACCCAACACCTCACGGCACGAGCTGACGACAGCCATGCAGCACCTGTGTGATTGCCCGATTTGACGGGTCGCTCCCCTTTCGGTTCGCTACTGACCACATGTCAAGCCTAGGTAAGGTTCCTCGCGTTGCGTCGAATTAAACCACATGCACCACCGCTTGTGCGGGCCCCCGTCAATTCCTTTGAGTTTCAACCTTGCGGCCGTACTCCCCAGGCGGGGTACTTACTGCGTTTGCTGCGGCACGGAGGGTTTAACCCCTCCACACTTAGTACCCATCGTTTAGGGCGTGGACTACCAGGGTATCTAATCCTGTTTGCTCCCCACGCTTTCGTCTTTCAGTGTCAGGACTGTTCCAGGAAGCCGCCTTCGCCACCGGCCTTCCTTCTGATATCTACGCATTTCACCGCTACACCAGAAATTCCGCTTCCCTCTCCCAGCCTCCAGCCTGCCAGTCTCTTTGGCATTCCCATAGTTAAGCTACGGCCTTTCACCAAAGACTTGACAAACCACCTACAGACTCTTTACGCCCAGTAATTCCGAACAACGCTTGCCACCTCTGTCTTACCGCGGCTGCTGGCACAGAGTTAGCCGTGGCTTATTCTCACGGTACCGTCATCGGGGATATTTATTTGATATCCCTTTTTCGTCCCGAGTAAAAGTGGTTTACGACCCGAAGGCCTTCTTCCCACACGCGGCGTTGCTGCGTCAGGGTTTCCCCCATTGCGCAATATTCCTCACTGCTGCCTCCCGTAGGAGTCTGGCCCGTATCTCAGTGCCAGTGTGGCTGGTCGTCCTCTCAGACCAGCGACCCGTCGTAGCCTTGGTAGGCCTTTACCCTACCAACTAGCTGATGGGCCATGGGCTCATCTTAAGGCGAAAGCTTGTATCAGAGGCCTCCCTTTCCCCGGAACCCTTCATGGTCCCGGACAATATTCGGTATTGCCCCTCCTTTCGGAAGGATATCCCCATCCCTAAGGTAGATCACCCATGTCTTACTCACCCGTTTGCCACCCTACCGGGGGATTGCTCCCCTTTCACGTTGGACTTGCATGTGTTAGGCACGCCGCCAGCGTTCGTTCTGAGCCAGGATCAAACTCTCCAGATTCATTTTGTTCCTGTATTTCATGATCAGGGCCCTTTCATTGGACGTTGCTGCTCCTATTTAGTTGTCAATGATCCGAGAACTTCTTCCCTGCGTTTCCACAGGCGCTTTCTCGCTTCGGGGACTTTTTTCTCCCCGAAAGAGTCAACCGTTTGATCCTACACTTAAGGACCATCCCTGTCAACCCCTCCCCCCCTTGCTTCCCTTCGTTTTTTTCCAGGTCGTTCGGAGGAGGCTAGTTATAGCCTCCTCCCCTCACTTTGTCAAGCACTGCAGGAAAAGCCGTAGCGAGCACATAATCTGTCCGGGTTTTATAGCACGATAGTTGTCCGGGTTAATGGAGCTCAAAAGGAATGTCTCAATGAAACGACTCATTGTATCAATGAGATCTAGACAATAGTGATTGATCAGCGCAGTAAACGGCGGAGCCTTCCGTGACTACCCCGGAGACTTCAGCCCAAGTTTCAAAATATTTAGGGAGATTCGGGGAATTACTGCCCCCGGGGGGGAGGTCAGCGAGGAGAAGGGAGATTCCAGAATCAAAATCTCAAGGCCCTTGGAATAGAAGACTTCATGACCGCGATTACCCTGTATCATTTTCTAGTTCCATTTCTGGCTTGTCGAAGTCTCCCCCCTTATCTCGATCCAATGGATTTGGTCTACCGATAGACATCCCGCCGGTGGCCGACCAAGATGATTTCAATTGTGGATAGATCTCTGTCTACGCGATAAACCAGCCGGTAATCCCCAACACGCAGGCGATAGACCGACTCCGTCCCAATCATTTTTTTCACCCCTTGAGGACAGGGATCGTTTTCCAGCATAGATGCCACTTCCCATAACTGTTGAATCCTCTCCTTCGGAATCTTTCGGAGTTCTTTTTCCGCGCTTCGCTTCCAGAGGATCCTATAGGAGACCATCGGCCTTGAGCCTGGCTTCTACGTCCTCGTGGGGAGAAGTCTCCTCGTTTCTTCTTTCGGCAACAAGAGCCAAGTCCTCGACCTCCTCCATCAGGGCTTCGTACTCCTCGACGGACAGAACGACAGACATCTTCTTTCCCTGTTCGTCAGTAATATACCGGGGATGCAAGATCACGTTCATCGATTTTCCTCCTCCAGAGTGTTACATGAACTTCCTTCACCTAAGGGCTTATTCAGTTATAACCATTACATTTTTCGTTGCGGAAATCATGGAATCATGGCAGTACTCCACTTCCAAGGCAAGTTTTGATTCACTTATTATTACACGAGCCCTAAGCGCTTTAAGATAATAGATGGTTTTCCGATCTCACGAACAAATGTTCCTCTTTCGACGAGGATGCGCGAAGGCGTTTCCGCCTTTGCGTCTTATTGTCCTCTCCGGAGGCTTTGACGCAGACCTCCTGTCCTAGATGTTTCCCTTTTTTCGGCCAACACCGCAGGCGGTCATTATGGGATTATACAGCATTCGATCTCGTGAAAGAGCCAGCTTCGCCCCACCTACCGCACCGTCTGAACGGTCACTCGTCCGTGTTTCTCGATCACCTTCCTGACGGGTTTTCCATCGTCATCGATCCACAAGCATAGAGGCCCACGTCAAATCCCTGCAATTTCGAGTCCTGGATGAATGGTCAAAGCCTCGACCCGGCTCTTCGTGATCTCGACACGCTCCGTAAACGGTCTTCCTGAGTTCATCGATCCCCTCTCCCGACAGAAGGAATGAAAATCATTTTCTCGGGAGGAGGCATTTTTCCTGATTTTCTCCATGCCGAACGGATTTCCATCGACAGGGAGAGCCAGGCGAGGAATCCGAGAGCTGGACCGAGGCACCGGAATTCTCCGGGGAACACTTTCGGATAAAAGAAATAGAGAATGCCGAGAGCGATTCCCGCCTGATAAAGCGAAAAGGTTATTAGGGACCGCCTTCTGTCAAGAAGGGCGACAGGAGGTGTCATGTCTTGAGGTCCATTCCGAAGGATCCCGAGAAGCCTGGGGCCGAGATGGTAGAGATGGGCAAGGAAGAACTGTCCCAGCCACCCGACCAGAAAAACCATCAGGAGACCCGGGAGGATGGAATCGTGGGTGACGAGAGTCAGAACAAGAAGAGCCGCTCCCAAAAGAAGCCAGAATGTGGCCGAGACAAGGAACCAGCGGGGAAACGGATTCATGGGACGGGCTTTCCGAAAGGCTGTCATGACCGGTCGACCATAAAGGACGAGTCCAGACATTCCGACCAGTAACCCGAAGGCGGTTAAAAATCGGATACCGGATAGAAATCCGGCAATGCCAAGCAGAACGCCCGCTCCCGTCAGACTCCAGCCAGAAACCGATCGGATGGTCACGACGGGATGGCCAAGGAGCGGACCGGATGTCCTCAGAAAGACCGCCATGACCAGAAGCGTGAGCCATCCCCCGATCATGGAAAGCGCATGGACGAGGGGAATTCGCGTGAGCTCAAAACTGTTCGAAGGATAAAGAAGCGCATAAAGCATCCATAATCCGAGAACGGCACCGGTCACAAAAAACGACAGTGCGACTCCGATCATGAGACCCATTCCCCCGTTCTTCCGAAGCGGCCGGTCCTTCGGAAAGAAAAGCTCCTTCAAGACCCTTCCGAGAAAATATCCGGAGGACAATAAAATGACGGCTCCACCAACGAGAGATAGCCGGAGGTCCTCCAAGAGCCATCCTGTCACGAAAAAGATAGCGCCGAGACCGACGCCCCAGACGGGGATCCGGTCTCCGATGGACTCTCCCACCGGCAAGCCGGCAGCCGCCGGAAGAACGTGAACCAGGACGGAAAAGGCTGCCAATGTCAAGAATCCCAGTCCAAAGGCATGGATCATGGCGAAGAACATCGGTGTCCCCAAAGGTTCTCTCCGCTCGGAAACCCAGAGAAACAGGATCCAGGCCACACCCTGAAAAAGATGCATCAAAAGGAAGCCGACAGGCGAGATAAATCCGGACGTCTCTCCAGCGATCAGAGGGAAAGATGTTTTGAGACCGGTGGATCGACCGGTATTCACGGGAATACCTCCATAGGAAGTGGACCGAGAACTGTTTTTGCCGGGAAGATGACAGGAAAAGTTCTTCGGAGATTCAGGATAGCGCTTTAATTGAAGGAAGGAAACCACGCTCAAGGGAGAGGATCTGTCCATCAAAGAATCCCGGAGAGCTTTCCGGTTGGGAAAAGGAGGACAAAGAGCTGAGAGCCTCCGAAGAAGATATCATTTATGATGATATGACAGAATCATAGGCATCATGAAAAATCGGAGTTAACTTCGGAAAAAGGATTTTGTCAGCGCGAGGAAGAAATAATAGAAAGAGTTCAGGAGAGAAAGGAAAGCGGAAATCCAATAAAAAAGTGAAGAAAAGAGGAAAGGAAAAAAGAAAAAGGGCCTGAACCCGTCGAGGACGGGAACAGACCCAACATTTATTCCGGCAGCGTCCTACTTTCCCACAACCTTGCAGTTGCAGTATCATCGGCCCTGGAGGGCTTAACGGCCGTGTTCGGGATGGGAACGGGTGGATCCCCTCCGGCATGGCCACCGGAAAACCGGCAGGCGAACTGCGGGACCCCTCGTTGTTTTTTACGAGGCGTTCCGCAGTTCGTCAAGAAGAAGGGTCAAACTTTCTAGAGCAAGGACGAAGAGCCATTCAAGTCTCTCGACCGATTAGTACTGGTACACTCAAACCCTTACGGGCCTTACATCCCCAGCCTATCAACCTAGTAGTCTTCTAGGGGTCTTCTGGCCACTTACATGGCGGGATATCTTATCTTGAGGTGGGTTTCCCGCTTAGATGCTTTCAGCAGTTCTCCCGTCCCGACATAGCTACCCGGCCTGCCGTTGGCACGACAGCCGGCACACTAGAGGTCAGTCCATCCCGGTCCTCTCGTACTAGGGATCGATCCTCTCAAATATCCAACGCCCACAACAGATAGGGACCGAACTGTCTCACGACGTTCTGAACCCAACTCTCGTACCGCTTTAATGGGCGAACAGCCCAACCCTTGGGACCAACTTCAGCCCCAGGATGCGATGAGTCGACATCGAGGTGCCAAACCTCCCCGTCGATGTGAACTCTTGGGGGAGATCAGCCTGTTATCCCCGGCGTACCTTTTGTCCGCTGAGCGATGGCCCTCCCACGAGGAACCACCGGATCACTAAGCCCTGGTTTCCCATCTGATCGACCCGTCAGTCTCTCAGTGAAGCTCCCTTATGCCTTTGCACTCATCGGCTGGTTTCCGGCCAGCCTGAGGGAACCTTTGGGCGCCTCCGTTACTTTTTAGGAGGCGACCGCCCCAGTCAAACTACCCACCAGGCAGGGTCCCGATCCCGGATCACGGGATTCGGTGAGGATGCCAGAATCATTAGGGTGGTATTTCACCGTTGGCTCCACGGATGCTAGCGCACCCGCTTCAACGCCTCCCACCTATCCTACACAAATGATCCTAGCAACCACTGCCAAGCTATAGTAAAGGTGCACAGGGTCTTTCCGTCTAGTTGCGGGCAGCTGGTATCTTCACCAGCACGTCAATTTCGCTGAGTCTCTCGCTGAGACAGCGGTCAAGTCGTTACGCCATTCGTGCGGGTCGGAACTTACCCGACAAGGAATTTCGCTACCTTAGGACCGTTATAGTTACGGCCGCCGTTTACTGGGGCTTCGGTTCAGAGCTTTGCGTTTGCACGCGAACCCCTCCCGTTAACCTTCCAGCACCGGGCAGGCGTCAGACCCTATACTTCGTCTTTCGACTTTGCAGAGTCCTGTGTTTTTGGTAAACAGTCGCTTGACCCTCTTTACTGAGACCGACAGGTGCTTGCACACCGTCGGCACCCCTTCTCCCGAAGTTACGGGGCGAGTTTGCCTAGTTCCTTAGCGAGAGTTCTCTCATGCGCCTTGGAGTCTTCCTCCCGTCTACCAGTGTCGGTTTGCGGTACGGTCCGATGATTCACTTCCAGCGAGGCTTTTCTTGGCAGTGTGGGCCCAGCCCCTTCGCCGCTTGCGCGGCTCCCTGTCGCCTCTCGGTTGATCGGATCCCGGATTTTCCTGAGATCCCCCCTGCGGGCTTAGACCACGAAGACCATCTCGTGGCGGTGCCTTCCCTCCTGCGTCCCCCCTCTGGCGCTTTTGTTCGCAAACCACCGGGTACAGGAATATTAACCTGTCTTCCATCGCCTACGAGTTTCCTCCTCGGCTTAGGGACCGACTTACCCTGGGTCGATGAACGTTGCCCAGGAAACCTTAGACTTTCGGCGAAGACGGTTCTCGCGTCTTTTAACGCTACTTATGCCGGCATTCTCTCTTCGTTGCGGTCCAGATGCCCTTGCGATCATCCTTCACCCCACAACGAACGCTCCTCTACCATTATCTTTCAATAATCCGCAGCTTCGGTTCCACGCTTGAGCCCCGTTACATTTTCGGTGCAGATACCCTTGACCAGTGAGCTATTACGCACTCTTTAAAGGATGGCTGCTTCTAAGCCAACCTCCTGGCTGTCTCTGGATATCCACTTCCTTTCCCACTAAGCGTGAATTAGGGACCTTAGCTGGCGGTCTGGGCTGTTTCCCTTTTGACCACGGATCTTAGCACCCGTAGTCTAACTCCTGTACATTCTCTGTCGGCATTCGGAGTTTGGTTGGATTCGGTAGCCGGTGAAGGCCCCTCGTCCATTCAGTGCTCTACCTCCGACAGGATTCATACAAGGCTCACCCTAGAGTGATTTCGAGGAGAACCAGCTATCACGAAGTTTGATTAGCCTTTCACCCCTACCCACAGTTCATCCGAGTCTTTTGCACCAGGCACCGGTTCGGACCTCCACGTGGTTTTAACCACGCTTCATCCTGACCATGGGTAGATCACTTCGCTTCGGGTCTCATCAGAGCAACTTGTCGCCCTATTCGGACTCGCTTTCGCTTCGGCTTCGGAACCTCCTTAACCTCGCTCCTCCGATGAACTCGCCGGCTCATTAAGCAAAAGGCACGCCGTCACACGGCTCTTGCGAGCGCTGTGCTCCGACTGGTTGTAGGCAGACGGTTTCAGGTTCTATTTCACTCCCCTGCTTGGGGTTCTTTTCGCCTTTCCCTCACGGTACTGGTTCACTATCGGTCAGCAGTGAGTATTTAGCCTTGGAAAGTGGTCTTCCCTGCTTCCCACCGGGTTTCTCGGGCCCGGTGGTACTCTGGATCATAAGTCGGCCTTGCTCTCGGTTTTCGTCTACGGGACTGTCACCCTCTCTGGTTGGCCTTTCCAGGCCATTCGCCTAACCGATGCTCGTTCCGGGTGCACTCAAAGTTACACCACCTTATCTCCAACAACCCCGCCGGTACAACGGCTTTGACCTTGCATACCGGTGGTTTGGGCTCTTCCCTTTTCGCTCGCCACTACTTGGGGAATCTCGTTTGATTTCTTTTCCTCCGGGTACTGAGATGTTTCACTTCCCCGGGTTCGCCGCCTTTTCCTATGAATTCAGAAAAGGCTCACTGGGCATTCCCCCAGTGGGGTTCCCCCATTCGGATTCCTCCGGATCATCGCCTGTGAGCGGCTCCCCGAAGCTTTTCGCAGCTCGCCACGTCCTTCATCGCCTTCTGCTGCCTAGGCATTCCCCGTCTGCCCTTTGTCACTTGAACGCTTACTCTTCGCCCTTGCTCCAAAAAGCTTGTTGACTCGCATTCTCCGGGTTCCCCCGGTCCTGCGTTGCCCTCTTCTTGTATTTCTGCCGATTCAATTGTCAATGATCGAAGCCTCTTTCCCCATCCTTGCCCGGGGTCGCTTCCCGACGGCCGGCCTCTTTCCTTTCCTGCCGGTCCACCCTGTCCTTCTTCCTCTTCCGTGGTGGAGATGAGCGGGATCGAACCGCTGACCTCCTGCTTGCAAAGCAGGCGCTCTCCCAACTGAGCTACATCCCCGCAGATGGTGGGCCTGGATAGATTCGAACTATCGACCTCACGCTTATCAGGCGTGCGCTCTCACCATCTGAGCTACAGGCCCGGTTTTTCTCCGGTCCCGGCTTCCACTCGGATCCTTCACAATACTAAATAGGAGCGCTTCATCCAGGACCCTTCTCTCCTAGAAAGGAGGTGATCCAGCCGCAGGTTCCCCTACGGCTACCTTGTTACGACTTCACCCCAATCATCGGCCATACCTTGGGCGGCTCTCTCCTCTTGCGAGGTTAAGGCACCGACTTCGGGTACAACAAACTTTCGTGGTGTGACGGGCGGTGTGTACAAGGCCCGGGAACGTATTCACCGCATCGTTCTGATATGCGATTACTAGCGATTCCGACTTCATGAGGTCGAGTTGCAGACCTCAATCCGAACTGGGACCGGTTTTCTCGGGTTTGCTCCGCCTCTCGGCATTGCCTCCGTCTGTACCGGCCATTGTTGCACGTGTGTGGCCCTAGGCATAAAGGCCATGATGACTTGACGTCATCCTCTCCTTCCTCCAACTTGTCGCTGGCAGTCCCCTTAGAGTGCCCGGCTTTACCCGATGGCAACAAAGGGCGAGGGTTGCGCTCGTTGCGGGACTGAACCCAACACCTCACGGCACGAGCTGACGACAGCCATGCAGCACCTGTGTGATTGCCCGATTTGACGGGTCGCTCCCCTTTCGGTTCGCTACTGACCACATGTCAAGCCTAGGTAAGGTTCCTCGCGTTGCGTCGAATTAAACCACATGCACCACCGCTTGTGCGGGCCCCCGTCAATTCCTTTGAGTTTCAACCTTGCGGCCGTACTCCCCAGGCGGGGTACTTACTGCGTTTGCTGCGGCACGGAGGGTTTAACCCCTCCACACTTAGTACCCATCGTTTAGGGCGTGGACTACCAGGGTATCTAATCCTGTTTGCTCCCCACGCTTTCGTCTCTCAGTGTCAGGACTGTTCCAGGAAGCCGCCTTCGCCACCGGCCTTCCTTCTGATATCTACGCATTTCACCGCTACACCAGAAATTCCGCTTCCCTCTCCCAGCCTCCAGCCTGCCAGTCTCTTTGGCATTCCCATAGTTAAGCTACGGCCTTTCACCAAAGACTTGACAAACCACCTACAGACTCTTTACGCCCAGTAATTCCGAACAACGCTTGCCACCTCTGTCTTACCGCGGCTGCTGGCACAGAGTTAGCCGTGGCTTATTCTCACGGTACCGTCATCGGGGATATTTATTTGATATCCCTTTTTCGTCCCGAGTAAAAGTGGTTTACGACCCGAAGGCCTTCTTCCCACACGCGGCGTTGCTGCGTCAGGGTTTCCCCCATTGCGCAATATTCCTCACTGCTGCCTCCCGTAGGAGTCTGGCCCGTATCTCAGTGCCAGTGTGGCTGGTCGTCCTCTCAGACCAGCGACCCGTCGTAGCCTTGGTAGGCCTTTACCCTACCAACTAGCTGATGGGCCATGGGCTCATCTTAAGGCGAAAGCTTGTATCAGAGGCCTCCCTTTCCCCGGAACCCTTCATGGTCCCGGACAATATTCGGTATTGCCCCTCCTTTCGGAAGGATATCCCCATCCCTAAGGTAGATCACCCATGTCTTACTCACCCGTTTGCCACCCTACCGGGGGATTGCTCCCCTTTCACGTTGGACTTGCATGTGTTAGGCACGCCGCCAGCGTTCGTTCTGAGCCAGGATCAAACTCTCCAGATTCATTTTGTTCCTGTATTTCATGATCAGGGCCCTTTCATTGGACGTTGCTGCTCCTATTTAGTTGTCAATGATCCGAGAACTTCTTCCCTGCGTTTCCACAGGCGCTTTCTCGCTTCGGGGACTTTTTTCTCCCCGAAAGAGTCAACCGTTTGATCCTACACTTAAGGACCATCCCTGTCAACCCCTCCCCCCCTTGCTTCCCTTCGTTTTTTTCCAGGTCGTTCGGAGGAGGCTAGTTATAGCCTCCTCCTCCCCTTTTGTCAAGCGGTCCCTCAAAACCCAAGAACCGCGATTGAAAGAGAAAAAGTGAGGAAAAAAACAAGAAACCCCTTGTCGTTTCTGGTAAAAGGGATGTTGTCAAAGACAACCATTTACCCACCCGAAGGGTGAAACGAAAGGGGCGACTTTATGGTACGACAAACCGTTCTTCCATTCAAACTCGAATCGACCGACGACACGATCACCTCTCAGGCGGGGCTGGTTCTGTTTGGGGAGTTTCTTCAGTCTCTCGGACTGAAGAAGAAGATTGACCGGGCCTTCGGGAAGCCCGGAAGCGGAGCGGGGTACAGAGCCTCGTCCTATGTGGTCCCCCTGTTGCTGATGCTGCAAGGCGGAGGACGGAGCCTTTGTGACCTTCGGATGATCGCCCGGGACAAGGGACTGTTGGGGCTTCTTGGTATCGGAGAGGTGCCGTCGACGGACGCGTTCGGCCGGTGGCTCCGGCGGATGGGGGCTTCCGACACCGGGTTGTCGGCACTGGAGTCGGTCATCGCCCGGGTTCTGTCGGTTCTGGGCAAGGCACTTCGGAAGAGGCGGAAGAAGGCCGGCCTGTCTTGGGTCCGGGAGGTGACCCTCGACATCGATGCCAGCCAGATCGTGGCGGAAAAGGCCGAAGCCCTGTGGACCTACAAGGGGGAGAAGGGGTACATGCCTCTGGTGGGGCACGTGAAGGAACTCTCCGGGATGGTGATACACGAAGAATTTCGGGAGGGGAACGTCTCTCCGGGAGCGGACCATGTTCCGTTTCTGAAGGACTGCCTCCGGCGTCTTCCGGCAGGGATCCGGATCGCCCGGTTTCGGGCGGACAGCGCGTCGTACCAGGCCTCCGTCATCAATTTCTGCCAGGAGCGGGGAATCCGGTTCGTGATCGGAGCCGATCTGGATGTGGCGGTGCGGGCGGCGATCGGAAGGATCCCCGAGAGCGACTGGAGGCCCTATCAGGACGGTCATATCGCCGAGACGGTGCACACGATGAACAAAACCCACAACGCCTTCCGGCTCATCGTGGTGCGCCGGCGAGTGCAGACCCCTTTGCCGGGAATGGAGGAGGAAGGAGAAAAAGAGGCTTCTCCCGATGTCCGATACAAGGTCCTGGCCACCAGCCACAAGGAGATCCCCGAATGGGTCGTGGCCTGGTACAAGCAGCGGGGAGAGGATTCCGAGAACCGGATCAAGGAGCTGAAGATCGGGTTCGGGATGGAGCGGATGCCCAGTGGAGACACGAAAGCCAACGGGATCTTTTTCCGGATCGGAGTGCTGGCCTACAACCTCTTTCTCCTGTTCCGGGGACAGATTCTGGACGAGAGCTTCAAGCGGGCCCAGGTCCAGACGGTCCGATGGCAGATCTATCAGATGGCCGGGAAAGTGGTGCGTCATGCGGGCGTTCTCGTTCTCAAGGTGGCGGAGGATGTTCTGGCCCCCTTTCGGAGCTTTCGGGAGAGGTGCTGGCGGCTCTGGTGCCGGGAAGGAAGTCCGTAAGACTTCCCTCTTCGTCCACGCCTCCCTGAAAACGCACCCGACCGGATCGGAGGGGAACCTGCGTCCAAAAGAGAGGGGAAAACCCGGAAAAAGCCGAAAACGACCCCGGTTTTCCCTCTTCTGGCCATTAGATCGGGATGCGGTGGGGAATCCTTCCCTTCAAAAATGAAGGCTCCCTCTCTTTACCCCTCTTGCGAGGGCCGGTTTTAAAATCAATTTCGGTTTTTGGGTCAAAAAGCCCTGAAGGTAGTACCCATTATGGGATTGATCGGCAAAAATCCTATCTTTCGCCGAATCCGGCACGAGACAGGAAACTTCGAAAAACAGCTTCTCCAGCCTTCTCGCACGTTTTGGCATAAAGCGCGGTTTGCCTTCTCAAATCTCCGACAGACACCCTTTCGGTTTTGGAAATTTCAAAAGAATGTCCGACAAACCATTTTTCCAGATCTGTGGCCGTTGCCTCAAGATGGAACTGCAAAGCCAATAGGTTATTGCCGACTGAAAACGCCTGATTCGGAGTGACATTCGTTTCGGCAAGTCTCGACGCTCCCGCAGGAAGATCGAACGTATCTCCATGCCAGTGAAGCACCTTCACCCCATGGATACCCCCCTCACATCCCAATGGAGACTGAAAACCTTCACTGCTCAGGGAAACCTCGCCCCACCCGATCTCTTTAGACTTTCCCGGGTAAACCCTGGCGCCCAATACCCTGGCGGCCAGCTGGCTCCCCAGACAAATGCCGATGAACGGAATTTCCTTTTTGAAAGATTGCTCAATCAGCTTCATTTCATCGAGCAGAAAAGGGTAATCCCGGTCATCATACGCGCCGATCGGCCCTCCCAGAACCACCAGCAAATCCCCGGGATCCTCTCTGGAGAGGGCACCATCGCTGGCATCCACAATCCTCTGGGAAAATCCCATTGAAGCCAGAATGGGGGACAGGATTCCAGGTCCTTCAAATGCTACATGGCGAATCAAAACAGCCTTACGATCCTTCGTCATTGATCCTCCCTGTTACACATGTCCGGTTTTTTCGAATTTCTCCCTGGGAGCAAAAACAATCGAAAAAATAGCAGGCAAAACCAAAAGTGTCATAGCCGTTGAACTGACCAGCCCTCCCATGACAACAGCCGCTAGCGGACGCTGGATGTTGGCACCTGTCTCATGGGAGAGAAGGAGAGGCAGAATGCCCAGTCCGCCAACCAAGGCTGTCATCAGAACGGGCCTGACCCTCCTGTTTCCCGCCTCTACAATAGCCTCATAAACCCCCTCTCCTTTCTCCCTTGCGTCCTTGGCAAAAGATAGAAGAAGAACTCCATTCTGGACAGCAACTCCAAACAGGGCAATAAATCCGATCGAAGCCGGAATGGATAGATATTCATGAGACAACAGGAGAGCGAGTACACCCCCTGACAGAGAAAAGGGAATATTCAGGAGAATCAGGAATGAATAGGATAAAGACCTGAAATTCCAGTAAAGTAACATAAAAACTATCATTAAGGTGAGCGGCACCAAAATCTTGAGCCGATCCATTGTGATCTGGGTGTTCTGGAATTCACCGGCATAAGAGATTCTCATCCCGAGTGGCGGCGCCATATGAAGACGGATCAGATTGCGTATTTCCTGAACAACATGGCTTGTCGAGCGGCCGCGGATATTGAACTGAACCATCAGCAACCGGTTCCCCCCTTCATGAAAAACTCTTGAGGGGCCGATCTCCCTGGTGACCGTCGCAACCGACCCTAGTGTCAGGACAAGGCCTGTTGGCGTCAAAACCGGAATGGACCGAATGCTCTCCATCGAATCCCTGAAAGGTTTCTGCAGGCGAATGTGAACATTGATTCGCCTGACCCCTTTCAAGACCTGTGTAACCACACCATCCGGACCAATCCCCTGCTGAACAATCCCTAAAATGTCCGAAACGGACAGCCCCGACCGGAAGAGTGCCCTCCGCTTCACTCTGATAATGATATTCGGTTGCCCCATGATCCGCTGAACAGTGACATCGTGAACGCCCCTGACTCCGGAAATCCCTTGAGAAATCCTGTTTCCATAGGTGGCAAGAGCATCAAGGTCGTCCCCATAAATCCTGATGGCAACCTGCGCCTTGACGCCGGAGACCATCTCGTCTATCCGCTCCTCAATGGGCTGGGATATATCGAATGAGACGGACGGAAGAGCCTGGGACAGGGATTTTTCCACTTGGGAAACCAGCTTTTCCTTCGTCATTTTAGCCGGCCACAAGGAACGGTCCTTGAGCTTGACATAAATCTCCGCATGGGAAGGAACATCTGTATCCGTTCCGGACTGTGCCCGTCCTATTCTGGCCTGATCAAGCTCAACCTCCGGATACCGGTGAAGAATCGTATCGATGACCCTGCTGGCATTGGCCGTCTCATCCATCGAGGCGGAAGGCCACAAATCCGCAATAATCAGGAGAGATCCCTCATCCAGAACAGGGATAAACTCTGTTCCAATCCTTGAGAGGGCGACTCCCCCCAAAAGAATCGTCAACGCTCCGGTAGCCAATACCCACCAACGATACCTGAGGGAGACCGCCAAAATCTTTCCATATCCGCGCTTGACCCTCTGAAAGATCCATTCACCCAAACGCGCCAGGAGTCCATCCTGCCGCCCCCGTACAAACGTCATCAGTGGGGGAACCAGTGTCATTGTCAAAAAGAGAGAGGCCCCGAGACAAATCAGAATGGCTTTTGCCATGGGAGAAAACATCTTCCCGGGTATACCCGGAAGGTAAAGGATGGGGAGAAAGACGGCAGCAATAATCGCAATTGCAAAGAGAATCGGACGAAAAACCTCAAGGGCGGCATCACGGATCTCCCATGGGGGGATTCCTTCCCCACCCTGGGGAAAAAGGTGTTCCATATTCTCGACCATCACAATCGATCCATCAACCATCATGCCAATGCCGATCACAATCCCGCCAAGACTCATCAGGTCTGCGGTCAGATGAATCCGGCTCATGACCAGAAAGGTCATCAGGATTGACATTGGCAACGTCAAAGCCACAACAAGGGATGCGCCAGGACGACCAAGGAAAAGGACCAGAACCAAAAGAACGAGGACAGAGCCCTCGAGAAGAGAGTGAACAACGGTCCTGATAGCCGATGTGATCAGTGGTGCTGCCTGGGAAAAGGGAACAATTTTCACACCGGGGGGAAGAAGATGGCTATTGATTTCCTCAACTTTCTTGTTGATCCGGTCAAGCGTCTTGAGGGCATTCTCTCCCCGAAGCATGATCACCGACCCCTTCACAACCTCCCTTCCGTCCAGAAGGGCGGCCCCCCTTCGAACCTCCGGAGAGATCTCAACCTGGGCAATGTCACTGATCCGGACTGGAATTCCATTGTCATAAGAGACCACCAGACGCTCAAGATCCTTTCGTCCAATCAGTCGACCAACCCCCCTGACAAGATAGGTCTCTCCTCCTGTATTGACGAACCCTCCACCAACATTTTCGTTGTTGGCAGAAAAAACCGGGAGAACCTGAGAAAAAGTCAAATGGTGGGCAAGAAGTTTATGGGGATCGATATTGACGAAATAACCTTTGACGTATCCTCCGTAGGACAGAACTCCCGCAACCCCATGAACGGTCAGAAGCTGACGTTTGACCACCCAGTCCTGAAGGGTCCGGAGCTGCATCAGATCCTTCCCCTGCCCTTCAAGGGTATAGCGATAAATAATTCCTGTCGGGGTCGATACGGCCCCCAAAGTGGGAGAGACTCCGGAAGGAAGGGAGCCCCGGGTTTCGGACAACCGCTCCATCATCTGGGATCTCGCCCGATAGATATCCACATCCGGACGAAATAGCACCGTGACTTGCGAAAGGCCGAACAGCGTCTTTGAACGGATTCTGACAACACCAGGAATACCGTTCATAACCATCTCGATGGTATTGGTCACCTGACGCTCAACTTCCACAGGAGCCATGCCGGGAACCTCGGTCAGAATCGTTACAGAGACCGGAGCCACATCCGGCAAGGCATCCACTGTGAGTTGACGGATGGAAAGGATCCCGGCCCCCAGGATAAAAAGAGCCATTGCAAAAATCAGGAACCGGTTCTCGAGAACCCAGCTGAAATATCGCCTGGACACCCTCAGTTTCCCGATTTCTTCATGCGTTCAAACTGCGCCTTGACCCAATATCCATTCTGGTCAACGATCATGGGGGATGGAGGAAATGGACCGCTGACAGGAACTCGTCCGGCCCAAGCGTTCCCCCTTTTGACAGGAACCATGTGAAAATGACCAGGAGTGTTTTCTGTAAAAACAACAGATCGTCCACTGACCAGATAAACCGCCCGGCGCGGTAGCCAGAATCGGGGAGTACTCCCCGACAGACCGATCTTCATCGTCACAAACATCCCCGGACGAATCCTGAGAGGACGATTGGGGAATAGCCCCCTGACCAGAACAGTACGGGTCACCGGATCTTCAACAGGGCTAATGTAGACAACATGCCCGGAAACGTTTTTTTCCCCATCGGGAAGAAACACCTTAAGGGGATCGCCAAGATGAATCCGGTGGACCATCTCCTGAGGCACATGTCCGTTGATTCTGATGACATCGATATTCCCAATCTCAAAAAGCCTTTGTCCCGCCGTGATCGTCTGCCCCTTGACCACATTTTTGACCAAAACAACCCCATTGATCTGGGAGTGGATAACCTGCTCCCGGTGGGGATGTCCTGATCGCTTGAGGGCCTGGATCTCATGAGCGGAGACCCCCATATTTCTGAGCCGCTCAGTCGCCGAAGCGACCACGGCCAGAGAAGCCGAATCCCCTGGAGAGGCTTTCAAGAGAGCAATGGCTCCAAGATAGGCTGCCTGGGCATCGATATAATCCGGACTATAAATCCGGACCAGTGGCTGGCCCTTTCGGACAAAGTCCCCAAAATCCGCATAAACCCCATGAACATGGCCTGCCACCTGGGCACCGAGTCCAAGAACAGGAACGGTCACATCGGAAACCCGATCATCCGCAACCTGGGCAACGCCATAGACCGACAGGGATTTCTTCCCAAGCTCCTGATGGTAGAGGTGCGACTCGATCGAAAGCTTCGATATGGTATCCTCCGGCAGGGAAACCTCTCCGGCCTCAAGCGCATACACTGTTTCATTCCCCGGAAAAAATAGGATCAACACCATTAAAAAAACGATTGGTCCCGGAAAGGTTAAAATTGAACGCTTCCGAGCGGTAAGGATTGGAGTCATGATTTTAGAACCCTGCAATGGAAACGTTTTCCGACTCTCATCTGAAAGCCCGCAGATTGCATCACATGAAAGGGATCGACGACAGTCGTTCCGTCAATATCCACTGATTTTTGTTGAATCAGCTGCTTTGCCTTCGACTCGCTGGGAGCCGCGCCAACCTTCACCATAATGGTCGAAAGCTTCAGGGGAAACGGTTCTTCAAGAAAGAATTCCGGCATCTCGAGTGGAGTCTCCCTCCTCGAAAAAGTCCTGATAAAATTTTCCCTGGACAGATCCGCAGTTTCCCGGCCATGAAAGCGTCCCACAATCGCTGAAGCCAAAGCCATTTTTGCATCTCTTGGATGTCCCGACAGGAGCGAGAGGGGAAGATCCGTCAGAAGAGTCAGCCAGTCAGCCATCAACGCATCGGGTATGGACATCACTTTTCCAAACATTTCATCCGGACCATCAAGGAGACCGATGGCATTTTTCAGACTCTTGCTCATTTTCCTTTCTCCATCAAGACCGACCAACAGAGGCATGGTCATGACCACCTGGGGAGACATTTCATGATTCCTCATCAAGTCCCGGCCAACGAGTAGATTGAAGAGCTGATCCGTTCCCCCGAGCTCGACGTCTGCTCTCATCGCGACAGAGTCATAGCCCTGAATCAAAGGGTAGAGAAGTTCATGAAGAAAAATGGGAAGCCCTTTTGTCATCCTCTGGCTGAAATCATCCCGCTCAAGGAAACGGGCAACGGTTTCTTTTGCCGCCAGCCGGATCATCCCCTCGACCCCGATCTCGCTCATCCAGGAGCTATTGTACAAAACCTCTGTCCTGGCTGGATCAAGAACCCGGAATACCTGATTTGTATAGGTTTTTGAGTTCTCAAGAATCTGTTCCCGGGTCAAAGGCTTCCGAAGCTCCGATCGACCTGTCGGATCTCCGATCATCGCCGTAAAGTCCCCAATGAGAAAAAGGACCTGATGACCGAGGTCCTGAAACTCCCGTAGTTTCTTGAGGAGGACAAAATGTCCGAGATGAAGGTCAGGAGCGGTTGGATCAAATCCGGCCTTGATGCGGAGCGGGGTCCCTGTTTTAAGGAAATGTGCCTGTTTTGTAGCCAGATCTTCAGCATGATGAATATTTGAAACACCCCGAAGAAGAATCTCCATGGCCTCCGATTGAGAAACACGCTCTGGTGCAGTCATCAAATCTCCTTCAAAAAATGATTACTCTTGAACATTCGCCTCCAGGACAAGCCAATCCCCAAGACGGATCAAAAGATCCCTCACAGAATAACGATTCCGCAGAAAACAACAGGACGATTGTGCCATACCTCTGTCTGGGAGAACATCCTTATACCGGAGGGATTGATCAAAACCGGCTGGCAGTCAGGGAGCGGAGACAAATCTCTCAAGGAAGAATCGTATAGGCCCCCGGACTATATTGTCAAGCAATCACGGCCAACCATGGGATTTTCAGAAGACAGGTCCTTAAATGAACGGACAGGTCTTGGCAGGAAAAACATTAAGGAACAAGCGGATAATCAGGGTTTTTTGAGGTTGGGAAGAGATTCATAAAGCGATACCACCCAGTCCTCCCCGAAAAAAGGCAGCATGGACGGATCCGTTAAAAGAGAAAAGGTTCCGTCCCGAAACGCATAGGGCCCTGATCGACGAAAGTGGGGAGAACGCCCTTCAAGAGAGAGGATTGGCCTCGCATCCTCAGGAATTTCCCCCACGACCATTTCCCCAGGTTCTGAATGAAACAGGTCGGAAAGCTTGGACAGAACGGATTCTGATGGGCCTGAAAAGTGAACCTTGGCAACAAGATCCTGCTCTTGTTTGTCCAAAACTTCCAGAAAAAAAGGCTTTTGGGAGCCCCCTCCCGGAATCAGGATCATATCAGGCCAAAGTTCCGGATAAAGGAGGCAAGGGATCCGGATCTCCATCCTTTCCCCCCCTCTAGGGTGACAGGAAGAGGATAGATCCAGAACCCGGTCAAACCGTTCATTCGTTTGGGAATCGATAAAGCCGCGACCTCCTTCCTTTTGGATCTCAATAGGAGCGGAGCCTGCTTTTTCAACACGAATGCCCAGTCTGGTTGCATCCGAAAGAAGTTTCTCAAAAAGGGCCGCTTCATTCACATGATGGAGTTGCCCCAGAAAAAGGCTCAGAACAATACGCTGCACCGTCAGGCAGTCCTTTTCTGAAAACCCCATTGCAGATTCAAGTGCAAAAAAAAGAGGCTCCCAGTCGAAGATGGAATGGATATTTTTCAAAACCTTGTGTTTCAGGAGAAGGCGTTTTGCTTTTCTGACGGGAGAACGGAACCAGCCCAGGGTCTTCCCTGCAAAAGAGTGATAGTGTTCCGCTCTTTCAAAAGATTGACTGAGATCATTGCGGACTTTTTGAAAAAGTGGAGTGTCAATCGGTTTTAAATCATGATAAAAGCGATTTTTTTCTGCCAAATGGGCTTCGGTCAGAACATTATAGATCCCCAGAAGTTCCCATCTCTCCCCCGTATAGAGAAGAGATGGAATGTTCTTCTGAAAAAAACTGTCCTCAAACGAAATCCCCATACCGGAAAGCCATGAGGAAAGAGGGCCGGAATCCCCCAGAAGCCTCCCTGTGGAAGGAGCATCCTCGTAAATGAGCCGGCAATCGTAACCTCGGCGATAAGCCGTAATGGCCGCAGCCAATCCCGGCCATCCCCTGGCTGCTATCAGCATTTTGACCATAACAACTACCTGGAATTCAACTAAAAGATCTCGGCGCCCGAAAAAAAGAAGGCAATTTCCTGTCTGGCATTCTCTTCGGAATCGGAGCCATGAACAGCATTTTCTTCAATCGAAGCACCAAAAAGATTCCGAAGGGTCTGCGGAGCGGCCTTGGCCGGATCGGTGGCACCCAAAAGGTCCCTGTGCCGGAGGACCGCATTCTCTGCTTCAAGGACAAGCGTCATGACCGGTCCTGATGCCATGAAGGCTGTCAGACTTGAAAAAAATGGACGTTCCCTGTGCACTGCATAAAAACTCTCTGCTTCACGAACAGACAACCATCTGACGCGGGCAGCCTTGATTTTGAAACCTTCTTTTTCATAACGGGCGAGAATGGCTCCGGTGGACTGTTTCCGGAACGCATCCGGCTTGACGATGGCAAGTGTTTGTTGTTGCATGATGATCTGGAACCTCCGTCTTGAAATCGCTTGTGATTCAACCCGAATCTTTCGGGCTGACTTTTTTTCTGTCCCTGAAAAATGATCTCAGGCAGGACGCTCCCTCTTTCCAAAGAGGGAGAAATGATCGCGGTGAATAAAATACCACCCGGCGACCATTGTAAAGAGAAAAGGAACAATCTGAAAGACCACGGAAAGGGCCAATGATCTGGAGTCCCCGACATGATACCCCCGAAGTGCATAAACCGTTGCCAGCTGGACAACGCCAACTCCTCCGGGAGATGCCGGAACAAGAAAGGCAAGGCTCGTATATAAAAGAAGAGAGAGGCTCATGGGCACGGGATCCATTGAGAGATCAAAAATCCTCAGAAAAAAGTAACAGGAAGCAAGACTTCCCATCCAGATTCCGAAGCTCAGGAGAAAAAGGGTGAAGGTCTCTCGTATCGATCTCAGGCTTGAAAACCCGTCAACCGCTGTCATCAGCACTTTCCGGAGCCTGTCCCTGAATGCAGGCACTTTCTCGAAAAATCCCAGGATCACGGAAAAAACAGACAGATGTTTCCGGATCAGGATCGCACCTCCCAAAAAGAACCCACCCACCACACAGGCCAGGATGATTGCCGGTGTTCTGAGGTTGGAACCCCCGACAAGAAAGAGATCGATAAAAATGACAAAAGTCAGCATCGTCACATCAAAGAACCGCTCCATGAAGACAGTCGTCAGAAGGATTGGAGCGCCGATTCCCTCAACCTGCCTCGTATAGGCGATCCGGACAAGCTCTCCCGCGCGAAAAGGCAAAATATTGTTTGCCATGACACCCACTATGACCGAGGAAAACAGATGCCCCACCGAAACACGATGTCGAACGGACAATGTTGTTTTCCAGAAAAAGGCCCTGAGCAAAAAGGAAACATTCATCAGCAGGAATATCGGGATCAGCCAGCCATAATGGCCCCGCCACAACGCATGACCAAGCTCCCTCATATTGGCGTGGGCAAGAGAGGCCCAGAGAGCCACTCCACTGACAGCAAACCCCAGAAAAAGCTGAATGCGCTTTTTCACGGATGAAGTCTCGAGCGAAACTCCTCAATCGTAAGATCAAGGCCACGGGAAAGATCGATCACCGGAGACCACCCGAGACGATCTTGTGCACGCGAGATATCCGGACATCTTCTGGCAGGATCGTCTGTCGGCATGGGGTGGTTGACGATGGTTGATGAGGACTTGACCTTGGAAAGGACCAGCCTGGCAAGATCATGGATCGTGAACTCAGTGGGATTTCCCATATTGACCGGAAGTGCCACCACATCTGATTCCATCAATGAAAGAATACCCCTGACAAGATCCGAAACATAACAAAAGGATCGAGTCTGCCGCCCATCTCCGTAAAGGGTCAGGGGGTGACCCAGAAGGGCCTGATGAATGAAGTTGCTGACGACCCGGCCGTCATCGAAAAGCATTCTTGGACCATAGGTGTTGAAAATACGGACAATCCGCAAATCCACGCCCATCGTCCTGGCATAGTCGGATGCAAGCGTCTCCGCCCCCCGTTTGCCCTCATCGTAACAGGACCTCGGTCCCACCGGATTGACATGGCCCCAGTACTGCTCCGTCTGGGGATGCTCCAAAGGGTCTCCGTAAACCTCGGAGGTGGATGCGATCAGAAGGCGGGCACCGGTTTCCCTGGCAAGCTCAAGCATCCGGTAGGTCCCAAAAACCGCCGTCTTGAAGGTATGGACCGGATCGGACTGGTAATGAACAGGAGAAGCAGGGCAAGCCATGTGGTAGATCCGATCATACTTCCGGGCTCGAGAAAGCGGCTCCGAAACATCCTGGACGTAAAGGTTGCTGACCTTTCCGGAAAGATCAACATTTTCCCGTCTTCCCGTATGAAAGTTGTCGAGGACATCCACCTCGTTACCCATCGAGACAAGAGATTCAATCAGGTGGGAACCGATAAATCCGGCACCTCCCGTAACAAGTACTTTCATTGGCTCCTTTCAGTTTCAGCGGGAATCCCCTCTGGAAAAACCGGCATGGAACGCCCTGGAAACAATCCCGATTCTGTGGCTGTTACAGAAAAAGAATAGGCCTCGACCCCTTCCTTGCAAACGGACGCAAAAACCCTGGCATAGGAAGGATCGATCCCAGAAGCTGGCATGACGTATCGACAATCAGACCGCATGACGACGAATACCATGGCGGACCGTATCCCCTCTCTCCGAACCCTGGAAAGCTCAAGGGCATGACGACTTGCCCTTTGGGAAACGGCATCAGGAAACAGGGCCGCATCTCCATCACGATACGTGACACTCTTGACCTCGACAAAGATCTGTCCTTCCGGGCCAGACAGGACAAAGTCGACTCGGGAACCCTCTCCGTAGGGGACCTCCCGTCTCAATTCCGGATAATTTGAAAACCCGGGGAAAAATCCCATCCCGAGTGCCTCCTCAAAGAGTGCATTTCCCCTGATGGGCATAAGCCCGACACGAACACCCGGAATCGGCTCGGACTGCTCAAGACTCCAGGAGGTTTTACGCTCTTTTTTTCCGTCCGGCTCATGGAAAAGGAGATAAACCGGAGTCCCGGGTTCGGTCAGACAGGACAGAAGACGGCCCGGATTGGCACAATGGGCCCAGACCTCCTCTCCGGACAAGAGCCGGCAAAGAACGGAATACCGTTTCTCCCGGCGAAGGAAAACGGCCGGAGTCAGGGTTGTCCTGTAAAGCATCCTCTTCCAACCCCCACACAAGACAGACCATGAACAGCAAGATCAGAAGCCTCATACTGATTGCGACCGTCAAGCACAAGGGTTCCCTTCATCAGGCTTTTCACCTGGTCCCAGTCGGGATTGCGAAACTCTCTCCACTCCGTCAGCAAAAGGAGAATGTCCGCATCTTTCAGAACATCGTAAGGGTTTTCGCAATACTCGACGCCGGAGGGAAAGACAGCCCGGAGTCCGGACATGGCCTCCGGGTCATAGAGGGAAACAAGGACTTTGCGCGCAAGAAGCTCAGAAATGACTGAAATGGAAGGCGCGTCCCGGATATCGTCCGTTTCAGGCTTGAAAGCTCCACCCCAGATGGCGACCTTCAAAGCGGTCTGGTCAGGATAAGACTCAACAATTTTTTGGATCGCCCAGTTTTTTTGCTGTTCATTGATCTTCTCAACCTCTTCAAGAAGACTCATGTCAACACCAATGGATGCTCCAGTCCGGACAAAAGCCTGAACATCTTTCGGAAAGCAGGATCCCCCATAGCCAACCCCCGCATACAGGAATGGGAGCCCAATTCTCGGATCGGAACCCATTCCTTTCCGGACACTCATGACATCTGCACCAACCTTGTCACAAATCTGGGCAACCTTGTTCATAAAGGATATCTTCATGGCCAAAAATGAATTTGATGCGTATTTTGTCAGTTCCGAGGAGAGGACATCCATCATGATGACCGGATGTCCGTTTCGAAGAAAAGGGGCATACAGCTCCCGCATGACCTCCGAGACCTCCGGGTTGGAAACACCGACAACAACCCGATCCGGACGCATGAAATCATTGACAGCGGAGCCTTCCTTCAAGAACTCGGGATTGGAAACCACATCAAACGGAACCGGAACCTCAAGCTTGCGTCCATCCAGAACCCCGGAAATCTCCTCGGCGACAAGACGGCATGTTCCCACCGGCACGGTTGACTTGATCACAACCACCCTATACCCACTCATCGTGAGTGCCACAGATCTTGCAACAGAGAGAACCGACTTCAGGTCGGCGCTTCCATCCGCCCCCATGGGAGTTCCGACTGCAACGAACACGAATAGGGATCTGGAAACAGCCAAAGGAAGATCTGTCGTAAAAGAGAGGCGACCCGCCTTGATATTTCGGTGAAGCAACTCTGAAAGGCCTGGCTCATAGAGCGGAGACTCCCCTTTCGAGAGACGGTCCACCTTCGCCGCATCCACATCCACACCAATGACAGAATGACCCATTTCCGCAAAGCATGTCGCCGTCACAAGTCCGACATATCCGGATCCAACCACACAAATGTTCATCCTTATCAACATCCTCCCTGAAGGAAACGCATTCTCCTCCGCCGTTGAACCGCCAAATCTCCTGTGGGATAATAACAACCCTGAATGAGAGAGGCAATCTTGCCCCTGAAGGTCCGGAAGGTCCCGACTGACAAAGAAAAATCATCCATCCAACAAAAGGACCTCCATTGCCAAGCCAATTCCATGTGAAGACCGTGATCGTTGGCGCAGGAATTATTGGTACTTCGATCGCATGGCATCTCTCCAGGGCCATGGAAACGGACATCCTGATTCTCGACAGGTCAGAGCCGGGAGGGCTTGCAACGAATGCCGCGGCAGGCATCCTCGGACCGTTCAACGAAACCGACCGGGAAGGTCCCTTCCTCGATCTCATGAGAGCAAGCCTGTCACTCTACCCTGATTTTGTCGCTTCCCTCATCGAGGAAACAGGACTCTCCCCCGACTTTGTCAAAAGCGGCATTCTCTCCGTAGCCTCTTCGGATGAGGAGGAAGACGCCCTCAAAAAAAGGTGGCAGTGGCAAAAACCAATCGACCACTCCATCGAATGGCTTTCCGGAAAATCCGCGAGGGAACTTGAACCCCACCTCGGGGAAGAGGTCCGATCTGCCATACGATACCCCCATGAATCGCATGTGTACGCTCCGAGGCTTTTAAGAGCATTACAGGGATCCATCTCCCAAAGAAAAATTTCATGGAGACGGGGAGAACCGGTCACTTCCGTTCGGGAAAATGGATCAAGAGGTGTGGTTGTCACAACATCACGGGGAGATCAGATTTTCGCTGAGAAGGTGATCCTGACTCCCGGAGCCTTTATGGGAGGGATCTCCCTTCCCCCGCCCGTCATGCCGGTCACGCCCGTCAACGGCCAGATTCTGGCGGTTCGGACAACGATGCGCCCATACCGGCACATCGTCTTCTATCCACCCAAAGGGTATTTCGTCCCCAAACTTGACGGCACGGTCGTCATCGGTGCCAGCGAAGACGATTACGGCTTTGAGACAAAGGTCACCCCCAAAGGAATGATCGAGTTCCTTTCCCCCCTGAAAAAAGTCTCGCCGCATCTGCTGGAGCAACCCTTTCATCATGCCTGGTCCGGACTTCGGCCCAAAACCCCCGATGGTCTCCCCATCATTGGTCCCCACCCTTCATCACCAAACATCATGGTTGCGGCTGGACACTACCGGAACGGAATTCTTCTCTCACCAGTCACGGGAGCCATCATTGCCTCTCTCCTGACTGGAAAACCGCTTCCTGTCCCGATTGAGCCATTCAGCCCAAAAAGATTTCAGTCAAACGACTAAGTATGCATAAACAAATCCAAGAATTGCCAACACAAGGAGCGGAATGACCGAGGGAATCGATCTCCTCAAGCCAAGAATGGAAATCTCGTAAGCAGCCTTGGCCAGATTGTTTGAAGACGCAGAAATCATGATAGCGCCTGCCACCATACCCGCCTGATCGGGAGTCGACTGATGCACAAGCCCCAGGACAAAAGGAATGATGTCCGTGAACCCCACCAAAAAGGCCATCAAATCGATCCCTGAAGTTCCAAAATGTCGCCCGACCCAACCCAGAACGACCGTGACAATCACAAGAGACAGGGCAAATACCAATGCAGTAGTGAGCTCCAAAGGGTGGGAGGGGAAGTTTTCGGGGGCGACTGCCCCGTCTTTGGAGACTTTCTTCCGGTAGACAAGATAAAGAGCCATGGCTGAGCCAATGACGCAAGCTCCCAAAAGAGGCAAAAGGAGCGGCCTTGCCATTGCGGGATAGAGGAAGACGACAACCAGAAGAATTCTCAGATACATCAGGGTATTGGCAAGAACAATGGCACCGTGGAGTTCAGCGGACACAGAAGCCTTCTGATCGGGCAAGAGCTCTTTTGCCTTTCTCGAAAGCATCACCGTCGCAGCCGTTGAGGAAACAAGCCCCCCAAAAACGGAACCGGCAAGAAGCCCTCCCTTTGCCGAAAAGAAGCGCTGGATCAAATAACTCGCATAAGAGAGGGACGAAACAACGATCACATACTCCCAAATCTTGTAAGGCGTTAGAGGAAGCCATGCAACAACCAGATGGTCCGGAACCAGCGGCCAGATAATTCCCGCAAGGATCAAAAACTTTCCAGCGGTAAAAATCTCCTCCTGGGGAACGGATTTCGCAAGGTCGTGGAGTCGGTCTCGCCCCCCGAGAGTGAGCACGATGAACACCACAAATGAAATGGAAAACCAATGCGGCAGGAGGATTGTCACCGGCCCCAGAAGGTAAGCCATCAGGGCAATCACCGGATGAATCAGGGAATATCCCTTGCTGTCAGGATCAGGAGAATTTTTGGAAACATGATGGAGGGACAGCCAGAGTGCCAGGGAGAAAAATCCGGCCAGAACAAAAACCGTATTGCCCGGAACAATGACCGTAAGGGTCAGACCCAAAAGCGAAAGAAGAGGAATCGTTCTGATCCCTCCGGGTCGTTCGATGGAGGGAGAGACCATTTCCTCAACAGCAAGTCCCAAAAAAAAGGAAAGTCCCAATAACAGAAGGATCGACTCGATCGGAAGAGTCGCCGCAACAGAAGGAAGCACCGAACCTGTCATCGAGCACTCCAGGAAATCATTTATGCACTCTCCCGCCACTCAGCTGAGGATTGAATGGAGGCCCAGCTCTCACGAACGGATGGTCCTCTTTCGCCCTGGAAAAAGAAAACCCCGCCTCTTGTGATCAGAAGCGGGGCACAGATAAAGATCCGTCTCCGGTCAAAAGATTTCCGGAGACGGAAAGACAGGATCAAATGTTTACTTGAGACTTGCCATGTAGTCAGCCAAAGCGTCAAGATCCTTCTTGCGAAGGTAGTTGAACGCCGGCATCATGGATTTCGGCTGAACGGCCCGTGGATTGGCATGGTGAACAAGATGCCATCCCTTGATGGGCAAACGGCTTCCCACATGGAGGAGGTCAGGAGCCTTTCGGTCAGATCCGAACACTGTCGGGCTCTCGCCCACAAAATCAGCGGCTGTCGGAGGAGCTCCAAAATACTGCCAGTCCTGTGTCTGCTCCGGAAGCAGGGTGTGACACCACCAGCATCCTTCACGAATAAAAACCACTTTTCCTTTTCCGATCATCGTTGGCCGATTGTCTCCGGTCATCATCGGATCCTCAAGGGTCCATCCGCTTTCAGATCCATAGTCCTTGGACTTCTGGACAGCTGTTGCAGTTGGCGGAATCTTTGCCATCTGGAGGGACGGGAACAAAACAACGATCGATAACACGATCACAAAAAGGGTACCGATCATCATGGTGCCAAACTTGTACTCACGATAAGCCATCGCTGACTCCTTGAAAGCCCCGCACCGGAAACTCCGGCACCAGGCGGAATTGCCCAGACCAATTCGTCGCCCACCGATTGATGCAAGAAACACACACCAAGGATCTCTTCCATCCATAGGAGATGCGAACGGTGGCCATTCAGGTCAAGAAGTGTCCGGTTCGGGATCGCTCCAAAAAATGTTTTTAATGCCCTTGCCGAACGAACTGCACTTCTTGCCGCTCGATTTTTCATTATCGATGGTTTGAAAAATTGTGTCAACACCCACAAAACTCTATCCGCTCAAGCTGAAGTCCGGACGAGGGTCCCTGACCCGGCTAAAATGAGCCACCCGGAAACATCACTGCCTTGAGGATCTCCTTAGAGAAGTTCCAGAATCCCTGCAAGGGGAACGTGGCACCAGTCCGGACGGTTGTTGATCTCGTAGGATAGCTCGTAAAAAGCCTTTCTGAGCAGGCAGGCTTTCAGCAATCGGGAATAGGCGCCCCCAGAGGGAAGTTCCCCTGCCCCTGCCATTTCTTGCTGATATTCGTCCAGAAAATGAAGAGATAACTCGGCGAACAGCGCTTTTGAAACGGCCCTGCTTTCAAAATCCGGGAAAATCATTTTCGAGAGGTAGTCCAGAGATCGAACCATTCCGGCAACATCGGACAGGGGAGAGCGTTTCTCCCTGCGGACGGAAATGGGAACGGAAGGTTCCCCTTCGAAATCGATGACAACAATGTCCAGATCACTCGTAACCAAAAGCTGACCCAGATGATAGTCCCCATGGCAACGGATCCTTCCCCCCCAGGAATCGGCCGAGTCTCCATCCATGGGCCCGGAGAAAAAGGCTGGAATCCGTCTCCAAAACGCCCGGGAAGCCTCCTCAAAACCGAGCAGATGGTCCGGCCACCAGGAAGGTGGCAAAGAGCTTCCCTCCGGAAAAACATCCCGTCCCATGGCGAGTACCGATCGCCCCAGAAGCTCCCAATCTTCTGGAAGAAATGGCACTGGAGCCATTTCGGGCGAGAAGGACTCTTCAGAGAGGCACCGGTGCATCAACCCTGTACTTGCGCCTATCTTTTTCACAAGCCTGATAACATCTTTATCCAGAAGACTTTTTTGACCGGAATGGAAGTTTTCGACCACCTTGTCCGGATCAATCGCTTTTAAAAGCCAGCTCCACGCATCTCCCCTGTTTTCCACAAATCCGGACAAGAGGGCGATGACAATCGAGCCCCCCGATTCGGGAGAATGACAGAGTGCGCCCAGAAGCGGTGCCACAGGAAGGCTGAGGGTGCGAGACGAAAAAAACGCTCCCATTTCAAAATCACAATTTCCGCCTTTTTCCGGACGGCGATAGCACTTCATGATCAAGGAGCGACCAAAGAGCAGAGAGGTATTGCTCTGCTCTCCCGACAAGACTCTGGGCAGAATATCCAAATCCGAAGTTCTTGCCAGAGTTGGAAAAAGGGATGTTTGCTGAACAGAGAGGGCTGCAGAATCCTGTTTTTCGAAAAATATCTTTAAAAGGGTCTGGCCCATCTCGGGAATCAGCAAACCATCTTCCAAAACCCCCGAACCATCATCAAACTCAAGCGTTCCCAATGGGAAAAGCGTTCTTGAAGTCTTTCGGGAAAAAGAAAGGGGGATAAAATAGGAATCCCCTTCCCCGGACTCATAATGGAGGTTCAGGAATCCTCCAAAGAAAACCTCATTTTCCCTGACTCCAAGACTGAAATAATCCGAAAAATCCCCTGAGATGATCTTTTTCGATTTTCCGGCAAACCATCGTTGGCTCCCCAGCCACGATGACAAGATCCGGTATCCCCGCTCTCCCTGAAACAGGCGTGGAAGATCCGCAATCTTTCCAGCCATCCGGACCACGGGTCTCTCTTCCTGAGAGGGAGCCATCACCCCTCCCTTGCGAAGATCATGAATGGAGTGACAGATGGATCAATGCGGATAAAATGACTCCTCCCCGTCCATTCTGAAAACGAATCATCCATCAGGTTTTTCAACCTGAACGCGTTGCCAGAACCATCAGGATGATAGGCAAGCGTTCCTTCCACAGGAGCATGCGGATCAAGTGTGACAAGGACAATCACGTCAGGAGAGCCGGATGGACCCGGTTTCAGATAAGCCAGCATCTGGTCATTGTCTATCGGAAGGAAACGGATTCCTTCATTTTTTAAAAGAGCCGGGTAGCTTCTCCTGAACCTGTTGATGCTGGAAATGACCCCGCTGATATCGAACGGGGGCTTCGGTCCCCAATGACGAATCTCATACTTTTCCGAATCGAGATATTCTTCCGATCCTTCTGAGATCGGCTGAGACTCGCAACGCTCGTAAGCCGGACCGAATATTCCGTAGCTTGAAGAGAATGTTGCGGCGAGAACCAACCGGATCACAAAGGCTGGAGGACCTCCTTTTTGCAAGTATTCATGCAGGATATCCGGGGTGTTGGGCCAAAAATTCGGACGAAAAAAATCCTTGACCGGAGCCGTTGTCAACTCTGTCACATACTCTATGATTTCGCGTTTGGAGTTCCGCCAGGTAAAGTAAGTGTACGACTGCGAAAATCCGACCTTTGCAAGCTGGTACATCACATTGGGACGCGTAAAGGCCTCTGCCAGAAAAACCATGTCCGGATAGCTCTTCCGCGCGTTTTCAAGGAGCCATTCCCAGAAAGCGAACGGTTTTGTATGCGGATTGTCGACCCGAAAGGCACGGACACCTTTTTCACCCCAGAATAAAACAATCGCCAGTATCTCCTCCCAAAGCGCCTTCCATTGATCACAATGGAAATCAAAGGGATAAATGTCCTGATACTTCTTCGGAGGATTTTCGGCATAATGGATTGAACCGTCCGGACGCTTCCTGAACCATTCGGGATGATCCTTGACATAAGGATGGTCGGGGGAGCACTGGAGCGCCAGCTCCATCGCGATTTCCATTCCCAGTGACTTTGCCGTGGCGACCAGTTCGGAAAAATCCTCCATCGAGCCCAGATCGGGATGAATGGACATGTGTCCACCTGTGGATGAACCGATGGCCCATGGACTTCCGGGATCTCCCGGAAGACACTTCGGGCTATTGTTGGCTCCTTTTCGGAATGCGGATCCGATCGGAGTCAGTGGTCCCGGATAAATCACGTCAAATCCCATCGATGCGATCTCCGGAAGCCTTCCGATTGCATCCTTGATGGTTCCGGACCTCTTTGAGTCGGGGGAAGCACTTCTGGGAAAAAACTCATACCATGCCCCGACAGAAGCCCTTTCCCTTTCCACCAAGACCTTGAAATCCGCTGTCGTGCGTGCAACCTCAGCAGGATCCGGAAACATCGAGGCAAACAGGATCATCTCCTGTTCGGTTGCAATATGAAGACGTTTCTCGGGGTTCAGTTCTCCATGGACCCTTTCCGCCCATGCCATCAGTCGTTCCGAATCACTGGATCTTTCCGCGGTTTTCCGTATCAGAAGAATGAGCTCCGCATATTCAAGATCCGTCTCCTGTCCAGCCTGAAACTTTTTAACGATCCGGTCCGAAAAGGCTGCATACTCGTCAATCCAGCCTGAAATCCGAAAATGCACCAGCCCCATCTCGGGAAGGGTCAAAGAAGCAGACCATCGATCGTTCCCAAGCGGAGTCATCAACTCCGATTGCCAGGTTCCGGCTCCGGAACAACAATACTCCAGAAGAACACGCAATGGATCCTGACCATCCGCAAAAATATCCGCAGACACAGTCAAGGATTCCCCGGAATGCCTTTTGACTGGATATCCCCCACAATCAATCCTGGGCTCAACACGTTCAATCACAACCCGGCAGGACGGTTTGTCCCCCTTGACGATCGGAAGACCGCCATTCACATCCATCATTATTTCCTCCTCGAGACAGAAGATTTCGGCAATTCAACAGATCGGGACTGTCGCTTTTTCTCTTTTTTTCCGGCAGGAACAAGCTTGAGCCAAAAAAAACCGTATGGACTGAGTGAGAAGTGGTATGGAGATCTTGAAATTTCCGGGAAAGCGGTCTGGCTGAACATTTCAAAAGGTGTCCAGCCAGCATAGGCAGAAAGATCGATCGTAACCGACTCAGTGGAATCGGAAAGGTTGTTCACCACCAGAACAACCTCTCCCCCAAACTCCCTGAGATAGGCCATGACTTTTTGATTCTTGGGAGACAGGACTGTCATCGTTCCTCTCCCGAAAATCTGGACAGACTGACGGACCGAAATCATCTGCCTGAGCATATTGAGAGGGCTTGTGGGATATCTTGACTGAACCTCGACATTCACCACCTGAAACCCGTAAACCGGGTTCTGGATTGGTGGACTGAACAGAGAGGATGGATCCCCCTGGGAAAACCCCCCGTTTCTGTCTGAAGACCATTGCATCGGAGTACGGACTCCGTTTCTGTCTCCAAGATGGATATTGTCTCCCATACCGATCTCATCTCCGTAATATAGGATCGGCGTCCCCGGAAGGGTCAGGAGAAGGCTTTGCATCAGGTCGATCTTTCTTCGGTCGTTCGACATCAGCGGAGACAGTCGTCTCCTGATTCCGATATTGAGGCGCATCCGGTGGTCCGAGGCATAGGTGGACCAAAGATAATCCCGCTCCTGATCAGAAACCATCTCAAGAGTCAACTCGTCATGATTCCTGAGGAAAATCGCCCACTGGCAAGAGTTCGGAATAGGAGGCGTCTGGGCCAGGATATCCACAATCGGTTTTCTGTTCCCCTGGGCAATCGCAATAAAAAGCCTGGGCATCAGGGGAAAGTGATACGCCATCTGAAACTCATCCTCATTTCCAAAATAATGAAGGACATCCTGTGGCCACTGATTGGCCTCGGCCAAAAGCATTCTTCCGGGAAAAAGACGGTCCACCTCGGAGCGGATTTTTTTCAGGAAAGAATGCGTTTCCGGGAGATTCTCGCAGGACGTTCCTTCCCTTTCGTACAAATAGGGAACCGCATCGGCGCGGAGCCCATCGACTCCAAGAGAGAACCAGAACTTGACGACATTCAGCATTTCTTCCTGGACTTTTGGATTATCAAAGTTGAGATCGGGCTGGTGATAAAAGAAACGATGCCAGTAGTACTGGTGGGTTTTTGGCTCCCATGTCCAGTTTGATTTTTCCGAGTCTCCGAAAATAATCCGGGTCTCACGGTAACGCTCGACCGTATCACTCCAGACATAGTAGTCCCTGAACGGTGAGTTTCTGGACGATCTTGCCGAGACAAACCATGGATGGGTATCGGATGTATGGTTCAAAACCATTTCAGCAATGACCCGGATTCCACGAATGTGGGCCTCGGAAAGAAAGGTCTCGAAATCTTTCATCGTTCCATACGATGGGTGGATCGTATAATAGTCCCTGATGTCATACCCGTCGTCCCGCAACGGCGAATCGGTGATCGGCAATAGCCAGATCACGGTCACACCAAGGCTCTGGATATAGTCGAGCTTTTGGGTCAGCCCTTTCAGATCCCCCACTCCATCGTTATTGGAATCAAAAAAGGATTTGACCGGAATTTCGTAAATGATCGCATCCTTGTACCAGAGAGAATCAGCTGTGTTCTCGTTCAAGATCCCCTCCTCCGACTTTTGGCCATTTTCTTTCTGATCGGAGCCTCCAGTAAAAACCATATGGTTGAATACGGAGTCATGGTGATCAGGTAAGGGGCTTTCCCCACCGTGGGAAAAGCCCCGCCTGAAAACATCTCCCGTGGCTTGTAACCGTGCCATTTCGCCAAATCCAGATGTCCAAACATGGCCGATTTTGAAAGATTGTGGATAAAAAGGCCGGTTGCCCCATCACAGGAGCGGACATAAGCCAGGATCGATGCCGACCTTGTTTCAATCAGCTCAAAATCCCCGTCTCCATAAAGAAGAGGATTCTGATTCCGAACTTCAATCATTCTTCGGACATTCCAGAGATGGGAATCAGGAAATCGTTCCTGACTTTCAACGTTCACCATCTGATAGCTGTAAAGAGGGTCTTCAATCACAGGGTTGAAGAGCTCTTCCGGATCCGCCCTGGAAAATCCGGCATTCCGGTCAGCCGACCAGTGCATCGGGGTACGGATCGGGTTTTTTCCCCTGAGGTGGGGATGATCGCCCATACCGATCTCATCCCCGTAATACAGGACAGGAAGTCCAGGGAAGGTTAAAAAAAGACTCATCACCAGCTGGATTCGTCGTCTTCCATTTTCCATGAGCCGTGCCACCCTGGACAGGATCGGGCGATCCTCCGGGAGATCCGGAGCCAATGGAAAGAGCGCGTCATCGCTTGACAGTGTGTCGAGCAATTCAAAGGTTTCTTCCGAACGCTCTCTCAGGTGGATCGTCCTGTTTCTGGAGAGGCTCTTTTTCGAGCGTCCTTTGGGCTTCCCATCAAGGATCGGTTCAAGTGGTGACCGGTCCTCGTTTTTAATCGCAGAGATCACCGCGGGGAAAAAAGGATTGAAATGATAGAAAAGCCTTGAATCATTTACCTGCCCGCGTTTTGAGGGAGGAGATCCGGTTTCAAAAAGGAACATCTTTTCCGGATAGGATTTTTTGAGCGGGTAAATGACAGGATGAAAGGTTTGAAAAGGATCCTGGACGGGAATGATTTCATTTTTTTTCCAGGAATGAAGCCTTCCGGCTCCGGCAAGACGAAATCCGTCCACCTCAAGCGCAAACCAGTGCTCGAAGATGCGACACATTTCGGAAAGCACTTCCGCATCACCATAATTGAGGGAAGGCTCGTCCTTATGATCGCCAAACCAATAGTATCTCCCGGAATCGGCATCAAGGGTCCAGTTGATCTTTTCTGGAGGATCGTGTCTCGTCTCTGGCTCGGGAGGGGGCGTATCAGACCAGAAGTAACTGTTTGAAAACAGGGATCCCCGGGACAATCGGGACTCGGAAAACCAGACATGCTGGTCACTCGTCGCATTCACCGGAAGAGAAAGCAGGACCTTCAATCCTTTCATGTGAGCTTTTTCAAGAAGAAGCAAAAAGTCTGAGAGGGTGCCCAGCTCATGATCCAGTTTCATCCAGTCCAGCAGGGGATGATGATCTTTTCCGTGAACAGACAGAAAAGGACAATTGAGAAGAATCGAACTGACACCCAGTCTGGAAATATAATCCAGTCGGTCCACGATACCCAGAAAATCGCCGGTCCCGTCTCCGGAATGGTCCGAATAGCTCCTGATGTAAATCTCGTACATCACACCGTGCAATATGGGATTAACCGGCTCGTCCACAACCACCTCTTTCCATCTGATAATGTTCGCTTCCGACTGCCTGCTTCTCTGCCCCAGGAGAATCAGGTGAGTTGATGTTGGCGAAAAGCACCGTAAAAATCGCATCGCCAAAAGCATCTATCATCCGGACACTTAAAGGATTCCCGTCTCCCCCATCCTGAAAAACAGGGACCGGGCGTCCATGAAAAGCATGAAACCAGGGGCCCGGCAGCCCCGGAGGAAGAGGCATTCCTCTGTCGCCCCAGATCAATGGGTCAACAGCAATCCCGGATTGCCCGTCAATATGGGACAATGGCTTTCTGGAAACCGCGAACAGGATAGCTTGCTTCCCGGCCATCCGGGCAAATCCGATCATTTTCTCCGACTGCTCCCACTCTTCCGGCAACGGATGGTAGCTTCCCGAAAAAAACAAGTCCGGAACCATGCGTCTCAGCCGAAGAAGGATGTGTGTCACAAAAAGCTTGATCCTTCCATCCTCCCATTGGGAAAGGAGTTCTCTCCATAAATCTTCAGGAGACTCAGCGAACTTCTTTTGAAGACTCGCCAAAAGAGTTTCCCTGAGCCCATACTTCACCGGTCGCCGGTTGTCGGGATCCACAAGGGAAAAATCCCAGAGTTCCGTTCCCTGATAAAAGTCCGGGATTCCCGGCGATAAAAGTTTCACAATGGTCTGGGAAATGGAGTTTTGAGCCCCTCCCAAGGCAATTCTTCTGGCAAACAGGCGGAAATCGGAAAAAAAATGATTCGAACGGTCTTCCCGAAGAATGCCTGAGAGAAATGCCAACAGGCTCTCTTCGTAGACAACATCCGGAGTGATCCAGTCGGAGTGACGCTTTCGCTCCCTCGCGACCTTGACCAGGTAACTCGCCATCCTGGTGCGAAAATCCCCTTCTTCCTTTTTGAATAGTGGCCAAGCACCCAACAAGGTCTGGTAAATGAAAAGCTCAAGGCTGGGTTCCGGGATCCATTCCCCCTGCCCACGGATTTTGGCCTTCTTGTTGAACTTCATCCATTTTTCAACACGCTCGCACCACTCTGAAGAGATTTCGGAAAGCACATTGATTCTTGCCCGTACATCCTCGCTTCGCTTCGTGTCATGTGTCGAGCTTGCAGAAATGGACTTGCTGGCAGACTCAAGCCGCCTGCGGTTCATCTGGTGAAAACGGTCTGTCGAAATCGACAGATGCTCCGGATCACCCCCCACCTCATTGGCAGAGATCAACGGGGAGTAGAGATAGAAGGAAGTATCCTCGACCCCCTTGGCCATAACCGGACCGGTAAACTGCTGCCATCTTTCGACAAAATTGGTCCAGAGCATACGATGCTCCATCGAGATTCCTTCAGGAAAATCCATCATGAAGATTTTTTCGAAAAACTGGTAAAGGCCACGCCTTCTCCCGGGATGGCGTCGCCTTGCCTCCTGAAGAGTCGCCTGGATAATCGATCGATCCTGCTTCGGAACATGACCATCCTGGATATAAGTCCTGTAGACCCCCATACATGCGGTCACTTCCACCAAGCCTGTCTGGAGCTCCCGAAAAGGCAGTTCCCTCGCATATCGGCTCTTCTGGGCAAGATGCTCCAGAATAAAGGTCAGACGTCTGAGCTCACCCCCCAGAAGTGTCTCGCAAATCTTCTTTTTCTGCTGATAGCAGATATCCTTGAACGAAGCACCCGGATCAATCCGCTCGGAATACCATCTTGACAGCCGGTCCGCGCCTTCGGGATCCACGAAGAGACGGTTGGTCTGATTTAAAAATTCATACCCTGTCGTGCCACGGATCGGCCACTGGGGATCGAGGAGCTCGTCATCGAGCACAATTTTTTCAACCCATATATTGGGTTGATCCGGTGAATCCGAGGAATGGGCCAATTCTTCCGATAATCGCCGCAGATAGCCGGAAGGATCCGAGAGACCATCGACGTGATCGACCCTGACCCCGGAGATCCATCCGTTTCGGGAAATCGAGAGCAGAAAACCATGAAGAGCTGAAAAGACACCCGGATCGCCCGTCCGAACCCCGACGAGATCGGCAACATCAAAAAATCTCCGGTAATTCAATGTTCTCGTCACAGTCTTCCAATGGGACAGCCAGTAAACCTGCCCATTGATAATCCTGTCCAGACGGTCCCAGGAAGAGGGAACGCCCCGAACACCCCGGTAGGAGGAGATTGTCTCCGAAACCGCTCTGGCAAAGTCGTGATTTTTACGGGAAAGGCTCCAGATTTTTGAAAGAACCGATCGGGATTTTTGAATCCTCATCCGATTTTTTCTGGGGTCATCGCTTCCCCTTGAGAGGGCGTTCACCGCTTCCAGGATCCCGGACAGATCGATTGCGCCAGAGTCCCCCTCCGGAATCTCCTGGGTGATCTGCCGGTAACGGTCTGCAATATCCGAGACGATCGGAAGGATCGAGAATGGGGAGACGGGCAGGCGATTATCCCAATAATAAATCGCGAATCCCTGACGGTCATAATCCAGCCGTAGCTCTCCGTTTTCAAGAATCCGTCCATAGGGAGCCCCGAGGATCGGAAGGCTGATCCGGCGATGGAGAGCCTCCTGAGGTGGATTCCAGTCGATATCGAAGAAAACGGCAAAGGGAGAAATCTCCCCGAACTCGAGGACATCCCTCCACCACCTGTTTTCAAAATGAGCGGCCATATGGTTGGGAACAATATCCAGAATCATCCCCATCCCTTTTTTCACAAGAGAATCAGACAGACTCGAAAGGTCGGCGATCTGGCCAATTTCGGGATTAAGACAGGTGGGATCGGTCACATCATACCCATGGGCACTCCCCTTTCGGGATTTGAAAAGGGGGGATGCATACAACGTCGAGATTCCAAGAGTGTCGAGATAAGAGACCAGACGGGAGGCGTCCTGAAGCCGGAAGTCTTTTGAAAATCCCATTCTGTAGGTGGCCGTTATCGGAAAACTCAAGAGGCCACCCCCCGGTAGAGAGCGACCTGATAAGGAGCACAAACATTTTCATCAGAAGAGGACTCCAGTCTCTCCGGAAAGAGACTGCCTCCCCCACCCCACCGTTCTTCTTCGGAGTCGAGAACTTTTGACCACCGCCCCGGAGCGTTGGAAAGGATGTTCCCGAGTCTTTGTGGTAACTCTGACAGGTTCCCGACAATCAGAACCACTTCCCCGCCACCCTCCCGACGAACCAGCAATAGGGGAGGATTGGATGGAAGGAGACGACAATCCGGACCAGGAAGAGTGTTCGGCGGCACAAGAGCCGGATAGGATTTCCTGATGCGAATCAGCTCCCGATAAAAGGCATAAAGCTTGAGCGAGGAGCCGATCCGACTTCCGGGGTCGAGCATGGACAACCGGGAGTTTTCAAACACCTCCAACCCCTGCGGATCAAGATGATCCGTCCATCCGGGAAAATCCTGGAACTCCCTTTTTCTCCCCTCCCGAACAGCGTTGATCAGATCCTCGTCTCCATGGCTTGTAAAATAATGGAAGGGGTTCGTCTCGCCAAACTCTTCCCCCATAAAAAGAAGTGGCAAAAAAGGAGACAGGAGCGTCAGGGAAGCCGCGAGACGCAGTCCGGCATCGGGAATTCTTGCGGTAAGCCGGTCAGCCGCCGGCCGATTGCCCACTTGGTCATGATTTTGGGAGAAAACAACGAAGGAAGAGCCGGAAAGCCCCTCAGGAGAAGAGCCCCTGCGACGCCTGAATGAAGGGGCATATTCGCCCTGATACAGAAAACCTTCTGAAAAAATGCGGGGCAGGTCGGACGCTCCGGAAAAGTCCTGATAATACCCTTCCCTTTCCCCTGTCAGGAAAACATGAAGGGCATGGTGAAAGTCATCACTCCACTGGCTGTCGAAACCGATTCCGTTTTGATCTTCCGGAAGAACCGCCCTGCGGTCATTCTGATGGGACTCACCGATCAGGTGAACCGGTCTTCCCCGTTTTTCGGAAATCTGACGACAAAGCCTTGAAACATCTGTCAGAAAAGGAACCGGGGACTGGTCGATGATGGCATGGATCGCGTCGAACCGGAACCCGTCCACATCAAAGACCTCTAAATAGGTGCGAAGGTTCTCCAGAAAAAAATGTCGGACATGATCACTCTCGGGGCCATCGAAATTGATCGCATCACCCCAGGGGGTCCGGGAGACTTTTGAAAAATAGGGAGCAAACTTTCCGAGATAATTTCCTTCAGGACCCAAGTGGTTATAGACAACATCCAAAAGGACCGAAATTCCATGTTCATGACAGCCACGGACAAACCGGCCAAAACCGTCGGGGCCACCATAGGACTGCTGAACAGCAAACAGATAAACGCCATCATAACCCCAGTTCCGCTCTCCCGGAAAGGAGGCGACCGGCATGACCTCAATCGCGGTGACACCAAGCTCTTGCAAATGTCCAAGATGTTGGATGAGTCCGTCGAATGTCCCTTCAGCGGTAAAGGTTCCGACATGGAGCTCATAGATGATCAGGGAGTCGAGCCTGTGGCCCTGCCAAGCGGGGAGAGGAGAGGGAAAGGATTCCTCCGGGAACCACACGGCGGAGGCTTTGTGCACGCCATCCGGCTGCCACCTTGATGCCGGATCCGGATAGATTCCGACTCCCTCAAGCTGGAAAAGATAGCGGGTCCCGACGCCGATACCTGAAAGTGAGAGATGATGGTACCCATTTCCTTCAGAAACCATTAAAAGGGGGGATTTTTTTTGATCGGGCAGGACCAGATGGACATGAAAAAATTGTGGGGCCCACACCCTGAAAAGAACGGAACCATCCTTTTGGAGAACGGCACCAATGGGTCCAAGTGCATGATCAAGTGCGACAGAGTCGATGTCATTTCGGGAAATCAGATGGTGACCGGAACAATCCATAAAACTGATCTCCTTTTGGTTTTCCTCCGGGAGAGGCAATCTTCTGACGAGTTGAAAAGAAAAACAAACACCCCAAAATATGGTTATTGATCCAAAATCTTCAATCGCCAAAAATAAAAAATGGCCGATCGCGAAATCTGGGCGATTGGAGAAAAAGGTTCGATGGAAGTTTGTTTGGTTCGATCAACTTGGGGGTGGTCAAAAACTTTCGGCCGGCCACTCAATGGCTCACAAGAACCCTAGCATGCCAGAGATGAATCTAGCAAGTTTTTTTCCGATTCAGGATTATATCCTGATTAAAAATCAATGCATTACGGAAACAACTTGCCAACAAGTGGACCTTTCCGGTCAATCACGGTCACCGTTCTTCCCGAAACAAGTCTCAGACCGGGAGGAACCTTGTCAAGATGGACCCTTACCGGGATCCTCTGGGCGAGCCTGACCCAACTGAATGTCGGGTTGACATCAGGAGGGCTTCCCGGACGCTCATGCCTCTCCCTGTCCCGAATACCTCCCGCGATACCGCTCACATGTCCCCATATGGAACGACGGGCCCCCATCATCCGAATTTCAACAGGATCGCCGATGTGGATTCTCGACAGTTTTGTCTCCTCAAAGTAGCCGTCGACATGGAGAGAGTCCGTATCGACGAGAGAGAGGACGCCATCTCCACGATGAACATAATCCCCCGGCTCAAGAGTCATGTTTGCAATTTTTCCGTTGACCCGGGCCCGGACTTCAGAACGCTTCTGGTCCAGGATGGAAAGGGAGAGCTGCGCCATCGCTTCCTGATAGTCGGCCCGCGATTTTTCATATCGGGCTTCCATATTTCTCGCCACTTCCCGCGTAGCGTCTCCGTTCAGCATGAGTTGATGGTACCTTCTGGCATTGCGGCCTGCCTCATCCATAACGGCCATCGTACCAAGAACCCTCGCCCGGGCTTGGAGGATCGCGATTCGAAAACGTTCCGGATCGATACGGAAGAGAATGTCGCCTTTTTTGACCTGATCATTCTCATGGACAAAAATCTGGCTGACCAAACCGGAAACATCCGGAGCGACAGAGATAAAGTCAGCCCGGATCTTCCCATCACGGGTCCAAGGAGCCTCAAGGTAATACACCCACAGTCTCCAGCCGACAAAAGAGGACAGAATCAATATCACAAGTGTCAAGGCTACCCGAGACATGAGAGACGAATTTCCTGCCAATAGTCCTCCCCTAACCCAAAAAAGTGACAACGACTCCCGAAACGATCACCCAGAGAGCAATATCCACAAGGGAACGATGCCAGACAAAACGATAGAAACCAATTCTGGCCAACAAAACCCTCAACCATCCAAGAATCAAAAAGGCAATCACTCCCCAGATCAGAAACGGTGGAAAGAAAAGCCCCAAAACATCGATCTCTTTCATCTGGCCCTCCCATCGGAAGATGCCATAAACCCCCCTCCGTCAAGTGTCCATCGAAGACTGGCGAGAAGGGAGAGCGTTTCGGATTCAAGATCCATGTCCGTTGAATCGACAATTTTGAGCCAAACCTCGTCGAACAGGGATTTCAAGACCTTCTTCCCGGCTTCTCCCGGTCGATCGTAATAGGTACCGATGGCAAGTGTCAGCCGGGAAATGGAATCCCCCATCTCCGGAGGCAATTTTTCCCGGATCTCTCCAAGCCGGATCAGGTCGAGACCAACAACCATATCATAGAGTCCATCCGGATGATTTTTCCGCGCATCCATTCCAAGGACGCCCATCCTCGACATCAATGGTGCGATCCTGTCAAACATGTGGTCCACAAACACACTCCGGTCCATCTTTCCCTGAAGGTTCGCCAGCTGGACAATTTCCATATGGATCGATGACAGGATCCTCCGGATGCTGAACGTCACCCCCACCGACCGGACCAATACCGTTGAAAGAGCCGCCAGAAACACACCTACAGCCTCTGAAATCGCGGTATTCCATGCATGGGAGAAGTCTGCATGGTAGGTTGACTGCAAGGCAATCAATCCTGAAAATCCGATCATGAATGGAAGCACTTTGAGCGGACCGTCGGGACGGGCCAACACGATCCCGGCAGGGATCAGGACAATTCCCATAACCGCCATCAGTCCGGCAAAGTCGTGAACCTGGGGAAGGAAGAAAAAGAGTGTGACCAATCCTGCGGCGGATCCGATATTGATCTTTGCCAGAAAATCCAGAATCGCTCCTGAAGGATCATCCATCGCGGCAAAAAAGGTACCGCTAACCGCCGCCATCATTGCTGCGGCAAAACCTTCTGGCCAATCAAGCGCTCTCCAGATGAATATGGAGGTCCCCACAGCAAGAGAGACAGCCAGCGCCGAAAGAAACGGGAGAAGCGGATCACGGAACACCGAAACCCGACCCTTCGGCGTTGGGGGTTCCTCAACACCTCCATGGGCAATTCTTTGGCGCATGCGCCGACAGTCTCCCCAGATTATCACGAGTTCGTGAAAACGCCGGGAAAGTCGCTCCATCAAGGAGCCGAGTTCTGTCGGAATCGTGCCACCTTTCAGTAACCCGAAAGAAATTCCATGTTCCGAAAACCACCGGGAAACCATCTGATCCATCTCTTTTGAAGAAAGATGATGCTTTCCCGACATCCAGTCGTCAATCTCCCTGCCCAGGATTTCGAGATCGGACGAGAGGGCCGGAGAAAAACGGGAAAGGGCTTTTCGATGGATCTTGAGATCGACAAAAACCGGCAGGAGGTCACGCATCCGGGACATCAGTGCCTCCAGCCACCCCGAAACCCTTGGATCCGGGGATTCATACGCAGCATGAATCCCCATGGCAGACATCGTTGAAATCTCCCCGCCAAGGCTATGTGGCACTCCAGGAGTCATACCCCGTCCGGAAACTTCCTCTCCCCCCCATTTCGCAACATGGGAAAGCCACTTATCCATCCGTAAAAGGAGCAGGGGTGTGACTTGACGTGGGAAAAAAAGCTCATTGACCAAAAATGTCGTCAGAACGCCCAGAACAACCTCTTCAACCCGGGATCTTGCCAGCAGAAAGATACTTCCGGGAGAGTCCACCGCAGGAAATCCGATGAGAGCCGAGGTATATCCTCCCAGAATAAATCCGTAGCTCCTTGGTGAGCCATCATAAAGAGACAGAAAAAGACAGATGGCAATCCAAAGGCAAATGGCAATGGAAAACAATTCCGGGGAGTTGATCAGAAGCGGCATGATGAAAACAACAAAGCTGGCACCAACGATCGTGCCAATAACACGATATAGGGCCTTCGAGCGGATCATCCCTGAATATGGCTGGGCAATGATCAGAACTGTGACCAGGGCCCAGTAGGCCTGGGGAAGATTCAGGGAAAAGGCGATATAGAGGGCAAATCCAGCCGCAATAAGGGTCTTGAAAGAAAATAAAACATCTCCGGACACAGACCTTAATCCGGCAATCGACAGAACTTCATCCAAACTTTTCAAATCAGGCTTCCACCAGGATCGATCCGATACATTCTCTAAAAACAGTGTGCACCAAGCACACTCCGACAGCTACTCCCTTATGTTCTCCTATAAACATGGAAAACCTTTTTCTGCAACCCGTCAAATCTGACATCACTTCATTCTCCTCCAGCAATTCAGGGTCAGACAAGTTTCTGTGAATTCTGCCGATAAGAGTATAGTAAAGAGGGTCGATCTTTTGATCAGGAATGCCTTTTCAAAAGGTAGACGGTCATGAGGGCGGATCTCCCCATCACTGAAGCAACCCTAGGGAGTCTTTCTTCTTCAGGGACTTGCATAAAGCCTTTATGGGGAGGGGATGATCTGACAAAAGATTCTCCCCATTTTGGGGCGATCGAAAGCTCCATGAAGATCCGAAAAATGGGAAATCCTGATCATCCGACTGCTTCATGGAAGCTGTCAGGAACTCTCCGAGTCTACCTGAGATGAGCGCTCTTTTGGGCGCTGGGGGTGGTTCGATGCTGGTATCAATAAAAAAACGGCCCGTTCCAGACTGGAAATCAAAACTCTTTTTTATCGTACTGATCCTCCTTCTGTTTCTCATTCTTTTCAGGTGCCTTTTGTTCTGCCTCTCCACCAGACCCTCATTCAACACTGAACTCTCCCCCCAAAATCCTCTTTTTTTCCAGAGAAACTGAAACAGGAATCTCTTGCACGACATGAAAACAAACAACTTCCCTTGACGTTTTTGAACTCCGGAAAGCCGCGGGCAAAAACCTCGTCTATCCCCCGAACCATCCCGAACAGGACTTCATCCTCAGGACCACCAATCGTCTGAAAGATCCTTTTTGCCCCGAATCAGCCCGTTATGTTACGATCCCACAAATACCCGTTCCGACTGTCAGAAAGAATCCAGCATCTCCATGTCGGAAGGGGAAAAATTCAAAACAGCCTTTCAGTCTTAACTTATCTATAAGGGGGAGACCTTGTCCGGTCACTCGAAATGGGCAACCACCAAGCATAAGAAAGCAATCATCGACTCAAAACGCGGAAAGATCTTTACCCGCCACGCCAAGGAAATAGCGGTTGCCGCAAGAATTGGTGGCGGGGATCCAGAGGGGAATCCCCGGTTAAGGACCGCGATCTTGAAGGCCCGGGAAGACAATATGCCCCAGGACAACATCAAGAAGGCCATCCAGCGCGGAACCGGAGAAATCCCCGGAGCCCAATATGAGGAATACCAGTTCGAGGGACATGGTCCAAAAGGCGTGGCGATCATTCTGAAAGTCATGACGGATAACAAAAACAGGACCGTTCCGGAACTCCGGACCATTTTTTCCAAGAATGGGGGAGCTCTCGGGGAAAACGGATGTGTGTCATGGATGTTCGACAGCAAGGGTCTTATTACCGTGGACAAGTCCTCACTTCCTGAAGATCAGGTCATGGATCTCGCCCTCGAGGCGGGAGCGGACGATGCCGTAATCCATGAGGACGTCTATGAGTTTTTGACCGCTCCCCAGGATTTTTCCCATGTTCTTGAAGTCATCAAATCCAAAAAAATCACTCCATCCTTCGCAGAAGTCACGATGATTCCCCAAACAACGGTTCCTCTGGAAGGAAAGGATGCACAAACCATGATGCGCCTCATGGAAATGCTGGAAGATCATGACGATGTCCAGCATGTCTATGCGAATTTTGACATTCCGGATGACATTCTCGAATCCCTCTCATCCTAAAAAGCGAAGGAGACCTGAGCCGCATCATGACTGAAGATCTGGGAAACCTGAGAAATTCCATTGACGAAATTGACACCAGGATTGTCGGGCTTCTGAGAGACCGGGCCGCCATAGCTGCCAGAGTGGGTGATTACAAAAAGGCCAGGGCTCTTCCCTTCCATGTCGTATCGAGAGAACGGGAGATTCTCGACCGGATCACCGAACTGGAATCGGCGCCCTTCCCCAAAGAATCGATCCGGACCATTTTCAGGGAAATCCTTTCTGCCTGTCTGTCCCTGGAAGAACCCGTCGTCATCTCCTACATGGGGCCTCCGGCTACCTATACCCACCAGGCGGCACTCAAGCATTTCGGCCACTCACTGAAACATGTTCCGGCCGCCACTGTCCGGGAGGTGTTTCGGGCTGTTGAAAGCGGCGAGGCCCTCTATGGAGTGGTTCCGATCGAAAACTCGACCGAGGGAATGGTCAACAATACCCTCGACACGCTGGTGGAATCAGACCTGAGAATCTGTGGGGAAATCATCCTCCCGATCCATCATTGCCTCCTGACCAGGGCAACATCCGCAAAAGAGATCCGGACCGTCTACGCCCATCCCCAGGCACTGGCCCAATGCCGAATATACCTTTCGAACGCTCTTCCGGATGCCTCGACCGGTGAAACAACGAGCAATACCAAGGCTGTGGAAATGGCCCTTGAGGATCCTCATTCTGCTGCCATCGCCGGAGAAATGGCCGCAGAAGTCTACAATATTCCAATTTTTTCCAGACATATTGAAGACTTCCCCGACAATCAGACCCGGTTTTTGGTGATCGGAACCATCGACCCCGGAAAAACCCGAAAGGACCAGACCTCCATTATGGTTTCCATTCTGGACCGGGTGGGAGCCCTCTCGGAGATTCTCTCCCTGATAGCAACAGAGGGAATCAACCTGACCCGTCTTGAAAGCCGTCCCTCCAGGAAAAAGGCATGGGATTACATCTTCTTCATGGATATAGAAGGCCATCAGGCGGATGAAAACATCCGGCAACTTTTAACGAAGTTACAGACTCTTTGCCCATATGTTAGGATATTGGGATCATATCCTTTGCAGGATAAACCATCTCAGACCTGACCATGACGCATTCACAGGCCAAAGCATGGAAGCTCATCAGGGAGTCTGCACGACAGGAATAAAAAACAATCTTCCGACGCCTGACAAAAGTCGAGGGGCACACACAATATCATCAGAAGAATTCAGGAGAACTCCATGATTATCGTTTTGAAACCGGAAGCAACCCAGGCAGATATCGCTCACATTTCCGGAAAATTAAAGGAAAAGGGTTTGGCCGTCCATATTTCAAAGGGGTCGGAACGGACCATTATCGGAGCTATCGGGGATGACAGGCTCTTGGCCGAGCTTCCGCTCGCCATTTTCCCGGGAGTGGAAAGCGTTCACAAGATCCTTCAGCCCTTCAAGCTCGTCAGCCGTGAATTCAAAAAAGAAAACACGATTATCCGATTTCCGAACGGAGTCACCATCGGTGGAGAAGAAATCCAGGTCATGGCAGGACCATGCGCAGTGGAATCCGATGAGCAGCTTCTGTTTGTCGCGGAAAGGGTCAAGGAATCAGGCGCAAAAATCCTTCGGGGAGGGGCGTTCAAACCCCGGACATCCCCTTACACTTTCCAGGGACTTGGAGAAACAGGACTCAAGCACCTTTCGAAAGCCCGGGAAAAAACCGGCCTTCTTGTCATTACGGAACTGATGGACCCCAGAGATCTTGACATGGTTGAGGAGCACACCGACATTATCCAGATCGGCGCAAGAAACATGCAGAACTTCCGCCTTCTGTCCGATGTTGGCCGCGCCAGAAAACCTGTTCTTCTGAAAAGAGGGCTCTCCGCAACAATCAAGGAGTTCTTGATGGCGGCAGAATACATTGCCTCACAGGGAAATCAGGACATCATCCTGTGCGAGAGAGGGATCCGCACGTTTGAGACCATGACAAGAAATACGCTCGACCTGAACGCTGTTCCGGTCCTGAAAAGCCTGACACATCTTCCAATTCTCGTGGACCCAAGCCATGGAACCGGACGATGGGATCTCGTCATCCCCATGGCCAAGGCAGGAATCGCCGCTGGCGCCGACGCGCTGATGATCGAAGTCCACAATAATCCTGAAGAGGCCTTTTCCGATGGCGAAGAATCCCTGACCCCGGAAAATTTCGAACGATTGATGAGGGAATGCCGCAAGGTCGCCTCTGCTGTTGACAGGTTTATCGCCTGATGAAGCCGGCGCGTGAGTGCCGGCAACTCGCCATACTGGGAGTGGGACTGATGGGGGCTTCCATTGCCGCGGCCCAAAAGCGGTCCTTCCCCGACACAGTCATTGTCGGATCATCCATCTCCACCATTGATGGCAGGGTTGCGCTTGAAAAAGGGTATATAGACCGCTTTACCCAAAACAACAAGGAAGCCGTTCTGGGCGCGGACCGGGTGATCGTGGCCTCCCCTCCCTCCTCGATTGCCAGCATTTTAAAAGAGATCGCGGAAATGGTTCCGGGGATTCCCGTTACAGACATCTCCTCTGTCAAAACGCCTGTTTACATGGACTTCAGAAAAAATCTCCAGTCCTGTTTTAAAAGCTATACAAGCTCTCACCCCATGGCAGGCAGAGAGGAGTCCGGAGCCCAGGGCGCACGGGCCAACCTGTTTGATGGTCGAAGCACCTTTCTGGTTCCCTTTGCAAGTCCAAAAACTCCCCCCGAAGGAGACTGGGAGAACTTCTGGCTTGGCCTTGGCTGCAAGGGAACCTTCACAGTCGACCCCATGGAGCACGATCAGATCCTCTCCCTCATCAGCCACCTTCCCCATGTTGTTTCCTATGCCATTCTTGAGCTTTTAAACCGGACAGAAGAGAGGAACCACCTGACCCATTTCAACTGGGAGGAACAAAAAGGTGGGGCACTGACAGATATGACCCGGATCTCACACAGCCATTCCGGACTCTGGGGAGAAATTCTCGCGGCCAATCAAGAATTCCTGCTCAACGACCTTTCCCGACTGATCCTGATTCTTGAATCCTGGAAAAAACAGATTGGAAATGGCTCCATGGAAGAGATCTCCCAAAAAATTGAATCTGTCCAGAACCATCACCAATCTCTCAAGAAACTCGCCAAAAAGGAAAAGAAGGAGTCCGATGCCCATTGATGAATATTCCGGAGGTCAGCGAAACGGTTCTTACCGGGTGACATCCTCAAAGAGTGTCTCAGGCTGCATTCGCGTTCCTGGCGACAAGTCGATCTCCCACCGTGCAGTCATGATGGCTTCCCTGGCAATGGGAACAAGCGAAATCCACGGCTTTCTCCCCTCTTCCGATTGTCTGGGCACCCTTCTGGCTTTTTCCCTGATGGGGGTCAGGACAGAACGCATTTCAGAGAATCACGTCAGGATCTCAAGCCCGGGAGCAATAAGTCTTACTGAGCCACAAACCGTTCTGGATCTTGGGAACTCCGGCACAGCCGTGCGACTTCTTCTGGGAATCCTTGCCGGAACAAACTTTCATTCCGTTGTCACAGGAGATGACAGTCTCAGAAGCCGCCCAATGGGCCGGGTGACCGAGCCCCTCTCATTGATGGGTGCCAGCATCGACGGAGTCGCGAATGGCAAGCGGCTGCCTCTGGCCATCCGCGGGAGAAAACTCAAGGCAATCACTTTTCTGAACGAGAAAAAGAGCGCACAGGTCAAATCCTCCATTCTCCTTGCCGGCCTCTCTGCCGACGGGCCGACCACCGTTATCGAACCGGTTGCGACAAGGGACCATACAGAGCTGATGCTTCCCATGTTTGGCGCAACCTGTACTGTGCGGGGCAACGAAAAGACCGTTCACCCAGGGCCCCTTTCCCCATTGGATTTTACGGTTCCAGGAGACCTGTCATCGGCTGCTTTTTTCATGGTTCTGGGATTGATTACGCCAGGAGCCAGCCTCACGATCGAGGGAGTCGGGCTGAACCCGACACGAACCGCAATCATCCGGATTCTGCAACTGATGGGCGGGAAAATCCAGGTAACAACCATGGAAAGTCAAGGCGAGCCTGTCGGAACACTTCATATACAGGCCAGTTCCCTTGAAGGGATCGAAGTCCCCGAAGAACTGATCCCGCAGGCGATCGATGAAATTCCTGTTTTGGCGGTTGCCGCCGCATTTGCCAAAGGGAGAACCATCATCAAGAATGCCTCCGAGTTACGGGTCAAGGAATCCGACCGGATCACGGCAATCTGCCAGGCATTATCCTCAACCGGAATCTCCGTAACAGAGCTCCCGGACGGATTGATTGTCGAAGGAGGAGGTCCTGCCCCCAAGATTCATGGAGCCGAAATCGAAAGCCATAATGACCACAGGATTACCATGAGCATGGTTGTTCTGGGCTCGAGGCTTCCTCCTGGTGAAACACTTTTGATCCATGGTACGGATTTTGTTGCCACAAGCTTTCCGGGCTTTGTGGAGCTGTTCAACAAGACCGCAGGGATCCAGAACTGATGGCCCCCCTTTCCATCGCCATTGATGGTCCTGCCGCGTGCGGCAAATCCAGTCTGGCCAAGGCACTGGCCCGAAGGATTGGGCTCTACCACCTTGAAACGGGCGGACTTTACCGCTCTGTTGCGCTTTTTTTTCTGGAACGGGGAGGGCCGACTGACGATCCGCACAGGATCCTCGACCTTCTTCCCGAAATGGATCTTTCCATTCGTCCTGATGGATCTTCCAGCCGTGAAATCCATTTTTTCCTCGGAGACAGGGATGTCACCGTGGATATTCGTTCCGAAACGGTTGGCAAATGGGCGTCGACCGTTGCGACAATACCGGCGGTCAGGACATATCTTCTCCCGGTCCAGCGCCATTTTGCGGAAAACGATCGCATCGTGATGGATGGAAGAGATATCGGCACAGTCATCCTCCCCGACGCCTCGCTCAAAATTTTTTTGAGCGCCCCGGCTGCAACACGAGCGCTCCGGAGGTGGCTTCAACTGGGCGGAGAAAACGCTCCTCAGAGCTTACAGGAAATCCAGGATGACCTTGAAGAAAGGGACCGTCAGGATCTCGCCCGCTCCATTGCCCCGCTCACACGGGCATCCGATGCGATCGATCTGGACAACTCCCGGATGACGATCGACGAATCGGTTGATTGGGTGATCGAAAGGCTCCCGAAATGATGCCCATTCCGATGGAGGTCTCCCACTTCAAGACCTACAAGATCGCCAACTTCCTGATGAGCATCCTGACCCGTTCATGGCTCAGACTCGAGGTTTCCGGGCAAGAATGGATTCCCTCCGAGGGAGGAGTCATTGTGGCAGCCAATCATCAAAGCTTCCTTGACGTCCCCATTCTCGGCTTTTCCATTCCGCGAGAGTCCCGGTTCCCCGGAAAGTCCGAACTTTTTATAAAAGAGCCATGGAGCAGGCTTCTCCTCAAAACAGGAGGTTTTCCGCTTGCGAGGGGAGAGGGTGACAGAAAAGCCGTGAGTTTTTCACAAACCCTTCTGGAAAAAGGGGTCGTACTTTCGATCTTTCCGGAAGGAACACGAACCCGGACGGGGAAAATCGGAAGCTTTCATAGGGGAATGGGCCTTCTTGCGATCAAAAGCCATGCCGCCATCGTTCCCGCTGCAATATGGGGAACAGGTCTTTCCATGGGTCCGGGAGGAACATTTCCCAGACCCGGCCGCATCAAAGTCGCTTTCTCTGCTCCCATCCTCCCTTGGGAATACCCCATTGAGGAAATGGGCCCCAAAGAGGCCAGCATTTTTCTCAGCAAACAGGCCGAAGACCGTGTCAAAGCCCTTTACGAAACCATCGCCCCGGCAAAATAGACTTACTTTCCGGGAATCAGCGGCCAGATTTTCGGAATAATCCATACCCCCCACCCAATGGTCAGAATGAAAAGACCAAATCCCAAATGAAAAAAGTCCCTGAAGCGATATTCCCCCTCGTTCCACGAGAGAAGATTCACCGGATGGGAAAGGGGTGAGAGGAAAAGGGCCATTGAGGAAATCGCAAGTCCCATCATGAAGGGTTTGGGGGAGAGTCCCATTCCGTGAACAAGGGAGAGAACCAGAGGAGACAAGGTCAGGGCCACAAGCGTATGGGAAAAGAACTGGACCAGAACTCCAGTGAGTACCATCAGTGCCCCCAGGAGAACATTGGGGGAAAGAGTCACACCCCAGTGGAGGAGGTAAGGGGCGACCATCGCTCCGACCCCCGCATCCTCTATCGACCATCCCAGGGGGAAAAGCCCACCCATCAGGAGAAGAACCCTCCAATCAATGGAGTCTCTCGCCTCTTCCATACGGACCACACCAAAAGCCATCATCAGAAAAGCTCCCAAAAGAGCCGCAAGAGAAACGGGGAGCAACCCGGAAAGCGCAACCGAAATGGTTGCGGCTGCGATAAAAATGGCAAGAGGCGCCTTGCTGGTCCGAAAAACCCTCCTGGGAATCTCGTTTAATGAGAGGAACAATCCTGAAGTCTGGACGGCTTCAATCTCCGCTCTTCTGCCCTTGAGCAGGAGAACATCCCCAGGAGCAAGCAGTGTCTCGCCCAACCACCCCTCCTGAGGCGGCGACTCCCGGAAAAGGCCGGCGATCTCGACTCCAGGACCGAGGGCGTTGGCCATCTGCCTCAGACGCTTGTGGATCATTCCCACATCCGGCTGCATGATCGCTTCCAAAAGGACCGTCTCCTCCGAATCGATGGAGTGGGATTTTGAGGAAATCGGGAAACCTGACGGCTCGGGCTCGGATAATGGGCTCAAAAATCCCTGAAGACGAACTCCTCCCAGGTCGAGGATCCGGCCAAGGAGAACCACATCCATCTGAAGACGGACACGCATACCCTTCTTCAGGACCTCATCGGGATTTCCCAGAAGTTCCGGCAGACCAGGAGGAGCGGTCTTCCCCGACATCCTCGCCATGCCCCATGCCGCCTTTAAAAGGGAAATCGCCGATCCTTTACGGTTCGGACCACTTTCCTCAAGAGGAGCCGGTGCAAGGGGACTCGACAGTTTCAACCCCCAATCGACCGCAAGCGGCGTTTCCGAAAATTTCATTCCCCGATAGGGAAAACTCTCGTCAATCAAAAGCTCCACAAAGAACGATCGCCCCGACGATCCATGCCGATTGGGCTCCTGGGAGTCCTCGGGAAAGACTCTCGGGGCGACAAGCCAAAGATAGAGGAGCCCGATTAAAAAGGCCCCTCCTCCAATGGGCAGAAAGTCCAGGATCTTGAATCCTTCCTCATGTCGGGACTCCATATATCCGGAGATGATAATGTTCGAAGCCGATCCGAAAAGAGTCGCGGAACCACCCAAAAGAGCTGCAAAGCCGACAGGCATCCAGATCCGCTTTGCCGAAGCTCCTGTTTCGGAGATCAGGTTCTTGATCGCGGGAAGAAACAGGGAAAAAGCTCCGGTATCATTCAGGATCATCGAAATGATCCCCACGGCTGGGGTCACGATCAGTCCGATCCGTTCCTTTTTCCGATGGACAAGCATCATCAGTCTCATCGTGATCCGGTGAATCACCTTCGTTCGGGAAAGCCCCTCCGAAAGGACAAAAAGGGATGCGACCAGAAACACCGCAGGCTGGGCAAATCCCTGAAGGATACGATCCGGAGGAAGAATGCCGAAAAGACCCAGAACCGCCGGGATGCCAATGGCAACAACCTCAACCGGAACGATGCGTGTTGTGAGAAGAATCGTTACCACAACGACGATCGTGGCAAGCTCCAGAAGCCTCATCGGGAGGAGGTCCAAGTCATGAGAGAAACAGATGGAAGCCTATTCCGGGAGATCGATTCCGGCGACTTGCCAATTGAAAGCTCAAACAGCACAATACCCCCTGTGTCTTCAGAAAAAATGGTCCGGGACCCATATGGAGCCACAAATGGCTGAAAACAGAAGCGATCAGGAAAACACGGCGACCGGCCAGGAAATCCTTCTTTCGAGCAAAAAGGACATCAGAAACGCCATTATTGCGTTGAGAGGCCTCATCACAAAACAGGAACGGGATCGGTTCTCTGGAGAGATTACCAGAAGGGCCGTTTCTTTGCTCGAAACAAGGATTTCCAGCGGCCATTTGAAACCCGGAGCCATTATCCATCTATTTCGCTCTTTTGGGGAAGAGGTCGAGACGGACTTTCTTCTGGAAAGAATCAAAGATATGGGGTTTGGACTGGTTGTCCCCATTGTTCATCACGAGGAAAACCACTCCACACTGATCCTTTCCAGTGTTAGACGGGATACCCGCTGGCGACCGGGCCCCTTTCAGATCCCGGAACCTTATCCGGTGGTTCGGGTCGATCCCTCCATCGTCTCCCTTTTTTTTCTTCCGGGGGTCGCATTCGATCCCGGAGGAGGCCGCATCGGTTACGGAAAAGGCTACTACGACCGGCTTCTGTCAGGGGTCCGGCCGGATATTCCCAAAATTGCCCTTGCCTTTTCCCATCAGGTGCTCGAAAAAGTACCGTCCTCAAAATGGGATATTCCCATGACCATGATCCTGACCGAAAAGGAGACCATTCACTGTGATTGATCAAAAAAAGATCGCTGAAGGATTCAGGCTTATTCTTGAAGGACTTGGAGAGAATCCCGGCAGGCCAGGTCTTCAGGAGACGCCCAGACGGGTGGCCGAGCTTTATGCTGAGATCCTGGGCGGAATCCATGAAAACCCTACAGAAATCCTCCGGCCAATCAAGGGGGAGGATTTTGACGAAATGGTCGCTCTGGCAGGGATCCCCTTTCACTCCATGTGCGAGCATCACTTCCTTCCCTTTTTCGGGAAGGGACATATTGCCTACATCCCCAAAGAAGGACGGATGACGGGGCTTTCATCCCTTGCAAGACTTCTCGACATCTTCGCGAGGCGCCCCCAGATCCAGGAGCGACTCACCGCAGAAGTCGCGGATGGCATTATGGAAGGACTCTCCCCCCAGGGGGTGATGGTTGTCCTCGAGGCCGAGCACCTGTGCCTGTCCATGCGGGGGATCAAAAAACCGGGTGTTCCGGTGGTTACATCCGCCGTGAGGGGGATTTTCCGGAAAAACGCCAAGACCCGACAGGAGTTTCTCTCGCTGATCTCAATGAAAAATCATGGCTGAGGGCAAGGGCTAGTTCCCGCAGTCCTGTCTGAAAAGCTTCCGCTCCTCCTTCCCGAACCGTTCGACTGCAACGCCCATGGTCGTTCGGGAGAGGAATTTCCCCTGCTCCCGGAGAAACCTCCTCAATCGCTCGGGATCCTTTTTCCCCGCCTCTCGAAGAACCCATCCGATGGCTTTCCGGACCAAGATTTCCGGATCCCCCGAAAGCATCCGGGAAAGATGGTATGGCAGATCGAGATCTCCTTTCCTCACCGACCACAACGTTGAGACCATCGCCATTCTCCTGTCCCACATCCGGGAACTTGTGGCGAGAAGCTCGAGCTCGGGGGTCATCGCTCCGTTCGAAATGGTGCCGATCAAAACAGGAGAAAGGTCATCTACAAGTTCCCAGTCATCGATCAGATGGCGATAATCCAGAAACTCCCTGAAGATCCGTTCCTGTTCCCGGGCGTCGACCTTCCTGAATGTTTCCAGAAGGATCAACGCCCCAACCGATCGAAGATCCAATACATTCGAGGAAAAGAGCTCGGAGATCGCAGAAACGGACAGCCCCCGATATTGTTTTGCAATCCTGCGACGAACGGCTTTTTTGACCCCCAGATATTGCCCGGGGGAGCCGGACTTTCTCCATCCGGAATGAACGGCGGCAACACCGTCATCACGATGTGCCAGCAATTCCTTCAGGATTTTTTCTGTAGGGTTTTCCATAGGCTGTTCCTCCAATCCGATCAAAGATGGCTGTTATCATGAACGATTCGATCGCTTTCAGGCTCATTTGCCAGCGGAATCGCGAACCCCGTTTCAGACTCACAGCCTATCGGATGGGTCTGGGGTTAGCGAACGACCTATTTTTCTGTTATCTTTTCCATATCATGGCAGAGATCACCACGGGGTCTCTGTGGCGTCTGCGACGTCAATATCTCCACCAGAAGGCTCAAGGCCGGAACGATCGGAAATGGCTGCTGGGGGAGAAAAAAGACCCGGAAGGAAACATCATTCGCGCACGTCCCGGAGAAACAGGAACTTCCGCTCGCGAGACCGGAACCCCCTCCATAAGCCGCAAAACGCTTGGGGGCTGGAGAGTTCATCTGCCATCCCTCATATCGATAAGATGGGCATGTCTGATGGTCCTGAAAAAAGTGGATCAAAAAGATCATCCCATCAACAATCCTCTCAAACCTCTTTCGGGGAGATCCATTGGCGACCATTTTGAATGGAAAAGAGCTTGCCGCTACATTGCGGGCAGAACAGACAGAAGAGATCAGGAAGCTTGCACCCTTAGCCGGACGTCCTCCTGGCCTCGGAGTCATCCTTGTCGGAGATGATCCTGCAAGCCATGCCTACGTGAAAAACAAAAGAAATGCCTGCAAGGAAGCGGGGATCCATGCTCCCGAAATCAACCTGCCCCATGATACCACCAGGGAAACGGTGATGGAGTGGGTCGACAAGCTGAATGCCGATCCCAGGATTGACGGGATTCTCGTTCAACTTCCCCTCCCCCCCCATATTCCGAAAGATGACATTCTTCTCAGGATCGACCCCGAAAAGGATGTCGACGGATTTCATCCCATCAACGTCGGTCGACTTGTGATCGGAGAAGACACACTGGTCCCTTGCACCCCCACAGGCGTCATGACGCTTCTTTCCCGATACGGTATCCCTGTAAAGGGAAAGAAGGCAGTCGTTCTCGGCAGGAGCTTGATTGTGGGAAAACCGATGGCCCTTCTCCTGCTGGCCGCCGATGCCACTGTCACCATCTGCCACAGTAAAACAGCCAATCTGTCGGAGGAGACACGACAGGCCGACATACTGGTCGCCGCGCTCGGGAAACCCCTCATGATCACAAAAGATTTCGTGAAAAAGGGCGCGGTGGTGATTGATGTCGGGATCTCCCGAAATGACAAGGGAAAACTTGTGGGAGATGTCGATTTTGACAGTGTGGAACCAATCGCATCAGCGATCACCCCGGTTCCCGGAGGCGTTGGCCCGATGACCATCGCAACACTTCTTGAAAACACGCTGAAAGCCTATAAAAAACGAAATCACCTATCCTGATCACACGGAGAACCCAATGACCTTCAGAGAAGCGCTCACAGCCCATTCATTCATGATCACAGGGGAATGCTCCCCTCCAAAGGGGACCCTTGTCGCCCCCTTGCTTGAGCGACTCGTGGCCCTTAAGGGCCGGGTTCATGGCCTCAACATCACGGACAACCAGACCGGAGTCATGAGAATGTGTCCCCTCGCCATGGGAGTCCATCTCCAGTCCATCGGGATCGACCCCATTGTCCAGATCACCCTTCGGGACCGGAACCGTCTGGCTATCCAGTCGGACATCCTTGGCATGTCCTCCCTCGGGATCCGGCAAGCACTCTGTCTCTCCGGAGACCCTCCGACCCTCGGGGATCATCCGGAGGCCAAACCCGTCTTTGATCTTCCGACTCCGGAACTCATCCGGGCCATAACCCTTCTCAACGGCGGGACCGATCTTTCCGGAAAGGATCTCTCGGGACCGACAGACATTCTCCCCGGTGCGGCAACCTCTCCCGAAGGAGATTTCGATGCGGAAACCCGAAAGTTCGAGGAAAAATTTTCGGCAGGCGCCCGTTTTTTCCAGACCCAGGCGGTTTTTTCACCGAAAACAATGGAACGATTCATGGTGTTTGCCTCCCCTTTCAGAGTCCCTGTTCTCGCCGGGATCATCCTTCTCAAGTCCGCCAGAATGGCCAATTATTTGAACGAGAAGGTTCCCGGGATCACCGTTCCCAAGGAACTGATCGCCAGGCTTGAGAGGGCACCCCAGGGAGGAGCGCTCGATGTGGGCATTGAAATCGCAGCCGAGACCATCAGGGCAATCCGGCCCATGGTCCATGGAGTCCATATCATGACTGTCGGGGCCGAGGAGACCATTCCGAGGATTCTCGACCTGGCAGAGTGCTGACTCAAAGATGTCCAGCCGGCTGACCATCACGGAAATCCTGCGTCGCAAAACAGAAGGTCCCTCCATTACGATGGTGACAGCCTACGACGCAATGGAGGCCAGGCTTCTTTCGGGAGCGGAAATCGATATTGCTCTCGTTGGAGACTCTCTCGGGAATATTGTGCAGGGTCATGATTCGACCCTGCCGGTTACAGTCGAAGAGATGCTCTACCATACCCGCTGCGTCCGGCGGGGGCTCGACGGCCCCTTTCTGGTGACAGACATGCCATTTCTTTCCTACAACACCTCTCAAAAAGAGGCGATCACCAATGCCGGGAAAATGATCAAGGAAGGTGGGGCCAATGGCGTCAAACTTGAGGGGGGTGCCGAAATTTCCTCCCTGGTGAGGGCGATGACCAGGGCCATGATACCGGTCATGGGCCATGTGGGATTGAAGCCCCAGTCGATCAACATGACCGGAGGATACAAGGTTCAGGGCAAGGATCTGCAGGGAGCGAGGCAGGTCATCGCGGATGCGGTAGCGATCGAACAGGCCGGAGCCTTTGCCATCGTTCTTGAAGGGATCCCCCCCGATGTGGCAAGGGCGATCACCTCCCGTCTCTCCATCCCCACCATCGGAATCGGAGCCGGGATCCATGTTGACGGGCAAGTTCTGGTCTTCCACGACCTTGTCGGCTGGTCTGACCGCCCCCTTCCCCGATTTGTCCGGCCCTTCGGATCGGTCGGCCTTGAAGCCAGAAAGGCTGTTCTGGCTTTTTCGGAATCGGTCAGGAACCACTCTTTCCCTTCACCGGAAGAGTCCTACCCGGAAACAGCCATTCCTCCAGGAGAGATCCTCCCCAGGAAGGAATAGCAAGGCAGGAGGTGACGACGAATCAAAATCATGCCAGAATGGGACCGACTCTTGGTCAAAAGATGCCCCGGGCGATACCCTGTATCGTTCCATAAAAAGAAAGGAACCCACCCCCATGGCCTGGATCTTTACCTTTGACGAACTGATGTGGGACTTTCCCTACCCGTTTGAAGAGCGGAAAAAAGCCCTTCTTGAAGAACATCACCGTTCCTTCAACTATATGATGACCGATCGCTGGGGAAATCCGACCAACCCTTCCCCGGGACTGGGATTTGAAACCTCCGGCGACTGTCGGGGATATGCCTACCTGCTCGATGAGGACGAGGAAGACGAGATCATTGAAAAGATCAAGGGGAGATACGGGGAGTATTTCACCCTGAAGGAAGGTCCCATGATCATTAATAACGAACTCTCCGAAGACGGGTACTACTTCCTTTCGAACAGGAGCCATCCGGACTATATCGGGAAAATGGTTCCTCAGGAGATCATCAAGATTGCCAAGCAGGGATTCGGTCCCAATGGAACAGGGGTTGAATGGATCATCTATCTTGCGGAAAAATTCCAGGAACTGGCCGTTTCAGATCTGGCGGTCGATGCGGTCATGAGTGTCATGAAGTGGCACGGGCTTGCGGGCAACAACCACCGAACACCCATGTAGCCCTGCGATATCCATGAAACTTGCAACCTGGAACGTCAACTCCTTGAAGGTACGCCTTGAACAGGTCCAACATTGGCTTGTGGACAACAGTCCCGATTGCCTGTGCCTTCAGGAGACCAAAACGACCAATGAGGACTTTCCCCATTCCGTTTTTACGGAAATGGGCTACAACAGTCTTTATAATGGTCAAAAAACCTATAATGGCGTTGCGATTCTTTCAAAACATCCGGTCAAGGATCCTGTCTATGATATTCCCGGATACGATGACCACCAGAAACGCGTTGTTTCCGCCGACATCGGCGGAATACGGGTGGTCAACTGCTATATTCCAAACGGACAGGACCTTGGAACGGAGAAGTTCCTGTATAAAATGGAATGGCTCGCAGCCCTCACGAAATACCTTGAAACGCTTCACCCCAAAGATCATCCGGTCATTGTCACCGGGGACTTCAACATCGCCCCGACCGATCTCGACCTTTGGGATCCGGATGGGATGAGGGACCAGATTTTCTGTTCGAAAGACGAGCGGGATCACCTGCAACGGATTTTCGATCTTGGGTTTTCAGATTGCTTCAGGCAGGATAACCCCGAGGTGCGCCAATACAGTTGGTGGGACTACCGGCAAGGGATGTTCCGGCAAAATAAAGGCCTCAGAATCGACCTTGTCCTGGCTTCAGCCCCGCTTAAGGAGGTTCACCGTCGCTCCTTTATCGATCCGGCGCCCAGAAAAAGCGAGCGTCCTTCGGACCACACGCCGGTCATTTCGGAGTTTTCCGGCCCCCTGAAGTCACCAGGCAACACGACAATCCCCTGAAGAGATCGAAAAGAGTGCCCCCCCGTCCCCTTGCCGGAATGAGACAGAACTTTTGCCTTTTTCGCTTATATTATCTTGGGATCGTTCATTCAAAAAGTCTACCCTGCGCACAGCCATGGCCTGAAAGGAGCGCTTCAAATGAAAAACCATCCCCCCATGCGAAGGATGTTCCTTTGGATCCTGGGATGTTTTTTTCTCTCTTTTTCCGGGTGTGGTGGCGGCGGAACATCACCCTCTGCGGGAGAACCGGCACTGGGGCCGCTTTCGGTCAGCTGTGAGAGAGCTACAGATTCGGGAACCTCGCTCGGTAATATCTTGCCGCTTTATCTGGGCACAGCCGGAGACAACAGTTCGACTGTTTGCGGCTCCGCCATCAATAATCCCTGCACCGACGTCACCATCTGCGACAGCTCCGGAAGCAATTGCCAGACCGTCACCAATATTCTGGTCGACACTGGATCGTCTGGCCTCAGGATCTTCAGATCTGTCCTCAGCAATACCACCACCCTCGACCAGGTGGCTTCTCCCGGGGGAGATCCTGTCGGGGAATGCGAAGCTTTTGGAAATGGAACCTACGGCGACTGGGGTCCGCTTGTCTATGCCCAGGTCAGGCTCGCCGGCGAGCCTCCTGTCACCCTCCCGATACAGCTGATCGACCCAACCTACGCGGGTCAGTACACCTCCAACGGAAATCCGGCCTCTTCAAACCCATCCTGCGGACAAACCTTTACCCCCGACACCTCTCCCTCGAACGCAAGTTTCAACGGGATCCTTGGGGTCGGGCTCTTTGTCCATTCCTGCGGCACGTTATGCGCCCAAAGTATCGATAACGGGGTTTTCTTTTCCTGTTCAGGATCAAGTTGCACCAGCACCACCCTTGGAACCTGCGAGCAGGACCAGAACCCCGTCCCCCTTCTTCCGACAGACCATCAGGGGGTCCTCGTCTCTTTCCCCTCATCCATAACCAGTCCAGAGGAGTCAGCGACAGGCTCCCTGATCCTGGGAATCGGAAGCCAATCGGACAACACACCAGCATCAGGAGTGAAAGCCTATGACGCCGACCAGAACGGAAACTTCCAGACCACCTTTAATCAAACAACCTACTCTTCTTCCAATGGATATGCCTTTATCGATTCGGGGTCAGACGGCGACTTCTTTCCCGATCCACAAATCCCTAACAGCGGCTCCCCGGATTATTACTATGAGCCTTCATCAGCAGAGCCCCTTACGGCAACGATTGCACCGGCTTCGGGATCTCCCGATACCACTGTTTTCTTCACCATTCAAACCCCTCCGACACAGGGTTCGGGGTTTTCAGACGGCGTCATCCCCAATCTGGGATTTGATCAGACCGGCGGATTCGACTGGGGGCTCCCGTTCTTTTTCCTGAAACAGAATGTCTTTGTCGGAATCAACGGGCAGACCATCACCTCTCTAAATGCCACCGGGCCGTTCTGGGCCTTTTAACAGGGAACAGCCGAAAAGGAAAACCCTACCATGGAGGCGTTCTTGAAGAAGGATCAGAAACACAGCTTCCGGAGATCCAAAATGTGGATCACCATTGGAGCTCTCATCTGTTTTCACTGGGGAAGCCATCTGACAAGCGCCTTTGCCGTTCTGGGAGAGCCGGAAAGTTCGGTGACCGCGGACAGGGAACGCTCCCAGGGGAGCCATTCGGTCCGGACCCTCCCCGGAGGAATACGGATGCATAAGATCACGACCGCCGGAGGCCATTACCGGGAGTTTTCCGGGCAGGACGGAGCGATCTTCGCCATCACCTGGAGAGGGACAAAACCGTCCCATCTCGGGGACCTCCTTGGAGCTTACCGGCAGGAGTTCATTCAGGCCGTCCGGACGTTCCGGATGGGCAAGGCTCCCAACCGGAGACGTGGGAGGATCCTCCTCATCCAAACAGACCACCTTCTCATCACCGGCACCGGACACCCGAGAGACCTTCGGGGAATGGTCGAGATCATCGGAAAAACGCCCCCTGGATTCGATCCGGAGAGGATTCCGCCACAAACCCCCTAGGGCAGGACCTTTCCGGATTTTTCACAGATAAAGCTCTCGACATCGGCAAGAGGCAACGGCTTCGACAGCGCAAACCCCTGGATCACGGCGCATCCGAAAAGGCTCAGCATCTCCACATCCTCCATTGTCTCCGCTCCCTCTCCCACCAGATCAAGGTTCAGGATCCTCGCCATCTGGACAATCGTTTTCACAAGATTGGTCTTGGGAAGACTGTCATGCATCGGAATCACAAACTCCTGGGGGATCTTGATCGCATCAAGCGACAGCTCCGACAGATAGGAAAGGGAGGAATATCCTGTCCCGAAATCGTCAAGGGTCATCCGGACACCAAGCATCCGCATCTTCAGGATCAGGTTTGCCGCCTCAGCCGGATCCTTCAGCAAAACACTTTCCGTAAGCTCAAGATCCAGCCAGAAGGCCAATTCCGGATTGGCTTCGAAATGACGTTCAAGATTTTCCCAGAAAGGCGGATGCCAGAACTGGGAAGCCGAGACATTGACCCCGACCCGGATACGGGAAAATCCGGCCTTCATCCATCGCTCAATCGTCCGGAACGCTTCCTCCAGGACCCATTCTCCCAGCGGAATGATAAGACCGGTTCTTTCCGCAAGAGGAATGAAGCGACCGGGAAGAACGAGCCCTTCCGTCGGATGATCCCATCGGACAAGAGCCTCCACGCCAACGATGCGATCGTTGAGCACATTGATCTGGGGCTGAAAAAACAGACGGAACTGACCGGACGTGATGGCTTCATGGAGGGCCCGCTCCCGCTCGTACTGCTCCCGGATCTCCGACTCCATCGCCAGATCGAAGATCTTCCAGGTATTCTTCCCATGAGCCTTTGCCTGGAACATCGCGATATCCGACTTTTTCAGGATATCCCCGACGCTTGCGGAATCTCTGGGAGAAATGGCAATGCCGACAGAAGCGGTCACATGAATCACCGTTCCATCGATTTCCAGAGGATTGGAAATCACTGAGAGAAGTTTCTCCGCAAAAGGGGCCACCGTCGCGAGATCGACCACATCGGTCATGACCAGGACAAACTCATCTCCTCCCCACCTTGCCACAAAGTCCGAAGTCCGGATGACGCTTGAAATCCGTAGACCCATCTCCTGAAGGAGCCGGTCACCAACCTCATGTCCCATGGTGTCATTGATCGTCTTGAAGCCGTCTATATCGAGGAAAAAGACAATGGAAGAGCTTTTGAGCCGAAGATTCCTCTCAATTTCCATGTGGAGACGATCATTCAACGATGTCCTGTTCAAAAGACCGGTGAGGGAATCCCTGACATCCTTCTGGACCCCCACATAATGGGTGATCGTCCCGTCACTGTCCATCATGGGGATGATCACCGTTTCCACCGTATAGAAGGATCCGTCTTTCCTCCGGTCGACAATCCTTCCCTCAAAGATCCTTCCGGAGCGGATCGTCTCCCACATCATCTGGTAGAACTCCTTGTCCTGCTTCCCGGAATGCAGGATGCGGGGAGTCTGACCCACAAGCTCCTTGTCCGAATAGCCTGACAGCTCGCTCATGGCCTTGTTCACCCACAATATCTTTCGATCGGGGTCGGTGATCAGAACTCCGTTCGGCACCAGGTTCAAGGCGGTATTTTGAAGATGAAGGGTCTCCTGTTCCCCGAAGTGCTCCACCAGGATCAGGAAACGATTGATCGTATGACAGATGCGATCGATCGAACTTCCCGACAGGGAATCCAATCGTTCGAATCCGAGAAGAACCACGCCTTTCAGGGAACGGCCCTGACTCTCCCTCTCAAAGGGGAAGCCATGGATTTCCTGAACGCCGTGTTGGGCCAGTAGCCTTCGGTAGCTCGATGTCTTCGGAAATTCGGAAATCAGGAACCGGCGATGATCCCTCTCCTTATGAAAGAAAAGACTTTCCCACTCAATGACAGAATCTTTCTGCATCGCATTTTTCCGGAGAAAGGAGGCGACCAGAAAAGAGTTCTTTCCCCGAACGCAATGAAAGCCGATGGAATGATCATCATCGCGTCTTGAAATGCAGATACAGGAGGGGTAGTAGATCGATTCCATCCGCTCGGAGAGCAGATCCATGATGCCCTCAAGCGTTGTCCCGGATAAGACCAGGGCATCAAGATCCGTATTCAGGCGATCGAGCTCCATGGTTTCATTTTTTTCAGAAATGTCCTCGACCGACAAAAGGATCCGCTTGGGAGACGCATCGTCAGGATCAAGACGGTTACCCGAAACGAGAAGGGTGCGGACTCCTTTCTTCTCGCTCACATAGGTGAACTTGAGAGAGTCGATCGGCTTGTTTTCCGCAATCGAGCCATGTAAAAAACTCTGAAGGTTCCCTTTGGCAAACGCTCCGGACTCCAGATCAAAAACAGATCTGCCGAGAATCTCTCCGGAAGAATACTCGAACATTTTCAGGAAGGACTGGTTTGCCATGACAATCCGGAAATCGGAGTTGAGGACCGAAAACCCGACAGGAGCGGCGTTAAAAACCATTTCAATCTCATATTCACGCCGCGAAATTTCCAGTTCATGTTCCTTGATCGTCGTAATGTCAAAAAAGACCAGGACAGCCCCATCGATCCTGTTATCATCGGTCATATAGGGACGAACCCGAAGCAGATAGACTCTCCCCTCATGATCCCTGATTTCCCGCTCGGAAACCTGAACCTCACGAATAACCTTCAAGACGAACGATTCCATATCGGGACAATCCACCTCGCATCCGATCCTTTCGAGGACCTTTGCTCCGTTCAGAACCGAGAGATTGAAGAGCTTTCCGGCCATGGGGGTAAAACTCCTGAGGAGCAGATCCCGGGAGACCACCAGAATGGCTGTATTGATGCTCACGGACAGATTTTCCAGATCATTGTTGACGCGCAGAAGTTCGGCATTGCGCTCGGAAAGCTCGGTATTGATCGTCGAGAGCTCTTCATTAGCCGATTCCAGTTCAGCGTTCGAAGTCTCGATTTCCTCATTGGTGCTTTGAAGTTCTTCATTGGCGGACTGGACCTCCTCTCCTGTCGCCTGAAGCTCTTCAATAACCGACTGGTGCTGCTCCTTCAGGGAATCCAGATAATCCTGTGTCTCCAGAAGCTCCGACTCCAGAAAGGCAATCCTTGAAAGCGCCTGATCGGCCACAAGAGGCTTGGTGCTGGAGCCAGGCCCATGGAAGCGCGAGGTACGACCTTTTTCCGTCTCTCCTTCTTTCTCAAAAAGGATCAGAAAATAGGGACTTGGCAGGTTTTTGAGAGGAATGACCTTCAGTGTCAGAAGGATATCCCCATCATCACGATGGAGTCCGACACGTTCCCTGATCGCAGTCTGATGCTCACTGCGGACTTTGGAGAGAAGAACCCTGATCTGGGGAACCAGGCTCCGTTTCAACTGGGAGAAGAGATCTAGACTGGGTTTTCCTGAAGGCGGGGACAAAAAATCCGTCGTCGATCCGAAGAAATGGACAATTTCCAGCTGGTCATTGACCAGCACGCCCGGAGGAGCATATTCCCCGATGAGTATTCTCGCGACCTCCTTCTCCGCCTTCCATGCGGGCAGAAGGTCCAGGATTCCCTCATTGCCCTTCCTGATGGGGTCAAACCCCGGAGACTTGGGGGAAACAGGGATTCGTACTGAACCCTTGATCTTTTTTTTCCAGAAGATTTTCAGCTTTTTCTCTTCCGGAAGAAACAGACGGGAATTGGCGCCGACCGACTCGGAAAGACCGAGAAGAAGACAGCCATTTTCGGACAAGGCATAATGAAACAGGCGAATCACCTTGTTCTGGATAAACGTGTCCAGATAAATCAGAAGATTTCTGCAAGAGACAAGATCCATCCTTGAAAAGGGAGGATCCTTCAGGATATTGTGGCGGGCAAACACAATCCTGTCGCGAATGAGCCCCGAAACCCGATACCCCCCCTCCTCCCGGGTAAAAAAACGGGATCTCCTTTCAAAAGACACCCCGTCCATCAACCGGTCTTCATAGAAACCGGCACGGGCTATCCTCAACAGATCCTCATTCAGGTCGGTGGCAAAAATCTGGAATTGGGCAGGGAGAGCCTGTTTCTCAAAAAACTCGGTCAACAGAATGGAAAGAGAGTAGGCTTCCTGGCCAGAGGAACAGCCAACAACCCATACCCGGATCATTTCCCCCGGCCTGCCGGCCAGAAAGCGCGGGATAACGGAATCGGCAATCTTCTGAAACACCGCGGGATTTCTGAAAAAAGAGGTCACATCCAGAAGAATGTCCGAAAAAAGGGCTTCGAGCTCTCCGGCATCCGTTTCCAGAAAATCGGCATAATCCGGCAGGTCCTTCCGGTTTGAAAGAAGCATTCTCCGGGAGATCCGACGAAGTAATGGGCGGGACTTGTAGAGAAAAAAATCGACCCCGGTGCGGAGTTGAAGAAAGGCAACAATCCGCCGGTAGCCATCCGGAACGGATTTGATGTCTTCACCCTCATCCGGGGAAGGTTCGCCGGAAGGGATTGCAAAAGATCCATCCCTGCAAACTCCATCCAACTGGCGAAGCGAGAGGATCTTCTGGACGATCAGGAAAGGCGGGAGAATAAAGTCCACCGACCCTGCGGAAATGGCACTTTGGGGCATTGATGGAAATACGGCTGAATCATCCTGGGCAAAAGTTATTCCACCATTTCTCTTGATGGCAGACAACCCATCCGCCCCATCCGAACCCGCGCCCGAGAGAATGACCCCAATCGCCCGATCTTTTTGATCGGAGGCCAGGGATTCCAGAAAGTGGTCAAAAAGATGCTGCTGATGGGACTGATCCTCATCAAGCGTCGACGGGGAGAGCACCCCGTTCCGGATAACAAGGGATGTTCCCGGAGCAATGACATAGATTTGGTTCGGCTTTGGACGAACCGGAGACCCGATGGAAAGAACGCGAAGAGATGTTCCCTTTTGAAGGATTTCGGAAAGAGCGCTTTCATGGGAGGGGTCAAGATGTTGCAGAAACACAAAAGACAGTCCGCTATCGGGTGGAACTCCTTTTAAAAACTCGGCAAATGCGGAGAGCCCCCCTGCCGAGGCAACGACTCCAACGACAACAGGAAGGGAGTTGTGTCCTTCCGGACGCCCTTTTCCGGATGGTTCGAGGCCTGTCGTCTTATCCATGGGAGATACCCATAGCCACCTCGTCTCTGCGGATCAATCCCAAAAAACTCTGCTTTTTGAAAAACTGGTTGAAGAATACTCTAACATTATTACTCAAAAAATAAAGATCTACCCCATTTTTGAGGATTTTTCACGAGTGGAATCGGCCTCCTGGATAAAAGAATGTCCGACAAACACGCACATGAGCCCATGTCGCAGAACTCCTTTTTTCATACAGTCAGACACGATGGCTTCCCCTTTTTCTCTTTTTGTCCATTTTTCGATAGAGCGTTCTGGGACTCACTCCGAGCTTGAGGGCCAGATCCGAAAGCGGCTCCTCGCTCCTGGACAGGACCCAGTCAAGGTATCGTCCTTCCGCTTCCCGGAGGGAAAGAAGCTGTTTGGATTCCTCCCAAGACGATATTTCCGGAAGACTCTCCTGAAGGTCAGGGAGATGGTCCGGAGTGATCGTCTCTCCGTCTGAGAGAATGAGGGCCCGTTCCAGAATGTTTCGGAGCTCCCGGATATTCCCCGGATACGAGTGGCCCAAAAGAAGGGACCTTGCATCCTCATCGATCAGAACAGGGTGATCCGAAAACCGTTTCATGACACTCTCGATCAAAAGAGGGATATCTCCTTTCCTGTCCCGAAGCGCCGGAAGCCTGATCGGGAAAATGTTCAGCCTATAGAAGAGATCCTTCCGAAAACCCCCCTCCTCGACCATCCGTCTCAGATTCCTGTGGGTTGCAGAGATCAGCCGAATATCCGCCTTGATGGGATCAACCCCGCCAACCCTTCGAAAAATATTGGTCTCAAGCAGTCTCAAAAGTTTGACCTGCATCGACAGGGGCAACTCCCCGACTTCATCGAGAAACAAGGTCCCGCCCCTTGCCGCTTCAACAAGACCGATCTTTTTCCCCTGGGCACCGGTAAAAGCTCCCTTTTCATGGCCAAACAGCTCACTTTCGATCAGTGTCTCCGTCAATCCGGAGCAATCGACCGTAACAAAGGGCTTCTCCCGCCTTGGAGAAAACTGGTGAATGGCATGAGCGACCAGCTCCTTGCCGGTTCCGGTCTCCCCTTCCAGAAAAACCAATGTATTTTTTGAGGCCACTTTATGGATAAGGGAGAGCATTTGCAGGAACATCGGAGAATGACCGACAAGCCCTTCATGGGAAGCGCTCCGGGAATCCAGCGGAGATGGGTGGATCTTCTCGAGGTAGAAAACCTCCTGGCTCACAGGATCCACTCCCGGCCACAGTTCAACCTCCACAACATGGGGACCGGTTGGGCTCTGATGCACATGGGTCACACGATGGGCACCATGATCGGCAAGAACCGCGGAAAGAGGACAGTTCTCGCCCATCTGATCGCATGGAACAGAATATCCGTGAGAAAGCTCGTGACATTTTTTGCCCGCAATATCACTCACTTTTCCGGAAGGATAAAGCGTCATGTATGACCTGTTCGCCGCCAGAACCTGATAGGACGAATCGAGAGCAATCATCGGCTCTGAAAACGCATTCAGAATGGATGAAATTGTGATCGCCAGTGGTTTGTCCTGTTTTTCAGTCGACATCATCCCCCCTTGTCAATTTTGACATGCCAATCTGAACACTATATGCCATTTTTGACACAAAGACAAAATGCAATGAAAAAAAAACCATATCTGAAAGCCATATCTGATCTGGCACCACTATTGCTCCTTCATATTCAACAAAGTCTAAAACCATGGCCGAGGAGATCAAGAATGCCAACCGAGAGCTTAGTGGATCTGTCCCGTTTGCAGTTTGCCATCACGGCCCTTTATCACTTTCTTTTTGTTCCGCTGACATTGGGCATGACCTACATTCTGGTCATCATGGAGACCGTTTATGTCATGACAGGTAAGCCTGTCTACAAGGAAATGACAAAATTCTGGGGAAAACTCTTTGGAATCAATTTTGCACTGGGCATTACGACAGGTCTGACCATGGAGTTCGAGTTCGGAACGAACTGGTCCTATTATTCCCATTATGTGGGAGATATTTTCGGAGCCCCCCTCGCAATTGAAGGTCTGATGGCCTTTTTTCTCGAATCCACCTTTGTGGGACTGTTCTTTTTTGGGTGGAACCGCCTGTCCAGGGGCGGACATCTTTTTGCCACCATCATGACTGCAACCGGCACCAACCTGTCGGCGCTGTGGATTCTGGTGGCCAATGGATGGATGCAGAACCCTGTGGGAGCCCAGTTCAATCCGGATACCATGAGAATGGAGGTCAACAGTTTCTGGGAGCTCTTCCTGAACCCCACAGCCCAGGCCAAGTTTGTCCACACCGTAAGCGCAGGCTATGTGACCGCATCCTGTTTTGTTCTGGGAATCAGCGGCTGGTACCTCCTCAAAAAGAGACACTTCGAAGTGGCCAAACGATCCTTTCGCATCGCAGCGGCGTTCGGTCTTGCCGCCACAGTGTCCGTGATCATTCTGGGAGATGAGTCCGGCTACCTCGATGGCATTGGACAAAAAACAAAGCTTGCCGCGATGGAGGCCATGTGGGAGACCGAACCGGCACCCGCTTCCTTCAATCTTGTTGCCATTCCCGATCAGAAAAACATGAAGAATGATTTCCAGATCAGGATTCCCTGGGCGCTTGGGCTGATCGCCACCCGCACCTATGACACGCCCATTCCCGGGATCAAGGAAATCGTGGTTTCCAACGAGGCAAAGATCAAAAAGGGCATTCTCGCGGTCACCGCACTTGAAAAACTCCGGAAGGACCCCAAGAACGCGACTCTCAGAGCAGAGTTCATGGCTGAAAAGGAAAATCTTGGTTTTGGACTTTTACTGAAAAAATACAGACAAGACGTGGCTCTTGCGACACCTGAACAGATCCATCAGGCTGCATTGGACACCATCCCCAGAGTGACACCGTTATTTTGGGCATTCCGGGCTATGGTGGGACTTGGATTTTTCTTTCTGGCCCTTTTTGCTGCCTCTTTCTACTATTCGGGCAAAAGCCGGTGCGACAAAAAAACATGGCTTTTGAAACTCGCCATTTTCTCCATACCCCTTCCCTATGCCGCAAGCGAGCTTGGGTGGTTCGTCGCGGAATATGGACGACAACCCTGGTCCATTTACGGCGTTCTCCCCACATTTCTCTCCACTTCATCCCTGACAACCAAAAGTCTCGTCTTCTCACTCGCGGGATTTACACTTTTTTACACGGTTCTTCTGGTTGTCGAGCTGGGCCTGATGAGAAAATACGCCAAAATTGGCCCCGTATCAGAACTCTATTCTGAAACCGACACACAAAAGGGCGTTTCCGGAATGCTTGAAAAAGGAGACATCCATGTTTGACTACGGAATGCTCAAAGAGCTTTGGTGGGGACTGGTCGTTCTCCTGCTCTCGGGATTTTTTATCATGGACGGATTCGACATGGGGATCGGATTTCTTCTGCCGTGGATCGGAAAAAGCGATATCGAACGGAGGGTCCTACTGAACAGTGTCGGTCCCCACTGGGAAGGGAACCAGGTCTGGTTTATCACCGCTGGTGGAGCTCTTTTCGCAGCGTGGCCCATTGTCTATGCAACCGCCTTCTCGGGATTTTATGTGGCAATGCTTCTGGTGCTGTGGGCCCTTTTTTTCAGGCCGGTGGGATTCGATTATCGGAGCAAGATTGAAAACCCCAAATGGAGATTATTCTGGGACACAGGTCTTTTTATAGGAGGAACCGTTCCGGCCCTCGTTTTTGGCGTCGCACTGGGAAACCTCTTTCTAGGTGTTCCCTTTCGACTCGACAACCTCATGAGATCTTTCTACGAAGGAAGCTTCTGGGAGCTGCTGAACCCGTTCGGACTTGCTGCTGGAATCCTCTCCCTTTGCATGATCTCGCTCCACGGTGGCGCCTACCTTATGATGAGGACCCAATCGGTCCTTCACCAACGGGCTTCAAAGGCTGTCCGATATCTCTCTGTTTGTACCGGAGTCCTTTATGCGGCTATCGGCCTCTGGGTTGTCCGCATCCCGGGATACAGGATCCTCTCCGGCCCCGGCCCCCAGGACATGCCGAATCCCCTTGCCAAGACCGTGGTCCGGGAACAGGGTGCCTGGCTCAACAACTTCCATGCGCATCCGAACCTCTGGGGGATTGTCATCACCGTTCTGGCAGGAAGCTGTCTTGCCTTTCTGGGAGGGTGGTTCAAAAATGGCAGACTCGCCTTCACCGGATCAACCCTGACAGGAGTGGGTGTGATCCTGACCGCTGCCGTTTCTCTTTTCCCTTTTATTTTGCCCTCGAGCCTTGATCCGGGATCCTCTCTCACCGCATGGGACGCCACCTCGAGCCGACTGACACTCCTGGTGATGTTCTGGGCAACCGTCATTCTCACGCCAATCATCATCATTTATACAAGCTGGGCCTACTGGGTGCTTCGGGGCCCGATCACCGTGGAATCCGTCCAACGGGAAGAACACACTCTTTATTAAAGGAAGGAGTCAGAAACATGTGGTATTTCGTATGGATTGTGGGGGTTACGATGGCTGTTACCCTTTCGGTGATGCATGCGCTGTGGTTTGAGATACAGGAAGACCAGGTCACGATCGATCGATTGAGGGTTGATGGGAAGTACTGACAAGACTTCTTCTTGCCAGAATCCGGGTCATGGATCCGGAAAAGTGTTATGGATCAAATCAGGTTCACAATAGCCAAAATGGAGGAATTCACATGACAATATCGAGCCAGGTCAAGGAAATTGTAGTATTGGGCGCCGGAACGGGCGGAATGCCGGCAGCATATGAACTGGCATCCACGTTGGGAAAGAAGGTTCATGTGACCGTCATCAATGCTTATGACTTTTTCCAGTTTGTCCCATCAAACCCATGGGTGGCGGTTGGGTGGCGAACACGCGCCGATACCACTTTTCTGATTCGACCCTATCTTGAGAAGAAAGGGATCACATTCATTGCAAAGGCAGCAGTCGCATTAAAACCAAAAGAAAACTCCATAGAGCTTATCGATGGAGAGATCATCCGATACGACTACCTCGTCATCACAACAGGACCAAGACTGGCCTTTGACCTGATCGAGGGTGCCGGCCCAGAGGGATTTACCCAATCGGTTTGTTCGGTCGATCACGCCGAAAAGGCCTACGAAAAACTGGGAGAGTTTTTAAAAAACCCCGGCCCCGTCGTTGTCGGAAGCTTTCAGGGAGCCAGCTGCTTTGGGCCGGCCTATGAATATGCGTTTATTCTTGATCGTCACCTTCGAAAGCTCAGGATGAGAAACAAGGTTCCCATGACATTTGTGACAAGCGAACCCTATATTGGACATCTGGGGCTTGGAGGGGTCGGGGACTCCAAGGGTTTGCTGGAATCCGAATTCAGGAATCAGGACATCAAGTGGATTACCAATGCCAAGGTCACCAAGGTTGAAGACCAGATGATGCATGTCGAGGAGGTGGGACAAGACGGGAATACGATCCGGACCCACGACATTCCATTCAAGTATTCCATGATGATTCCGCCTTTCCGGGGCAACAAGGCCGTTGCAGCCGTGACCGACATGGTCAATCCGGGTGGTTTCGTCATCATCGATGACTACCAGAGAAGCAAGGCCTACAAGAATATCTATTCAGCCGGAGTATGTGTCGCCATTCCACCGGTTGAGACAACCCCCGTTCCGACAGGAACACCCAAAACAGGCTACATGATCGAATCGATGGTGACCGCTATCGTCCATAACATCAAGGCGGAGATTGAAGGACGGGAACCCGACACAAAGGGCACATGGAATGCGATCTGTCTTGCCGATATGGGAGACACCGGAGCAGCATTCGTAGCGCTTCCCCAGATCCCCCCCAGAAATGTCGCCTGGATGAAAAAGGGCAAATGGGTTCATCTGGCAAAAATCGCCTTTGAAAAATACTTCATCAGAAAGATGAAAACAGGGAGTTCTGAACCGATCTACGAAAAATACATGCTGAAAGCTTTGGGAATCGAACGGTTACAGCAGTAGAGGATCGCCCCCCGGGACAGAAAAGCATTCCGGGGGGCATCATGATGAGAACGGTCGGCAACAGGGTGACAAGGGCCTGTGCATTCCTATTTGTTCAAAAACGGGGGAGCTCCTCCGTTAGTTTGCCCTTCGGGGTTCTGCCTCCCCTTTTTTACAAAACTCTGCTGAAAAACGAATGCCAGCAAGGGAGATCAAGAGGTTTCTGATGTTGCAGGTGGGTTGGAACGCTCCCAAAAACCTTGCTCCCGAAGAACATCATGGACAAGATCCACCGCCAGACTATACACTGGCATTCCTCCGACAATTGCCCCTGTTTCACAAACCCCGTAAAGCTCGGCGGGTGTCGCTCCCGCCTTCAGGGCCCCCCGCACATGGAGCATGGCCGCCGCCCGATTGCCTTGCGCCAAAAACATTGCCAAATGCACCAGTTGTTGTGTTTTGCGGTCAAGGGGATTGTCATGGATCATCTCTTCCCGAAATCGTTCGATAGCCCCGATAGAGTCCGGCTTTCCTGAAAGCCCCGCCAGGCTGAACCTTTTTTCAATATTTTCAGGAACAAAACCCAGAAGATCCCTATACCGGTTTCTGATATCGTCGTCACTCATCCCAGCACCTTTCCTTTTTCAGGCCATTCCATATACTCCGGGGCTTGCATCCCTTGCTGGCGCATTACCAAATCGATCTGACCCAGATGATAGGCATGATGTCCAAGAATAGACCAGAGAAATCCCATAACCGTATATTTCCGGTCCACAAAAACAATCTCTTTGCCGAGAGTTTCCGATGACAGATTCTGAAGGCGCTGCAGATTTTCCGAAAAACTTTTTCTGTAGCTCAAAACCAGAGTTTTCCCGTCGGAGACGTTCTCCAGGTCGGAGGCCCTTCCCGGCAGGGGAAGTGTTGCACCCGGAGGCAAGGCATCAATCGCACCGATCCAGAAACGTTCGGTGTGCAGCATATGTCTCACCAGAGCGGAAATCGTGATTTTCTGTATCCTGGTTCCGAGGTAAAGGGCATCAGAGTCAACAGGAATGGCGGTCCATTGGGCCATTGACAGATCATGAACTCTCCCGCTCCTAAGCGCTTTGCGCTGTAGGAGGGGTTTCCGATCTCGCGAGCGGAAGTTCCTCTTTCGCCGAGGATGCGCGAAGGCGTTTGGTCCTTCGCGTCTTATCGTCCTCTCCGGAGGCTTTGACTTCGGACCGTTCCGGCCCTAGTGTTTTGAGTTTTCCGATCCCGCACCGCCGAATCGTCTTCTGCGGGACTTTCCCTTCCAGAAGAAGACGAATGCCCCTCTTGGCGATGACACGGCTGGCGTTGAGATCGGCGTTGTCCGCGAGTCCACAGCGCTGGCAGACGAACCCGGCCTGGGAAGGCCGGTTGTCCGGATGAATGTGCCCGCACCGGGCGCATTCCTGCGAACTGAATTGAGGAGAGACCTTGATGACGAGCTTTCCGGATCTCCGGGCTTTGTAGGACAGGAGCACCACGAACAGACCCCAGCAGGACGACAGGATCGCCCAGTTGAGTCCGGCCTTGGCGCGGGCTCCGTTCCGGACATTCCGTCCGGATTCGTCCTTTTTCGGCTCAGGGCTCCTCGTCATGTTTTTGACCTTGAGATCCTCAACAACGAAAAGGGTCCGGTCGGGATCGGACACAAGGTCGCGGGTGGCCTTGTGGATCACGTCCTTGCGGACGTTCTTGGCATACTCGAAGGACCGGGCCAAGCGTCGTTTCGTCCTCTTCCGGTTCTGCGACCCTTTTTGTTGCCGGGCGAGTTTTCGTTGCCAGCGTTTCCGTGTCCGTTCCTTTTTCTCCATCCGGGCCTTCTGGATGTCGGAAAAGTCGATTCTCCGGCCGGAGCTGGCCATCACCGGAATCGTCACGCCCCGGTCGAAGCCCAGGGTTTTGCCCTCAAGCTCTTCTTCCGAAAACATCCGGAGCCAGGAGACCGTGTCCTCCTCCTTCGGTTCCGGGAGTCCATCCTCCGAGGAGAAGGAGATGAACCACTTCCCCGCCTCGACCGAGACGTGAAGCGAGGCGGGACGGGAATACGGGGTCTGGGCCTTGAAGGACAGAACCCCGAGCGGGAATTTCTTTGTTCCCAGAATCAGTTCTCCGCATTGCGTTTCATCGTTGGTCCGGAAGGAGAACAGTTCGGAGGTGATCCAGACCGACTGCCGTCCGTCCTTCCCCTTGAACGTGGGCCGCCGGGCCAGGCCGGAAAAGAAGCGGGCGTAGGCTTGTTTCCACCGGACTGCCCCGTTGCGGAGGATCGGGGAGGGAACCTCCCGGAGCCAGGAGGTCTCCGGTCCGATGAACCGGGCGTACTCCTGGTCGACGGGAACGGGCGTTCCCGAAAGAGAGACCGCTTTTTTGGCGAAGGCCCGGTAATACCGGTCTTCGGACACCTTGGCGTTGTAAATGAACCGCTGGTGTCCGATCCATTGAAGCAAGATCTTTTCTTGGGCGGGAGTGGGATACGCACGGAAGCGCTTGCCGGTCTGCATGAGAGCATGTTACTCTTGGCAACATGAATATTCAACTGAACAGATCAAGCTCTCATGCCGTTTATTCTCTTAAGCTACACATTGTCTTTGTGACAAAGTATCGGCGCAAGGTGCTCTCTCCGGATCTTCTGGAATATTTACAGAGCGCCTTCGGCGAGATCCTGTCGGACTGGCGATGCACCTTGCTGGAATTCGGAGGGGAAGCGGATCATGTGCATCTTCTGGCGGAGATCCACCCAGCCCTCAACATCTCCACACTGATCAACAATCTGAAAACGGCCTCGGCCAGACGGGTTCGCAATCGTTTTTCGGACCATCTGAAGCCATTTTACTGGAAGCCGTATTTCTGGCATCGGGCCTACTATGTGGGGAGTGTAGGCGCAGCGACACTGGAAACGGTCCGTCGCTATGTCGAAAGCCAAGGAACAACTGAAAAAGCGAGAAGAAGAAAAACAAAACCGCCCGCTTGACCCACTCTTGACCCATGGCCTAAGAAGGGGAATGCGCGGGCAAATGTTCAATCTCCTGCATTTGGAACCTCCTTTTCTGATGAAAACAACAGCCAGGAAAAAAATGAAACCACGTTAAATCGTAACATGCTCTACCACCCTCTTGCTGATCTGGCTACCCTTCCGCCACTCCCAACCCTCCAGTCTCCGGGGAAACCCGGAATGATAAATGGCCACCCCGGAAAAGGAAATGAGAAGCAGGATTGTGGACTCACTGGAAAAAGGATTCGAATCGCTGATGGATTGCCAGTCGTCCTATCAGCATACAAAAGGACTCCAGCATGAGATTACAGAAGAGATGAAATTTTCAAGAGAGGTCAACCCTCAAAGAAACCGGCAGAAGCTTTCCCGAACGCTTGCAGTTTACGGGAGACCAGATCGACTACAGGTTGCCCGGCGACAACTATACAACCTCCTGAATCCAAACGACCACTGGAAAGCTTGAAAGGGAGTTCTTTTTATCCGGTCATTCGGGAAAATCGGAAGGATCAAATCTCAAAATGTCGAAAAAGAGCCCCCCCTGGAAGGAATCAAGCTTTCCAGAGGGGTATTTTGACACACTCAGTGTTTCTTGTGTTTGGCCCTTCCATACATTCCCACAAGTGTTGCCTTTTTGATCATCGTCTGATGAATGAAGTACCCGATCAGCGCTGGAGATGCGTTCTCCGGAACATCAAGCTTCGGTGCCTTCAGGGCATAGAGGGTAAAAATGTAGTGATGCGGACGATCTCCAACAGGCGGACAAGGACCTCCGTAGCCCTTTTTACCAAAATCCGTCACCGCCTGAAAGGATCCCTTTGGAAGAGAAGCCCCATCGGAGGTTCCGGCATTTTTGGCAAGATGCGTCGTTGTGGCAGGAAGATCGATCAGGACCCAGTGCCACCAACCCGAACCTGTCGGAGCGTTGGGATCATAAGCCGTGAGGGCCAGGCTTCTCGTCCCCTTGGGAATCCCCTTCCAGTGAAGCTCCGGAGAGATATTCTTGCCTGAGCAGCCGAATCCTGAAAAAACCTGTTCATTATGAATCGTTCCATGATTCTTGAAATCGTTGCTTAAAAGAACCATCCTTGAGGAAGCCTGACTATCGGATGGGTGAATAACTCCCCCCAGAAGAGCCAACAAAACCCCACAAACCAACAGCCCAGATTTTTTCAAAGAGCCGCCGGACACGATTCCAGATGTTCCCAGTTTTCTTTTTTCGATCACGATCGTTTCTCCTTCATCACGATGAAAACCATACGATTCATTGTATTCGTCCTTGATCCAACACTCTTTCAGGACAGGAGATCTGCCAGAAGAACCGCCATATGACGGGAAGAAACATCTCCGGGAAGCCCGTCCGAGAGCTTGATCTGGCAAGCCGGACAGCCTGTCGTCACCGTTTTTGCTCCGGACTGGGCCACGGCCTCCCTTTTTCTTTGAAACACAGCTTCCGAGATTTCCGGATTCTTCAGAAGATAGGTACCGGAACCACCGGCACACCGGTCCGAATCCATCATGGGACGAAAAGCCTCTCCAAAAATCTCCTTCAAAAGTTCGACTGGTTCGGAGACAACCCCAGCCGCTCGCAGATGGCAGGAAGAGTGATAGGAAACAGGAAGGATACCCCCCTTCCTGTTCAGGTTCTGAGCCATTTCCCCCCTGAGGTCACTCGCATCATCCGCCATCATCCACTTTGCAATATGAACCACCCTTTTGGAAAGATCCAGTGCTTTTTTATGTTCTGTCGAACCGTCCGGAAACTGATGGGGCAAATCCTTGAGAGCAAGCGTACAGGACGCACACCCTGTGACAATCTTTTCATAACGAGAAAGACTTTCGAGATTTTCCCGGGCGCAGGATCGTGTCAGATCCCGGTGGCCATAGGTTTCAATCGGGGTACCGGAACAGGTTTGACGGGGAAGGACAACCTGTCCCTTTCCCCGTGACAAAATCCGGATCATGGCCTCCCCGACACCATCATCAAGGTAGTTTGCCGCACAGCCATGAAAATAGGCGACATCCCCCTTGCGCCCCCCCTCTTCCGTCCAATCATGAAAGGAGGATCTCAATGTCTTGCTCCTGAGCCTCGGAAGCTTCAGACCCGCAGGTATCCGCGCATTTTCGGAAACGACCCTGAACAGTTTTCTGGTGATGGCCTCAATTGGGCGACGCAAAGCCGGCCGGTCCCAGAAATTCTGCGTCATCCCCAAAAATTCAACGATGCGGCTGGTCCTCCTTGTCTTTAAAAGTTGTTCGGAAAAAAATCGGGAAACAGGATCCCCACCCCGTTCAGCCCGGGCAGAGAGGACAACTGCGGAAACATCCACCCCTGCAGGACAGATCGTCCGACAGGACTTGCAGTTCAGGCAACCACCCAGAACCGACTCAGGAACCTCCGGAGAGACGGAGGGATCGGTGAGCATCTGAAACCAGCCCCTGGGTCCCATCGCTTCATTTCTCGTGACATCGAAGCTGGGACAGACGGTGTTGCATTTCCCGCAGGTTGCGCAGGACTTCACCACCCGCTCGATATCGATCCCCTCCAGAAAGGACTTTCGGGAGATTTTCACTCCGGGATTGAAGATCCCCTGGGGATCGAAAGACCGCTTTGTGTCGCAAAACATCTGGTAAACCTCAGGTCCGTAAACCGATGGAAGAAATTCCGCCCGGACACGGCCCTCCCCATGTTCTCCGCAGGGAACCCCTTCAAATCGATCGATCACGGTCCGGTGAATTTCCTGGCTGATGTGAAGAAGCCGTTCCATTGAACCAGGCTCCGCAAGATTCATGAGGGGGTTGATATGGGCATTTCCATTCCCTATGTGTCCATAGACCGCGACAGGAACATCCATTCCGGAAAAGAACTCCCTCAAAAACCTCAGAAGCTCCACAAGACGATGGACAGGGACCGCGACATCGTCGGCAAAATTCAGTGGGCGGCGAATACCATCATACCGGTACAATGTCGGGAAAAGCGCATGACGGGCCTGCCACATTCTGAGCTGTTCCCCTGGATCGAAGGAGATTCCGGGAGAGTCGGCCAGACGGATCTTTCCCAGAATCTTTTTGGTTCCCTCGACAAGATCTTCCATGGGCTCGCTGTCGAATTCGATCAGAAGCATCGAGTCGGCCGATGGGGGAATGCCAAAGCGCTCCCGACCGACAAGGTCAAGGGTTCTCCGATCCATCATTTCAAGGGCCGAAGGGCCAAGCTCATTGATTCTGGCAACGGCCGAGCCAAGGTCATCGAGATCCAGAAAATAGGCCAGAACCGTGACGCGACGGCTCGGAAGAGGACGAACCAGAAGCTCGGCACGCGTCACGACACCAAGGGTTCCCTCAGCCCCAACAATCAGACGAGCCGGATCGAAAACCCTTTCCGGATCAAAATATAGCTTCTGGGCCAAATCAAACAGATTGTATCCTGAGGAGTTTTTTGAGACATTCCGGCGTTTTTCGCGAAGAACGGGAGCCCACTCCGCAAGATGATCCAAGACACCCTGAAAACCCGGCGGAAGGGATGCGGGATCCGGGTGCCCGTTCGCCAAAAGGGGTTGTGGAGCGAGCCGGTAGAGATTTCCGTCCGATCCGATCATTTCAAGGGAAAGGATGTTTTCCTTCATGGCGCCATATTTCAGGGCATGAGCACCGGCGGCATTGGTCCCGATCATCCCTCCAATCTGGCAGGCCAGGCCGGAGGATGGATCCGGCGCAAAAAAACGGTCCACAAGAGCAAGACGGTCATTGAGTTCTTTCAGGATCATTCCAGGCTCCACATAAACGGAGCCATCCCCTGCATTTTGGAAATTCCACCGGTTCAATCGGGAGAGCCCGAGAATGATTCCTTCCCCGATTGCCGCTCCTGTAATATTGGTACCTCCGGAGCGAGGGGTCATAGGAATTCCACGGGAGCCCGCCCAGAGAACCACTCTGGCCACTTCCTCCGCATTTTTGGGCAAAACGGCCAGAATGGGATCTTCCCGGTAAATACCCGCATCATATGAGTAGGCCTTCCTGTCCGTTGGGGTCGAAAGAACCCCTTCCGGACCCAGAATCCCCTCAAGATCACGGGCAATGGAAGCCCGTTCAGAGGAATTCATCCGGCACCTTGCCCGTTTGTAACATCCCGATCCCTCCAAAGCGCCACAAGTGCTTCAGGATCCGAGCCCTTGTGCCAGATCTGGGCACCCCTGTTTCTCTCATAGCCCCACTCGTCACCCTCCCCCCCTTTTGCCGCCCTCATGGCATAGATCTGTCCGGAAAGATTATCCAGCATATGTACGGCCATCGCTTCGGGAGTTGCCGGCAAAACAGGGGAACCATAGGCCAATTCCCCGTGGTGGGAGAGAATGAAATGCTGGAGCAGTTTTAAAAGGATCCCGGGAAAATTCGGAACTCTGGAAGCTGTTTTCCGGATAGCATCGCACCCCAAGAACATGTGTCCGAGAAGGCGTCCATCATCCGTATAGGCAAATCCGGGTTGGGCCGAGATCTCCCAGCATTTTCCCAAATCATGAAGAAGGAGTCCCAAAAGAAGAAGATCGCGGTTTAAATGAAGAACCGGTGCGATCCTGTCCCCCATCTCCATAATTTCAAGGGTATGCTCCAGAAGTCCGCCGACAACAGCATGATGGTTCCTTTTGGCGGCAGGAGCCTTTTCCAGAAGGGACCTGACTTCAGGGTCAGCCAAGAGTTCAAGGCCAAACATCTTCAAATGGGGCTCTGACAGGGATTCCATAAAAGCATCCAGCCGGGCCATCCCCAGCCCCGAAGAAAGAGGACTTTGGGGGATATAGGCCTGGATTTCCTCTGGAGAAGCCTTGAGTGGGGTAATCCTTGTCAGCCGGAGCTGTGACTCCTGGTTATGACGCACAACCGTCCCCTCCGCCAGAACAAGCGATCCAGCAGAAAGGGATGGACCCACTCCCCTGGGATCTTCCCAGAGTCTTGCAGGCCACTCTCGAAGCCCTTTTCCCCCTTCACCCTTGAAAACAAGGGTCAGAATCAGGGCGGGAGCCTTTTCTCCCGAACCTGCGTGGCAACTTTTGACAAGAGCCACACCACGAACCTCTTTTGTCTGACTTTTTCCGACAGACGCTCCACCACTGGAGGTTCCCATAGAATCATCCTTTCTTTATAAAATGACAGACTGCCCTTTCCAGATTCTGGGAGACCCTGAGCTTCCTTGGCAAGTCCGGGAGAAACATCCTCCATCACAAAAGCTGGAAAACCTTGCCGAAAAGCCCCCCTTTCGGGAAGGAGCCGTTTTCGGTCTGTCCGGGATCTTCCGGAAGAATGAACAACCCGGTGGCAGATGGAAGAAGCGGGTTGTCCGAATGGACGCGACCAACCGGCTTCTCTCTATTTTTTGTCCCGGAGCTGTATCCGCCAGCTTCCCTCTTCTTGTCTCCACCTTAAGGGAACCGATCCCCCCACAAGTCCCCTCTTCAAAGAGGTTTTCCCAGGAGAAATTCCAGAAAAACAGGCTCTTTCCCGGGATCAGAACCATTTTCCCTTGCATCGGCAGAAAATCCTTGGATATAATCAGAAAGACTGTTCATGCTGTTTCTCCGGTCAATACTTGTTCACAAAACCGGCTTCAGCGGACTCCGGCTTCCCCCCTTGGCCCCGGACAACTCCAATCGCTCCAACCAATTTTCTACAGGATATCCCAAGCAGATGAGCCAATTAAATCAATCGAACGATCCGTTAGCGGAATATATCCCATCTGAAGCCCACACAGATGGTGTCCATTTACCCAAAGATTGCGGGATGACAGGGCCGTTTATCGACCAGGAAAAAGATTCCTGCGCGATTGTCGCCGTTTTATCACGGACGGGAGAACCCACCCACACAACTCTCAGGGAAGCTCTCTCCGGATTACAGATGATGGAACACCGGGCCGGCCAGATCAATAATGAAGGCGACGGGTGCGGCGTTCAAGTCGACATTCCGAGGCACCTTTGGGAGCGGTGGCTCCGGAAGGAAGGCCACGATCCCCAGCTGGCCCATGATCCCCGCTTCATCGTAGCCCATATCTATACACCGCGTGTATCGGAGACAGCCCACAACCCCAAGATGCCGTCGGAATCCTCCTTAAGGGAGGAAATCGCAAGACGTTTCACAGAGAATGGACTCGAGGTCCTGTCCCTTCGAAAAGGTCAGGTCCTTTCCGGACGGATTCCGAAGGAATCGGAAAATGAGCCCCTGTTCTGGCAAGCCGGCCTTCTCGTCAAGGAAGGGCTGATTCCGCGCAAGGTGGCGTTCGATGCCAAGGTCAACATGGAAACGGATGGTCGGATCCATATCGGCTCCCTGTCGGGAGATGTTGCCGTTTACAAGGTCAAGGGAACAAGCTTTGTCCTGGCAGAATACTTTCTCGACTTTCAGGATCCCCAGATGAAAAGCCGTGCGGTTCTGGGCCACAGCCGTTACTCGACCAATACCCTCTCTGTTACGGAAAGGGTCCAGCCTTTCTCCATCCTTGGTCATAATGGTGAAATCAATACCATTGACAAGCTTCGCAGGGAATCGGCCATGCTGGGGATTCCTCCCGTCAAAGGTGGCAGCGACTCCCAGGATCTTGACCGGACCATCGAGGGCCTGATGGTCCAGTTTGGCTTCTCCCTCATGGAAGCGATGGAGATCGTGTTTCCACCGATTACCCACATCATTTCGGCACTTGACCCCAAAATGCGGCAGATGTATTTCCTTTATCGCAGGTTTCTTGGACCACTGGCCCAGGGACCGGCAGCCATCATTGCCCGATATGAAAATGAGGTGGTTTTTTCTGTAGACGCACTCGGACTGCGGCCCATGTGGCTTTTTGAGACCAGAGACATGACGATTGTCTCCTCCGAACGGGGCATTATCCCTTCCTCAAGGATGATCCGGCAGCCGAAACCATTCGCTCCCGGGGAAAAGATGGCTTTTTTCCTTGACAGGGGCACACTCTCCCCCATGATGTACCCCGAAATCCAGGAGACACTCTACAGCCGGTACTCTGAACGATTTCATCCCAAGATTCCGACCTATGTCCGGCCTGAAAACCTGCCTCTCCCCTCTGTTCCGGAAATCCTGCAGTATCCGGCCGGGACATCGGTTGGAATGCTTCCTGCCGCATCCCTCTGGAATCCATTTGGCTATTCGACCGACGATCATGAGATGATCTCATTTTTTGCCCAGACCAGCTTCGAACCCATCGGATCCCTGGGATTCGACGGACCGCTTGCAGTGCTTTCCAAGGACCGGACAAACATTCCCGATTACTTCAAGGAAAATGTTGCGGTTGTGACCAATCCTGCCATTGACCGGGAAAGGGAGATGGAACACTTCTCACCGAGAATCGTTCTGGGACCACGGCCCCTTTTCGGGAATCAGGTGCATACTCCCAGAGGTCTTGACCTGGCGTTGCCGATTCTTCTGGGAGGAGACATGGGGGAACCCCTCTTGCCTCCTGATCGATACAGGGCACTTGCAGACCGTCTGGGGATCCACCTGCTGGAAGATTTGCCAAGACATTTTCCCCAAAATCATATCCGGACCATTTCGTCGACCTTTCTTCAGAAGGAAACGATGAAGGAAGCGCTTGAACGCATCCACAAGGAGGCGATTGCCCATGCGGAGTCCGGGGCTGAAATCCTTATCATCGACGATTCGAGAGCCCTCCTTCCGGGCCATCTCTGGATTGACCCGGCACTCACGACAGCACTTGTCGACCGGGCACTCAGAAAATCTCCCCCTGTCGGAAACACACCCAACCTCAGGAGGAACCTCTCCATCATCGTTCACTCCGGATCGATCCGGAACCTCCACGACACGATCTTCACCTTCTCGATCGGTGCAGATGCCATCAATCCCCATATCATGTTTGAAACAGCCCTGACTCCGGTCAAGGGAGAGAAAGTCTTCGACCTTGATGAGCGGGAGCGACGCATCGAGAATGTCGTGGGAGCCCTCAAAAAGGGAATTGAAAAAGTGATCTCCACCATGGGAATCCACGAGATGCGCGGATATGGCCGTCTGTTTTCCTCTATTGGTGTCGGCCTTGAACTTTCGGAAATCTTTGCAACGCCACACTTTCTTGGCGGCGAAAAAGTCGGACTCTCAATCGATCGCCTCGAACAGGAAGCGCGCGCCCGGGCCCCCTACTTCCACGGGGAAAAAACGGAAAAACTTTCCAAAACCTATCATCTGTACCCGAAGGTCTGGAAACTGGCAGGAGATGTTGCCAATCAGAAAGAGCCCTACAGCAAGTATCAGGACAAGCTTTCCGCCGTCGAGATCGAAAATCCGATCTCCCTTCGCCACCTTCTCGACATCGCACCCGGAAAGAACACTGTTCCTGTTGAGTCGGTGGATCTCAAGGTTGGAGATCAGGATTATCCCTTCATCATCAGCTCCATGTCCTTCGGCTCCCAGGGAGAGGTCGCCTACAGGGCCTACGCGGAGGCTTCCGAGCAGATGAACATCATCTGTCTCAATGGAGAGGGCGGAGAAATTCTCGAGCTGATCGGAAAATACCCCAAGAGTCGGGGACAGCAGATCGCATCCGGCCGCTTCGGCGTCAATATCGCCCTTCTGAATTCTTCCAACCTTGTGGAAATCAAGATCGGACAGGGAGCCAAGCCTGGAGAAGGAGGGCATCTTCCGGGAAAGAAGGTTTCCGCCAAAGTGGCAAATGCCAGAAAAGCCACGATGGGGGTCGATCTCATCTCTCCCTCCAATAACCACGACCTTTACTCCATCGAAGACCTTGCCCAGCTTGTCGCCGAACTGAAAAGCGCCAATCCGAAGGTCAGGGTTGCAGTCAAGGTGCCTGTCATCTCGGGAATCGGCACCATCGGCATCGGTATCGCCAAAGCCGGAGCGGATATCATCACCGTCAGCGGGTTCGATGGCGGAACCGGCGCCGCCCGGATGCACGCTCTTCGCTATGTGGGACTGCCGGTGGAAATTGGAGTCACGGAAGTTCATCGGGCCCTTCTTTATGCCGGCCTCAGGGACAAGGTTGAAATATGGGCCGATGGGGGTCTCAAGTCCTCCACAGATGTCCTGAAAATCATGTGTCTTGGCGCCAACAGGGTCGGATTCGGGACGCTCCCCATGGTGGCCATTGGCTGTACGATTTGCCGGGAATGCCAGATGGATACCTGCCATGTGGGCATAGCCACCCAGATCGAAACAGAAGAACAGGCCAATGAACATGGCCTGAAAAGATTTGTCCCCCGGGACTTTGAATTTTCGGTCAGGCAACTCAAGCACTTCTTTACCGGAATGGGTGAAGACCTTCGCCGGATTCTGGCTGAAATCGGTGTGGAAAGAGCGCAATCCATCGTTGGCGAAACAGGCCATCTGATCCAGATTCGCCATTTCGACCGTATCGATCTGACCCCACTCTTGAATCCTTCCTCCTACAATCTTGATCCGGAAGGCTTCTGCGGCTTGTCTCCACAGGAAGAAGGGGTCACCCTTGGAGAAAAAATCACCTCTGAGGTGGAAAGATCCCTGAGACTTCACCCAAGAGCCGTAACGGTCCAGGTGGATCGAACCACATCAATGGACCGAAACATCGGGACACATCTTTCGGGCGTCCTTCATCGGGAATATCCGACGCACCCGATGGTAACGCTCCTCATCAACAACGGATCGATCACAGGAAACGGCATGGGAGCCTTCATTAAAAACAACATGACAATCCGCGTTACCGGGGGAGCCCAGGACGGCGTCGGAAAAGGTGCCATGGCCGGACGGATTGTTGTACTGAAAGCCAAAAACGAAGAAGGTCAATTCGTAGACGGTTCCGTTGGGAAATCCCTCGCTTACGGCGCGCAGGGCGGACGTTTTCTGATACAGGGAGATTGCGACTCCCGTGCGGGCATCCGGCTTTCAGGGGCAGAAATGGTCATTGGCGGAAGAATCACGGCCCCCATAAACGACCACGTCGGGCATCTGGGAATTCACTCCAACATGAAAGGATTTGCCTTTGAGTATATGACCAATGGCAGGGCTGTCGTGCTGGGAGATCCCGGACCCTGGATCTGTGCAGGGATGACCGGAGGAACGGTCTATCTGCTGAAGCAGCCCAAATGGGGATTCGACGAGGAAGCGATTCGCCGCCGCATTGCAAAGGGTTCGAAGGTTGTCATTCTTCCGATCACAAAAGAGGACGAGGGGCTTGTTCGGGGACTTCTGGAAGACTACGCGGGAGAAATTGTCGCATCAGGCCAGGAAGAGGAAGCGAAGTGGCTTTCCTCCATTCTCAGTTCCGACCTCCGGAAAAACTTCATCAGGATTATCCCGCAATCACTCCAGGTCGAACAGACCGTTTCAACCGAGTAAAAAACGGAAAACGCCCCCGGAAAAACCGGGGGCGTTTCATCATCGCAAAAAAAGTCTCCCAAGCAAGGCCCCTACACGGACAGTGTTGAGACCATACCCGGAGCGAGCTTCTTCACATCAAAACCCAGAACCGAAAATTCCGCAACTCCAGACAAGGAGTAAGGATCCCCCTCAATCATTTCCATAAGGGATTCCCGACTGTTGGCGCGGACCCACAAAATCCCTCCATCCCCCGTCTCCAGGGGACCTGAAGCCAAAAGCATTCCGTTCTCGATAAAACCGTCGAGATAAGCCCGATGGGACTCCACAACAGCCCCGACCTCTTCCCTGGATTTTGCGTAACGGATGACAACGGTATACAAGACCACACTGACTCCTGACTGTTATGCCGGATAGACAAGAATTGACTTGATCGGAACGGGAGCAACTCTCTCCCGGCCACCGATACCGGTGAGTTCAATGGCCACAGATACGCAAAGGACTTCCCCTCCCTGCTTTTTGATCAGATCGATCGCAGCACGGGCTGTCCCTCCGGTGGCGAGCAAATCGTCCACAAGAAGAACCTTGTCCCCGGGCTTGATCGCACCAGCCTGGACCTCAATCGTATCAGTCCCGTACTCAAGCTGGTAAGACAAAGAGGAAACCTCGCCGGGAAGCTTGCCTTTCTTTCGGACCGGAACAAACCCCGCCCCGATCCTGTCCGCGATCGGAGCTCCGAGAATAAATCCTCTCGCCTCAATGCCCACAACCTTTTTAATGGAATCAGAGAGATATGGTTTGGCCATTTCGGCAATCAATGCCCTAAACGAAACCGGATCCTGAAAAACCGGCATAAGATCATAAAACAGAATCCCTTTTTTGGGAAAATCCTGAACACGTCCAACGATTTTGTCAAAATCCATGAATACAAACCCTTCCCTTAAAAAACGATCATGATCTTTTCGATTTACGCCCTTTTGTCTCCGGAGAAGAACCTCCGGCGGAAAAACCCTCCGGGTGCTCAAGGTAGGATCTCATCTTGGCCAAGGCATGAGATTCTATCTGACGGACCCGTTCCCTTGTAACCCCCAGGATCTTGCCAACCGCCTCCAGAGTCATTCCATCCCCGCGCTCGGAGGACTTCCGCCCCCCTTGCCGGCTGGACCGAATTTTGGCTGAAAGGTGATGAGAAGAGTCAAGGTCTGCCGCAAGATGATCCTCCATGGGGGGAGTCGTCACCTCCTCCAGTCCAAAACGGAGTTCAACAACCCTCCGTTCATTTTCCCGGAGGATGGAAAGGCAACGGAGAATCTGTTCATGATCTTCCCTGAGTTCGATCAACCTGATGGCAGAGGGTCTTTCCGTATCCTCAAGGACATCAAGCAAGGATCCATCCTCCCGATCGCCGAGAGGCATGTCAAGAGACAATGGCTCCCTGAGAAGAGGGAGAAGTTCCGGGTGAATCGTAAAGAGATCCTCGCCAGGGTCGATCCCCATCGCAAGGTCATGTTCCCTTTTTGAAAGGGATGAGTTGATCTTTTCCATCAAATGCACAGGAAGCCGGATCATATGGACCTGATTGAGCAGTGCCCGTTCAATGGACTGTCGGATCCACCATGTCGCATAGGTGCTGAAACGAAACCCAAGATCGGGATTGAAGCGGTCAACCGCCTTCATCAGCCCCAAATTCCCCTCTTCAATCAGATCCTCCATTGCCAATCCCCGGTCAGAATATCGCCTTGCAATGGAAACGACCAGCCTGAGGTTGGAGAGGATCATCAGCTCCCGGGCGCTCTCGTCACCATGTCGCATTCTTGTTGAGAGATCGACCTCAGCCTCCCTCGAAAGCAAGTCTGTCGTCCTCATGTTCTGGAGATAGGCTCCCAAGGCCGAAAGAGCGGCACCCCGGGAGGCTCCCTGAGGATCCCGGACGCAATCATTATTCGCATCCGGTCCAGATAGAAAGGATAATTCGGCCGACTCTGAAGGATTCTCGTCACGCCCGGCGGAAAGGTCACTCATGTCAAAGATCCCGGTCAATCACAAAAGGGCCACTCTGCTCGCCAGCAACTCCCAGGGATGTCCTCAACACACAGTCCACACGGGATCCGAAAGGTCCCTTTTGAAGCTCCAGGACCAGCTGATCGATCGCATCAGGGAGCCCGGAAACGACCACAAGAACTGTTTTGTCCTCCTGATTTCTCACTTTCCCCCATAATCCGAGACGAAGGGCATGGGACAAGACAAAAGCCCGATATCCAACGCCATGGACATGGCCCGAGACAATAATCGATTCAGTGACAGCGGTTGTCGGAAAATGAGGTCGTCCAGATGGAGTCTCTGACATCAATCAGCCCCCGGGTCATCTATAGGAAACATATCGTTCGGAGATTGGAGGGAAAAAATTCGCACATCATGAAACGGAAGAGGACTGCACTTGCCGGACTTTATGGATTATGGTCGGGGCGAAAGGATTTGAACCTTCGACCCCACCGTCCCGAACGGTGTGCGCTACCAAGCTGCGCTACGCCCCGACTAGACCATCAATCCCTTAAAAACAAGAACCGGAGAGAAAAATCATATCACGCCCAAATTCGGAATCGGCTCGGGCGCTCAAAACCGAACAGTGCCGCCATCGAATTCAGGACGGCAAGACACACTAAAGCAAGTTGTTACTATACCGTTTTCCCTTTTTGGATTGCAACAGCGGTTACCACACACCACACCCGAAAGAGCCCATCCCTGCCCTCTGACTTGCGGACAGGGATAGGTAAGCCTCCCGAACAATCCTCATTAAAGCTTCAGGAATCCCTTTCCATCTGACCAGTTCAAGCAGGACCCAGCATCTGCTCTGGCCTGACCCATCGGTCAAACTCTTCAGACGTCAAGAAGCCCAGCTTGATGGCAGCCTCTTTCAGTGTCGAGTTTTCCTCAAAGGCAACATGGGCCACTTTTGCAGAGCGATCATATCCGATGTGGGGGGAAAGGGCTGTCACAAGCATCAGGGAGCTTCTGACCGACTCCTCGATTCTGGCAAGATTCGGGCGAAGCCCTTCCACGGCAAAGCGTGTAAAGTTTTTCATGCCATCGGAGAGGATTTCCACCGAATGAAGAAAATTGAACACCATGACAGGCTTAAAGACATTCAGTTCAAAATTCCCCTGGGAGCCGGCAAATCCGATGGCTGCATCATTCCCCATAACCTGAACGGCGATCATTGTCAGCGCCTCACACTGGGTGGGGTTGACCTTTCCGGGCATAATGGAGCTTCCCGGCTCATTTTCCGGAAGGAACAGCTCCGAGAGCCCACAGCGTGGACCGGAACCCATCCAGCGGAGATCGTTTGCAATTTTCATGAGCGACGCCGCCAGACTCTTCAGGGCACCGCTTGCCATGACCAGTTCATCATGGGAGGAAAGTGCCATGAATTTGTTCGGGGCGGAGACAAAGGGATGACCGGTCATCAGGGATATCTCCCGGGCGACTCTCTCCGAGAACTCCGGATGCGTATTCAGTCCTGTACCCACAGCCGTTCCACCAATCGCCAGTTTGTAAAGGGGGGCCATAGCGTAAAGGATATTTGCCCGCGCCGATTCAAGCTGGGCAACATAACCGGAAAATTCCTGGCCCAGTGTCAGGGGAACAGCGTCCATCAAGTGGGTCCGCCCAATTTTAATGATCTGGGAAAACTCCTTCACCCTCTTCGAAAGAGCATCCTGAAGCATGGAAAGTGCCGGAAGCAGCTGTTCTGAAAGGGCAAGAACCGATGCAACATGCATTGCCGTCGGAAAAGTGTCATTTGAGGACTGGGACATGTTCACATGATCATTGGGGTGGACCGGATTCTTGGAGCCGACAACGCCCCCTGAAAGTTGAATGGCCCGATTGGCGATCACTTCGTTGACGTTCATGTTGGTTTGGGTTCCTGAGCCTGTCTGCCAGACAAACAGCGGGAATTCCTGATCAAGATCTCCGGAAACCACTTCCCCGGCCGCCTTGATGATCAGGTCCGCCTTGTCAGAAGGAAGCTTGCCCAAGTCCCTGTTGACCATTGCCGCAGCTTTTTTGAGAAGACCCATTGCCCGGATCACCCTTATAGGCATCCGATCCTGTCCAATGGAAAAATGATGGAGAGACCTTTGTGTCTGTGCTCCCCAAAGGCGATCCTGGGGAACCTCAATCGCTCCCATGCTGTCTGTTTCCTGTCGCACCTTCCCTGAAACATTTCTCTCTTCCGACATGACATCCCTTCCTTCAGAAAAACCTTATCATCCGTATTTCCCATCGATCCAAACATTCAAAACAGCACACTATCCTAAGCAACCGGCCTCAAAAAACCAAGAGGCAACAGCCATGGAAAAGAGTCTCAGCGAACCAAGTCAAACGTTTGAGCCCGACAGCAAGAAAAAAGGCCTCGCCGACATAGCCGGAAAGGCCTCCCAAAACGATTAAAAATCATGAAAAAGAATCCGGATCAGCTGTTTCCCAGTATTCGACGAAGCTCTTCCTCCGGAATTCTTCGTTGATTGCCAGGAGTACGAATCGTCCGAATCTTGCCGCTCTTGTCCCATGATCGGATCGTCACAGGAGAAACACCCAGAATCTCCGCAACCTCCTTGACGGACAACAACTTGGAAAATGGTTCGGACTTCACCATTTCCTTCTTCTTTGTACCGGCCATTACCACCTCCATAAGGGTTGAATGGACAAATTTCATATTTTATAGGGTTCAGAAAAGGATCGTTCACTTTTGGAATCAAAGGGGACTTTCCAAAAGACTACGCATACCGGCGAAGAACCGATAAGATTCACCTGGAGGATCATGCAGGATGCTTCATCATACCATAGGATTTCTTACTTTGAATAGACGTTCGGAATCATTATTGATAAATCCTGAAAAAAATGGAGGATTTGAGAGAACAAGAGAGCAGCCGGAAGAAAATTTATTTTTTTGGGGCCCTCCGATCCTGATAATCGCTTTCATGAAAGCCGCAAAATGGTATCAACAACCCTTTCGGGGTGGGTCAACCCCTGAAAACCAATCCGGATCCAGTCGCCACCATTGGAAGGTCCGAATCCGGAGGCAACCCGGAGCCTGACACCGAAATCCCCAAGAGAGCGATCGGCAAGCTCCCCTGCGCGCGCTCCCCAGCCCGTTCTCGCCAGCAAAAAGGGACCGGCTCCACGGGAAACGGGAATTTTTTCATTGAGAAGCGATTGGGCCAGAATCTCCAGAAGTCCTGAGAGGACCGCACACTGATCCAGAGATCCTTCACGGTTGGAAACCAGCCGAGAGATCACTTCCTGCTCCAAAAGCCCCAAGGACCATGGCCCCAGCCTCCTCCGAACCAAAGACAGAATCTCCGCCGGACCAAACAATGCGCCGGTCCGGATACCGGCAAGCCCTGATATCTTCGTAAAGCTTTTCAAGACATAAAAGGATGATAAAAACTCGTCCTTAAAAGCCAGAACAGAGCTTCTCCCTGCGATGAAGTCCTGAAAGGATTCATCGATCAAGAGAAAGGCTCCTTTTAAAAATAAATGATTTCCCAATGCCATAAGAGAGTCCCGGGAGAACTCCTCTCCGGTCGGGTTAACGGGGTTAACCAAAACCACAAGATCTCCACGACGGGCGTTTTCAATCACACCCGAAAATCCGGGATCCACCTGCCATGGGAAGCGGGAGCTCCGGGTCTCTGAGCTGACAAAGACCATCGGGATGCCAAAAGCCTCTCCAGCCCTGGGATACTCTGAGAAAATCGGTTCAGGGAGAATGAGTCGTAAAGGATTCAGTGTTTCAAACAAGCGATATAAAAGAGCTGTGGCACCAGATCCCGGAAGGACATTTTCATGGGGAAGAGAGTAACAGGAAGCGAGTTCTGACTGGACTTTTCCGGAATATGGATCAGGATAGAAGGCCATCTCCCCCGATAGCTTTTTCCATAAAAGATCCATTGAGAAAGGAGGTCCCAGGGGATTGATCGTGGTGCTGGTATCCAGTTCGCAGCTTCCGGCAGGACCACCCCCATGGTCCCATTTGATCAGATGATCCAAGAATCATCCCCCAGAACGCCCCATCTGAAGGCGAAAAAAAGGATCAAGAATCCCAAAAGAAAAGCAATCTGCTTTCTGTAAAGCGACAAACCGAGAATCAATGCCTCCGTATCGGGGGGCTGAAATCCTTTCCCGATGGATGGCTTTTCAACCCACTGTCCCTGATAGAATGCTCCTCCCCCCAGACGGACACACAAAAGTGCCGAATATCCGGAAATTCCGTGTCCCGAATTGGGGCTTGGATGAAAATGCCGCTCAGAGAGCATCAGACGAAAGGATTCCTTCAATCGGGAACGACCAAGCAACGCAAACCCCATACACAAGACCATTGTCAGTCTTGCCGGAATAAACGCCAGAAGATCATCGAATCGGGCACTTGCCCATCCAAAATCCTTGTAAAGGTCATTTTTGTATCCCACCTGGGAATCCATCGTGCTGACTGACTTATAGAGGACCAAAAGAGGGAGTCCACCCAAAAAGAGAAAAAAAAGCGGAGCCACGACTGCATCGGTCAGATTTTCCGACAGGCTTTCCAGTGCAGCCCGGGAGATCTCCGATCCGTTCAAAGCCTGGGTATCCCTGCCAACAATCTTGCGAAGCAACACCCGGGCTCCAGTAAGGTCTTCCGCTTCAAGAGCTCTCGCAACATCCCTGACATGCTCATAAAGACTTCTCGCCGCAAGCAAGGAATAAGCAAGATAGATCGAAATGAGGTTCCCCCAAAAAGGGGGAAAAAAGGATCCTGTCAAAACAATGGCGAGCCATACGGGAGGCACTGTGACCAGAGACAGGAAAACCACTCCTCCCAGTTTTTGCCAATTTCCCCTTGGAAAGACCTCCATCAAAAATGGTTCCAGAAAGCGTCCCCATCTCCCAATCAGAACGACAGGATGAACAACAGAGAGCCGCTCTCCAAAAAGCAGATCCAATGACAGCGCCATAGGACAAAGGGCCCATGAAGCGATCATGGAACATTTCCAATAATGGGGAAGGCCTTTGAAACCCGGACAGAAAGACGGTCCAGCGCCTCATCCTGGATGGATTCGATATCCGGTCCCCCTGGGTTATTTCCGTTCAGCCACTCATTCAGGATGAATTGCCGGAAAGGTTCATTGTCAAAAAGACCATGAACGGGTGCACCAAAGATCCGCCCGCTGGCATTCATGGAGCCTTCACCCAAAAGTCCCTCTCCGGACTCATCCCTGAGAGAAAAGAGAGGACTTCCCGAATGGAGGCGATTGCGTCCATGGCGGATCTCATAACCTGACAGCCACTTCCCGGAAAGCGCAGCCGATCCGATCCCCGAGCCATCCTGCCACATGAGCGACACTTGCCTGGATAACTTGCCCTTCTCAAAACGGACGGAAAAAGGCAAAAGAGCCAACCCCGGAGTCCACTGCCGGGAGGATTCGACCTTTTCCGGATCCAGGATATCGGATGCCATCATCTGATACCCGCCGCAAATGCCAATCACCCTGCCATGTTCCCGAACATATCCCATAAACCAGGGAAAAAGAGCGCTTTCCCGGAACATCTCCAGATCCTTGACCGTTTGACGTGTTCCCGGAAGGATGACCAAGTCTGCTCCCTCCGGAAGACTCCCGTCCAATGGGCAAAATCTGACCGATACACCAGGATGGTAAAGGAGGGGATCCATATCGGACCGATTGGAAAGATGCGGCCATTCGAGAACAACGACCCTGATCGGAGAATCATGGCTTGATCCGGCCATTTCTGATCCGCGTTTTGAGGTGGAAAAAGAATCTTCGTCCGGTAACGGTAAAGTTCCCAGATGCTCGAGGACTCCTATGACAGGAACCCCTGTGAGACGGGTCAGTTCCCGATGGGCAGAGTCAAGGAGGGAGAGATCCCCCCGGAAGCGATTGATTCCCATCCAGGCAATTATCTCCCTTTCCTTGGGAGGCAATAGCATCCATGTCCCGTAAAGGGAGGCATAGACACCTCCCTGATCGATACTTCCCAGGAGCAGGGCCTTTGCACCCGCTGCTCTTCCCATCCGTGTATTGGCGATATCCTCATCCAGGAGGTTGATTTCTGCAGGAGACCCCGCTCCTTCAAGAACCACCAGATCGAACGCTTCCCGAAGGGCTTCAAATGCCATGACAACCTTGGGAAAGAGCTCCTTTTTGAGCTCCTTGTATTCGCTGATTCCAAACACACCAAGGGGTTGCCCCAGAAAGATGACCTGAGAACGTCCTTCCCCCAGGGGTTTCAGGAGAATGGGATTCATTTCAGCTCTAGGGGTGACCCTGGAAGCTTTTGACTGGAGCCATTGGGCCCGTCCAATCTCTCCGCCTCCGGGAAGGACTGCTGCGTTATTCGACATGTTCTGGCTTTTAAAGGGAGCAACCTTTAGTCCAAGGTTCGACGCCCAGCGGCACAACCCTGCAACCACCAGGGACTTTCCGACACCTGATCCTGTCCCAAGAACCATAATTGGACAATGTTTCATCTTTTACTCCATAAAACGATCCAAGACATTACGAAGTCTGATCGAAAGTCCATTTCTCTGAATGGAAAGGATAGGGACAGGTCTGAAAGTCCATCAGGGCAGCTCTCTCCGGGCAAACAGGACACCCTGATGAAGAATCCCGGGAGAGACCTCCCATTCTGGAGGTCAGCTCTGGCAGGTACCATAAGGAATCGGTGGATTTCGCCAGGGACATGGCCACAATCCAATTAGATAAAAGGAACAGATCTGAAAAAGAGAATCGTCACTAATCATTTCAGAAGACATCACGCAGAAAACGATACTCCTCCTGCGGGCTGTCGACTGCCGGCTCACCGTAGATCCGTCAGTTTAAGCGGGGATCCGGCGAGGTTCCCTGGTCCGTTCCATCCCGGAATCCATGAGAAAAATCCGCTGCGTAAAGACGGCTTCGGACTTGGGCGCGAAGAGTTGGATCGAAGACTTTTCCAACAAGAAGCATCGCCTGACGATGGATTTTGGAAGCCTTCACCATGGGAGCGATCGTCTCAAGTGTCCCCCTCATCATGGTTTCATCCGGCCATGATGCTCTTGCAACAACCGCAGCAGGGGTCTTTGGCGACAGAACCGTCAATAGTTCATCGACCATTTCGTCAATACGGTCGACAGAGAGAAAGATCGCCATCGTTGCCCCATGGCGTGCCAGATCAGCCAGTCCTTCACCGGAAGGCATGGGCGTCCTTCCCGCTGTTCTCGTTAAAATAACCGTTTGGCTCACATCCGGAAGTGTCAGCTCCATTCCAAGGGCTGCCGCGCTGGCAAACACAGAGGATACCCCCGGAACAACCTCCCAGGGAATGTCCTGTGCTGACAGCTCTGTCGTCATTTCGGCCATTGCCCCAAAAATACCCGGATCACCGGAAGCCAATCTTACAACAACCTCGCCGGAACGCGCACCATCCATGAGTTCAGAGACGATTTGCTCCCGGTTCAAACCTGCAGAATCAACCCATCTGGCAACCGGAGCCAACTCAACCATCGCCCGTTCATCCACAAGGGATCCGGCATAAACGACCCTTCCGGCTTTCTCCAGGATTCTTGCCCCCCGGACCGTAATCAGATCAGACGCCCCTGGACCGGCTCCAACAAAGTAAACGGTGCCACCTCTCACTCGACTCATGACTCCTCCCAATCAATTCCCTGTTCCTTGTATAACGCCAATGCCTTTTTCCAGAAGACAACCCTTGCAAGATAGAATCCACCCACCCCGTAAAAGAATGCACTCACAACGGAAAGTTGCCCCCACAAGAGAACGATGACGAGAAAAAATGTCATCACTCCCATCAGATAGGAAAAGGCCACCACTTTTCGAAAAGGGTGGGGCGGAATGGAAAGCCCCCCCTTGACCGGACCGCCAAAAAGACCTTGACCTCCCTTGATTCTTTTATAAAGCCCCGCATACCGACCGGGGTCCAGTTCAAGGAGGTAATACTGGTAACGGGAATGACCAAGACCCAAAAGCGCCGCGCCCAGACCGACCGCCATCCCGTTGAAAACAGGGGAAAGCGTCAGGTCCCCTTTTGAGAAATGGATCATGGTGATCGTAAAAACCCCTCCGAACCCCAAAAGGGCCCATATCGCCGAAAACCGGAGAAGGATCATGTCGACAAAACGAAGAGACTCAATCTGTCCGGGAAGATCAGGACGCTTTGCCATGATCCCCCCATCCGTTTTTCCGAAGGATCAAAAGGGACATGTAAGGAATCTCCCGACCCAGGAGGGATCGGACATCCCGGATAACCAGTTCCCGAGATGTCTCGACATGTTCAAGGTAGAGACATTTGGGCAAAAGGCCACGCTCGTCAAGCATCTTCAGAAGTGATGGGATCACCCTGTTGATTTTCATAAAAACAACGGTTTCGTGAAGATCGATCATCTTTTCAAGATGGCTCGCCTCGTAAGTCGCTGGAATCACCGCGAAGCTTTCCGAACCCTGCACCAGGGGTTCGACAATTCTGGCTGCGGCACCATTAAACGAGGTCACTCCAGGGACCACGGATACCTTCAGGGAAGGAAGCACTTTCTTAAGCCCCGTCAGCAGGTTTCCAAAGGTCGAATAAAAAAGGATATCCCCGATGCTGATAAAGGCAACATCCCCCAGTGCCAGGGACTCACTCAGGAGCCTCGCATTTTCATTACGTGCCTGTTCAAGGATGGTTTCATCCTTGGTCATCGGAAAAACAAGCTCGACAATCCGTGGGACAACCGTTCTCGCCGCGATGTATTCCGAAACGATATCCCTGGCCTGAGAGCCACCATCCGAAACACTTTTGGGGTAGGCAATCGTTGGAACACTCTCAAGGATCCTCAATGCACGAATGGTCAGGAGATCCGGAGAACCGGGACCGACGCTGACGCCATAGAGGGTCGCCCCATCAATGCTCCCTGGCTCACTCCCCTTCATCACTCTCTCCTTCCGAAACAGAGTGATCGTCCAAAGGCAACCGATACTCTTCATTCAGCCACTTCATCAGATCGATTTCACGGCAGGAACGTGAGCAAAAGATCTGGCGGGCATAAAGGGACTCCGGCAAATCCCGTCCACATGTCGGGCAAACCCTCGAAGACGGTTCACCAAGGGGAACTCTGTCTGAAAATGGCTCCAAATAATTCTCTTTCTCGCCGCTGAAACTCAAAACATCCTCCCATACACGTCTATCCAAAATGATCATCGTAAAAAACGTCCCAATCCTTCCATGGTAATGGAAACTCGGCAACTCTGACAGTTCGGTGGAGCAAGAGATTGCAGCCTGTCTCGGATCGATCAGAGGGAATCCATATCACACAGGGAGAAAAAAGAGGATCGGGTCTCCTTGTCAGCCTTTGATCTATAAAGAGCCTCATCGGCCCGTTTCAGAAGCGAATCCGGCTTGTCAGAGCTTCTCGCAATACAGACGCCCATACTTCCCCTGATCTCAAGGGTCTCGCCATCGACAACCGAGACCGGTGGGCCAAAAACCTCCTGCTGTATCTGGAAAAGGAGTGCTGATAAGGCCGCCCTGTCAGGAATGGATTGAAAGATGAGAACAAACTCATCTCCACCGAATCTGGCAATCGCATTGGATGTCCCCAGAACCTGCAAGAGACGCCGGGAAACTTCCAGAAGCAGCCGATCACCCGCATGATGACCATAAAGATCATTGACCTGCTTGAAGTCATCGAGATCAAGAAGTCCAACGGCCACCAGAAGACCTGTCTTTCGCTGAAGATCCAGTGCGTTCTCAAGGAAGCTTTTCAAGAGCCTTCGGTTATGGATCCCAGTCAGTGCATCATGCGTTGCAGCCCATTCATAGCGTTCTTTCTCAAACTCCAGATCCTTTCTCATTGCCAGCTCATCAAGAGCATGGCCCAGAAATCGGGAAACACCCACAAAAAGTTCCACAGTATCAGGGTCAAAAGCCCCAGAAAGCCTCGACATCACCACCAGAACTCCCCAGGGTTTTCCTCCCCGGACAACAGGAACAGCCCCGACCGACTGGATATCGAGTCTGAGCGACAGGGACTTGAGCGCAGGAAAGATATCTCCACTGGGATACTCGTTCAGGTATTGCATCTTGTTGGTCAATACAGCCTGCCCCGCCAGTGTCTTTTCCTCAATACGGATCTTGAGATTTTCATTCAGGAACCGTTCGACACCCTCCCCCATCCCCTTTTCATAGGTAATAGTCTGGTCCTCCCCGATCACACCGAGAACAGCCCAGTCAAAAAAACCGCTTGAGATAATCGTATCCAGGGTCGTATCAACGATCTCCATTTCTTCCCTTGCCATAAGAACAATATCGGAAGCTCTTGAAAACGCCTGCTGAAGACGGTATACCCGGTTGATCCTCGACTGCTCTTCTTCAAGAAGCCTTGAGGCTTTCTGTCTCGCGAACATCTCATCCAGAATGATTTTGAGATGTTCGAGCAGGATCCGATGGTCGGGATGCCTGAAAAACCATGGAAAGCCGCTATAAAGGGAAAAGACAAGAACCCTTCCCTGATCATCCTTCAAGGGGATTGCGGCTGTGGAATGGATCGAAAAACGGATCAGACGATCCTTCCAGGGAGAAAGAATCTCAATCGATTGTGTGTCTTCAAGGACCTGTATCGTCTCCGTTCGAAATGCCTTTCCCATTGTCCCCCGTCCTAGCGGAGTTTCATCGGAGCGGATCTCATTTCCGTCAAGATAGTCCGACATCCAGCCATTACTGACAGCAAGAGCCCTGAACCTGTGTGATTCATCAGGAAGTCCGATCCAGCCTCCCAGAATCGCAAGCTCCTCGGACAACAAGGACAAAACCTTTACAAAACTTTTGAGCGGATCGGCATCATGAACCAAAATGGCATCAAGTCTTGAGATCAACGAGAGAACCTTACCCTGTCCACGCATCATTCCCTGTGACTGAATGGTCAGATGCTCCAGAATCCGGGCTGAAACACGGAAAGACTCTTCGCTGTCATCCAGCTCCCGGACATATTCTGAAAGGACCCAGAATAAAGACTCCCTGACCCACTCGATCGAGACTCCCAGGCGGTAATGATTTTCCCCGATGGAGAGAATCTCCTCCTTCTTGAGGGGCTCGTCTCCAAGGAGTTTTTCAATCATCATTGAAAGGACTCCCGAAAGATGCGATTCCCTTTCGGGTCCCAGCTGAGAGAGAAAAAGGGCCTTTTCCGGGTCGGAAACAATGTGGGAAAAAAACTTCAAGGCGATATCATTCGACTTTTGTTGCACCATCAGCTGTTCTTCCTTGGCAAAGCAAAAACAAAAGGGGAAAAGATTGATGCCTCCTCAAAAAGGAGACCGCTTCCAAGCCATGTCATCTTAAGGTAGGATCAGGACATTATAGAATGCGCGCATCCCATATACCAATATCAGGAATGAGTGAGGGAATATCCCATGTTGAAAAAGTCCGGATCTGTTCATAGACATAGATGGTCTGCAGCAAGAGGCAGCTTTTTGATGCTGACACTCGTTTCAATCGCCCTTTTCCCAACCCTCTCCCAGGCCCAGAGTCTGATGACCATTACCGGATCCTCGATGCTTTATCCTCTTGAGGAAAAATGGGCACAATCCTATGAAAGGAAGCATCCCGGAACCAAAATCGACATCTCTCCCACCGGATCCGGAATGGGGTACCGTCAGGCCTTTCTTGGTGATGTCACAATCGGTGCCTCAGATGCCTACGAGACCAAGAACATCAAAAAACAATACCCCGGAATGGTCAGCATCCCCGTTGCAATGGAAGATGTCGAAGTCATCTACAATCTTCCCGGCTTTTCCAGAAAAACACCCTTAAGGCTGGACGGGAATACACTTGCACTGATTTACCTCGGAAAGATCCAGTATTGGGATGACAGGAGACTTTTGTCCATCAACCCCGGAATACCTCTCCCCCACAAAAAGATTATCGTCATTCACCGCAAGGATCCTTCCGGAACAACCTTCGTCATGACCGACTATCTTTCCAGAACGTCTCATGAATGGAGAGATGAGATCGGCCGGGATATGTCCCCATCATGGCCTGTCGGAAAAAGTTCCAATGGAAACGGGGACATTTCAGCGGACATCAAAAACACACCCTGGAGCATGGGCTATGCCGGACACAACTGGGTTGAACGTTCTGGTCTTCCGTCCGCGGCGCTCAAGAATCACGATGGATATTTTGTGTCCGGATCGGTCGAAAGCATCACCAATGCCGGAAGGAGTGCCCTCAAAAACACACCCGGCACAAACGATCTTGACAGGTCCATTGTGTTCTGGGTCCCGGGAAAAAATGTTTATCCGGCATCAAACTTTGAATATTGGGTCATCAATCCTCACCTTGACTCAGAGAGCATGAAGGATGTCAGACATCTTGTTGAATGGGTTCTGATTTCCGGTCAAAATCCTTCGCTCATAAAGTCAGCCGGATTCGCTCCCCTTCCAGTGGACTCCGGAAAGCCCCTTATAATACGTAAACTTTTCAGGGATCTGCTCCCTGGAAATGCGTTCAAAACGGTAACTCCAGGCTGATATCATCAAAGTGGCCGGAATGTTCCATCACCACTTTTTTCGATGCTGCCTGCACGGAGGATGTATTTACCGACAACATCAAACTCAATGTGGATAAGGTCGCCGGGTTTTCTCTCTCCGATATTCGTTGCCGACAATGTATGGGGGATGATCGCAAGCTCCACATGGACGCTTTCTTCTTCGGGATAATCCGAAAGGGCATTCACGGTCAGGCTGATCCCGTCAACGGTAATGGATCCCTTTGGGATCAGAAGAGACGCATGGCGAATGGGGACACCAATCGTCAAAAAAGTTGTGCCTCCCTCATCACGACGGGATATCAGCCACCCTGTATCATCCACATGTCCCAGGACAAGATGACCACCCAGACGGTCCGAAAGGCGGAGGGCCCGTTCCAGATTCACTCTTCTGCCGGGAGTCCAGCTGCCCATTTGGGTTACGGAAAGAGTTTCAAGAGACAGGTCGACATCGAAGGACATTCGTTCACCATCAGACCGGACCACCGTCATGCAGGCCCCGTCTATGGCGATAGACTCTCCGATGACAAGCTCTCCCGCAAAGGAAACACCCCCAAAGACGAGATGCATGCCACCGTGTTTTTTTTCTGTCTCCATCAAAACACCAACGGTCTCAATGATCCCCGAAAACATCTGAATCCTCCTTGTCGGAACGTCCTGAAACCATCGTTTTTTCATCCCAAAGATCAAGCGACAACAAGACGTCCGACCCCAGACGTGTTGGCCTGATCGGCACAGAAAATCGCTGGGCCTCCTTGAGCATCCCGGGAGAATCTCCTCCTGCGACCCAGTTGATTGAATCATCGCCACCTATCACCAATGGAGCAACCACCAGACGGATCCGGTCCACCAACCTGCTGGAAAGGAATGAACCTGTCACGTGTCCACCACCCTCTACCAGAAGCGTCAGGATGCGACGTTCCACCAGATGGTTCATCAACTCAAAAAGATCAAGCCGACCCATTGCATCCATCTGGCACTGAATCACTGTCGCCCCGGCAGACTGGAGTTCCATGATTTTTTTTGAGGGAGCCTCCTGACCCGCAACGATCCATAGCGCTGCTTCTGAAATCGTCTTGACTGCCTGGGAGTTGACAGGTGTCTTCGCCATGGAATCCAGGATGATCCGAACCGGATTGCGGGTTTTCTTTCCGGGGATTCGGGTCGTCAGAAGCGGATCATCAGAAAGGATTGTCCCGACCCCGACGAGAATGGCATCGTGAGTATTTCTCAGCTGATGGGCCAGAAGAAGAGAGCGATCTCCGGAAATCCACTGGGAATCTCCAGAAGATGTCGCAATTCGTCCATCGATACTTGCGGCGCCTTTCAGGGTAATAAATGGGCGCCTGTTCTTCATCAGGGAAAAAAAACCCCGATTCAACTCGAACGCCTTTTTGGAAAAGATACCGACCGACACATCAATACCAGCCCGCTGAAGCTCCTTCACCCCATCGCCTGAAACCTCGGGGTTTGGATCGAGTGTGGAAATCACCACGCGTTGTATTCCGCTCTGGATGATCTCCTTCGTACAGGGTGGTGTTCTTTTTTTCAAATGGCAACAAGGTTCGAGGTTGACATAAAGATCTCCTCCCATCGCCTTGGGCCCGGCTTCAGCCAAAGCACAAACTTCGGCATGAGCCAATCCGGGACGCTGATGGAAGCCTTTTCCGACCAGTTTCCCCCTCGACACGACAACCGCTCCGACACAAGGATTTGGTGCAACAGTCCCGTCCCCTTTCCGGGCAAGGGATAGCACCATATTCATCCACTTCTCGTCATCCGCCATAGGACTTGTCACCCGGACTTGCTCTCCCCGGCTCCTTCCTGGGAAGGAAGCAACAGCTGAGTCAGAAACGACAGTTTTCCCAAAATTTCAAGTCCTGACAGGATCGTCCCAAGCAAGGCCAGACGATTCGCTCTCAGAGTCTCCTCCGGAGCATTCACGAGGACCGACTCAAAAAACTTTGTAACAGGATCGACCAGAAGCAGCGATCTCCTCCAGATCTCGTCAAACTCCCCGGCTTCGCCCAATAGAGACCAGCCACCTTGTCCGGAGAGACCCAATGACACGACTTGATCCCACAAAAATGTCTCGGCGGGTTCGACCAGAAGTTCCGGACGGATGTCTTGCGGTTGTCGGCCACCTTTATCGAGAATATTGGCAATGCGGCTATAGAGAGTCACCAGAACGGGAAGGGATGGATCGGAAAGGATCGTTTTTTGAAAGGACAATCTTCGACAGGACAAGGCAATCGGTTCAGATGGAGAAACCAGGGCCGCGCGGACAAGAAGAATCGGGGCATCCTTCCCCAGCAGGTTTTCCAGACGTTCCAGAAAGAAGTTGAGAAGAGGCAGATAACAATCGTTTTCTCCAAAAACCCCGGCCGATCTCAAGGCAAGGTCATTGACTGAAAGTGACCAGCCACTGTCCGCTACGATCGCGATCAACCCCGTTCCTGCGCGCCTGACCGCGTAGGGATCTTCCGATCCGCTAGGAGACAGCCCGGCCTTGAATGCTGCCACCAGGTACAGGTATTTGTCGGATGCTGCCAGGATCCTCCCCAGGAGAGATTCCGGTAGGGAATCTCCCGAAAAACGGGGGTGGTAGTGTTCAGCAATGGCCCTGGCTTCAAGAAGAATCTTTTCCGACTCCGAATCCTGTTTCACAATGAGGTCGCGATTTTCCCATTTCCAGTAATGGCCGCCGATCACGCCCTGAAGCTCCGTAAATTCCCGGACCAGCCCTGTTGCAAGGTCGGCCTTGTAAACTGGGGAAATCCGTCCCAGCATCCTGGACAAATCAGCCCTGGAAAGCCCAGTCTCGTCAATAACATGGTCCAGGAACCAGTCCGACAAGTCTCTCGTGGCGCGCGCATGATCCAGATAGGTTCCGGATCCCGGAAAGAGGTTCAGCCCCGAAAGGTCCCGGGAGAAGTCAGAGAGGGATCGTTTCCGGTCACGGTCAAAATAATACTGCGCATCCTCAAGTCTTGCGCGAACCACCTTTTCGTATCCGGACCGGATCACATGGAGATTCGCTCGCGGATTTCCCGCAACGCACACAAAATTGGGAAGGGTGTTTCCCGATTTGTCTTTCAAGATAAAATACCGCTGGTGAACGCGAAGAACCGTCTGGATCAACTCTTGAGGAAGCTCCAGAAATCCGGAGGGGAACGTTCCAACGACCGCCCGGAACTGCTCAACCAGATCTGCAACCTCTACAAGAAGTTCCTCGTCATAGACCCATACAGCCCCGTGGGGCAAAAGACCACTATCGGATTCCATTCTGACGGTTGTATCGATTTCCTGACAAATCATTTTTTTCTTGAGACCGGTGTCGACAGTCAGGGGCCAGTCTGAAATCAAACCGGCATAATGGCTGACATGGTGGACCGTTTGCTCCAGAAACCCCATCGACCTTGGTGTTCTCGTCTGATTCCCGGAGTTTTGTCCGCACACACCAACAGGAACCACGTCCTCGCCAAACAACGCCAGAATCCAAAGAATCGGCCTGAGAAAGGGACCTGCTCCCTCTCCCCATCGCATCGAGCGAGAGAGAGGCAACTCCTTCAGGAGTCTTGAGAAAAGTTCAGGAAGAACCTCTTTGGTCGAAAAGACCGGCAAACTGCGATCGACGGCCAGATAAGAACCTTTCGGTGTCTCCAGAAAGAAGAGGCTGGACAGGGATACCGACTGATTTTTGGCAAAACCGGCCGCCTGTGGGGAAGGGTGGTCCGGAAGCGTTCCCGCAAGCCTTGCAGGAGGACCCATTACCCGCTCGACACGGGCTTCCTGCCTCTCCGGGAGATCCAGCAAAAAAACAATCAAGCGTTGGGGTGTCGCATAAACCCTGACATCTCCATCTCCCAGACGAAATTCTTTTCTCAGGTTTTTGGCTCCCGCAAAAAGAGCCTCCCTGATTCCGGGGAGAAGGCCAGCGGGCAACTCTTCACATCCCACCTCAAAAAGCGCGGCATGATCCAGGGCATGGGTCGGCTTGGGAAAAGAATCATCGAACATCATCGAACATCCTCCCCGGACAGGTCCTTACCCCCGTTTCCCGACCAGATCTCCATGGCGCAAAGCGCCACCGCCCTGGCCCGGCCGCGAACCCTTCCAATGAATCTCTGACGTTCAGAGGTGCTCACAGCGCCTCTGGCATCAAGCAAATTGAAGGTATGGGACATCTTCAGGACCATCTCATACGCCGGCAGATAAAGCCCTTCTTCAACCAGTTGGGTTGACTGTTCTTCAACATGGGAGAAGAAATTTCGGAGTTCCTCAACCGGTGCCTTTGTAAAATTGAAATGGGACTGCTGACGTTCATTTTCAAGATGGACATCCCCATAGCTGACATCTCCCGAATAAGCCAGATCATAAACATTTTCCACACCCTGAAGGTACATCGCGAGACGTTCAAGGCCATAGGTAATCTCGACTGTGATCGGGGAGAGAGGGATTCCGGCAATCTCCTGAAAGTAGGTAAACTGGGTCACCTCCATCCCGTCCAGCCATACTTCCCAGCCAAGTCCCCATGCACCAAGGGTCGGAGATTCCCAGTCATCATGGACAAAACGGATATCATGGTCCTCGAGCTTGATTCCCAGTGATTCAAGGCTCTTCAGGTACAAAGTCTGGGGCTCAAGGGGAGATGGTTTGAGAATCACCTGAAATTGGTAATATCGTTGAAGCCTGTTCGGATTTTCCCCATAACGCCCGTCTGTCGGCCGGCGACAGGGCTGCAGATAGGCGGCTTTCTTCTTTCGGGGACCAAGAGCCCCAAAGAATGTTTCAGGATGAAAGGTTCCCGCCCCCATCTCCATGTCCCATGGCTCCGGCAACAAACAACCCTCTTTGGCCCAGTACCCCTTGAGGGAAAGAATCATCTCCTGAAATGTGTGGCCTGGCATCACCGACATAAACCCCCTCCCCGAATTCTTTCCCGGCAGCCGCTTCCCCTAAGTTCTCCTGTAAAGACCGGGCGAAGCGACGCATCAAGCCCCGATCATACTTTTATTCGGTGTCAAAAGACAACGGATAAAAGGCGTCAGCCTCTCGGTTGGCACCTTTATGAAAAATAAACCCTGAAAAAACAAACTCAGCATTTGGAGGTCAAAAAATAGGACGCAATTTGCATACAGCGATCCATAACCTTATGATTCTTGAGAATTGTTTTTTCTATCGGCCAGAACAGAGGAGCATCCTTGAGGATCATGGCGTCCCAGCATCCACTCATGAGTCAGGCCCCTGTCCTCTATGCGCCAGACAAGGTGGGCAGTGGACTCGAAGCCAACGCCGGAGGACTTCCGGACGGATCATGGCATATGGGATTTTCGAAGGGAGGGGATCTCATCTACCGATCTGACAATTTGCCCCCTCTTTTCTCAACCATGCCGACACTGAAGGCCCAGGATCTCTTTTTTTCCGAACTCTCTGACATCCTACCCGCCACTGAAACACGAACATTTGACGACTTCCGGAACCAGATTTTTTCAGAAAAGAAGGCTCACATCCTCTTCAAGGTCCGGAGAAAAGATCTGACGCTTCCTCCCAGGATGGGGATCTCCGCCAGAAAGTTTGAAAATGGCATTCATGTTATTTTTGTGCCGGAAGGGAAAGGATTAGACCCTTCCGTAGTCAAAAGTCCGGATTTTTTTAGTGACGACACCAAGATACAGCAGGAAATCACGAGCTGGCTGACACGTCTCGATGAGGAAACCCTTTGCACGACGGCTCTCGGAGCTTTTCAATCGGAGTACAGACAACGATATGAGCCCGGAATCCTGTTCAGAACAGCCCATGGAACTCCCATCGGAGTTCCTCCGGGAACCGACTCCGAAAAACTTCCCGGATTGCCTCAAAACTTTTCCGTTATGCCAAGAATCTGGGGATCAACACTTGAAGGAAGCCAAAAAACCCTCGAGCATCTCTGGATCCACACCCTTTTGAGATGTGCCAGGGTTCTCCCGGTCGTTTCCGTCTCGGCCAATGCCGAATTCCTCAAGAGAACCGGACTTGCGACATACAGAAAAGTTCTCCAGAAAATGTCCCTTTTGATTCTCGAAAGTGTCAGGACCTTCACTTGGTCCCCCCAGTACCGCTATGCCAGACAATGGCTAAACCCGGCCGGTTTTGATATCCGGCAGGCAGAGTCTCTCGTCTCGAAGATTCGCCATGAAACCTCCGAGATCACATTCCTTCCCATAAGGGCAAGCGCTTCAACACTCAAGGGCATTGCGGAAAAAACCAGGATGGACGAACCTTTTTTTTGGGATCCAAAAGAAGAGCAGGCATGGATACTCTTGAGGAACGTCTCAATCGACAATGCCGAAACAATGGCCAGAAGCTCAATCGCCAGCAGGCTTGAAACTCTTGCAGGAACACCTGTCTCTCTTGAAAGCTTCCTATTGCGACATAGCAAGCTCCCTCTCCATCGACAAGAATCCTCATCCTTTCAGAGTGATGACGGAGCAATCGCGTAAACCCCCAAAGGGAGCCGCTGAAAAGAATTCCTGAAGGAATTCTCAAACAGACCGCATTCTTGTAAGACAATCAACCCTGTCCGACCATACAGACTCTCTTTTATGAAATATCCCCATTCCCTTGTCAGAAACCACTCAATCTCAAAGGACTTTCTTACCCGCTCCCCTTCTATCTTCCATTTCTGGAGATCATTGACTTCATTAAATGTAACAGTTAAGGTTACAGTATGATTCAAAGTAGCCGATTCGCAGTGGCAACACACATCATGGTGGGACTCGGATATATTCCCAAACAACCGCCCCGGGCGGATCTGCTGGAAGGTCAGTGGATCAGTTCGGAGCTTTTGGCGTCGAGTGTCAAGACCAACCCTGTTGTTGTCAGAAGACTTCTGGTGGATCTTAAAAAAGCGGGATTGGTGATCTCACGACAAGGGAGAGCTGGAGGGGTATCTTTGTCCAGAGCTCCTGAATCGATTACTCTTCTGGACATTCTTGAAGCAGTGGATCAGGGAGAAGTTTTTGCATTCAATCCCAACCCACCCAATACAGACTGTCCAGTCAGCATTAATATGCACAGGCTGATCGCCCCGGTTTTTCAATCCGTTACGAATTCACTTAAAAAAACACTTGAACAGATTCCCCTTTCGGCATTGATCGAAGGGATTCCCTGATAAACGAAATGGAATCAATAACCTGATTCCGTCTGACCCATCACCCATAGAAGGAGATTTTCCCCATGAACCAAAACGCAGTTGACTTGTTCTCATCATACCAGCTTGGCACAACAACCCTCCGAAACAGGATGGTGATGGCACCAATGACCAGAAGTCGCGCTGGAGAAGGCAACACCCCCACTCCCTTGATGGCAACTTACTATGAGCAAAGGGCAACGGCAGGTTTGATCATCACAGAAGCGACCCAGATCTCTCCCGGGGGACAAGGCTATATTCAGACACCTGGTATCCATTCGCCCGAACAGATTGCCGCATGGAAAAAGGTCACAGAAGCCGTCCATAAAAAAGGTGGGGTTATCTACCTCCAGCTTTGGCATGTTGGCAGGATTTCCCACCCTGATTTCCTCCAGGGAAATCTCCCGGTTGCTCCATCGGCCATCGCTCCAAGGGGAATGACAACCTATACACCCACAGGACCTAAAGAGATCCCAACGCCCCGCGCGCTGGAACTTTCCGAGATTTCCCAAATAGTCGAACAATACAAAACGGCTGCCAGAAACGCCAAGGAAGCCGGGTTTGATGGTGTTGAGATTCATGGAGCCAATGGCTACCTCATCGACCAGTTTTTGGAAGACAGCACCAATCAGAGGACAGATCTTTACGGGGGAAGTCTCGAGAACCGGGCGCGGTTTCTCTTCGAAGTTATCGAGGCTGCGACAAGCGTATGGGGCAGTCAGAACATCGGGATCAGGCTTTCACCAGGGGGAACCTTCAACGACATGAACGATAGCAACCCCCAGAAAACCTTTGGATATGTCCTGCAAAAACTTTCGAAGTTGAATCTGTCCTATGTTCACCTTATAGAACCTGCCATTCAGGAGGGAGAGCATCCAACTCCGGACCTCTCTGCCCGATTTTTTCGTCCACTTTACTCAGGAACACTCATTGTCGCGGGCGATTATAACCGGGAGAAAGGAAACAATGTTCTCAAAAGTGGCCTTGCGGATCTCGTAGCATTCGGACGTCCTTTTTTGGCCAACCCCGATCTGGTGGAGCGATTCAAAAAAGGGGTACATCTCAATCCGATCGATACAACAACATTCTACGGTGGAGGCGTAAAAGGCTATACCGACTACCCTTCCATGGACTAACATCCATTTTTTTGGCTTTCAAGCCATTTCACTTTTCACGAAAACACAATCCGATCCTCCTTCCTCAGGGACAGGCGGATCGGATCTTCTCTTTCCTCTTCCCCCAAACTCCTGGAACGAATATGCCGCAACCTCTGCTATAATGGACTCTCCTGTCCTTCTCTTCCGGAAAAGTCTGTCCGCAAGATCCGGAGACGGATATAGCTGAGTGACAACAAATG